>NZ_JBDTCG010000098.1:0-31883 GCF_039923675.1 Collimonas sp.
CGCAAAGCAACCATCTTCTCAATTGGTGTATCAGTTTTCAATCGCTGCTGTGTATCAGTTTACAACCGCTGCTGACACCCCGGTATTCGGCGAATTGAACTCGATGCCAATACCCTTCTTCATCCAGGCCGGACGTAACTTCACATTAAGCTTGCGAAGCAGGTGTTTCAGCACCCGCAATACAAACAGGTGCGAGCCCACGCCAAGGCGATACGTGATGTGCAGTTCATGGATTGCGTAATGACCACGCTCCCAGCGTTTAAACTTTCCATTGCTGGCCTGGATTTCCATGGTTTCCAGGACATAGCAAATCAAGTGATAGCCCAGTTCTCGCAGATTACTAGTGCCGAAGATGTTATGTCCCTGCATGGCCTTCAGCGGGCTGCATCGGATTGATATCTTCTGCCCGTTATCCAATGATGTAACCAGTAGGTCAGGGGCATCGGCGAATAGCGCAACCTTCTTACTCAGACGCTTCGCATTTGCTATATTGCTGTGTTCTCGCAGTATTACCCGGTCTGCCCCGAATGGCTTGTGGGGGATGTCTATTTGTATGTCTAGTAGATCAATCATAATTGCCTTGTGTTGAGTGGTGGCCGGGTGGGAAATGGTAAGAAATACCCAATGTCAGCTAGTATGTAAAAGGGCCCAATATTCGCTGCAATCAGCGAAATGACCAAAGATATAAACGGAATGAGGAGCTTGGCGCAACTTACTATGATGCCTACGTGACTTGTAGGCATCACGGCAGAACAACGCGATCTCAGTCGCTTAAGATGCTTTGCCGGATCACGTAAAAGGACATCTTCACGTTGTCCATGCCTGGAATGTGTATTTGCTTGGTAGGACGGTTGTCGGCAATCAGGTAACCGGATTGGCGTAACGCCCGATCTAGATCTGTCTTGGTCATACCCTTTCCAAATTGTTTGTGCATTGATTCAGGCAGAATATAGAAGACGCTTTCATTTGAACGACGACGCGCCGCGAACCCGAAAGAAGTACTTTTCTCCGAATTTTCGTAATCCGATATCGGCGGAAAACGGTGGTGGTTAACTCTTAGAAAATGACGCAGATCATTGATAAAGGCGTTGTCCGGCGAAGTGGTTTGCTCAAGGTACTGTGTCCTCCATAGACCGAACGCGCGACAAACGGCAGCGACTACATCTTCTTCTCTCCATGCAACTGCACCCGATTTAATTGCGGCAAATCCTGCAAACGCCGTCATCGCAAACCGGTCAAATACCCGCGCAATAATTCCATCGTCGCTGTCAATTGCAAACTCGCCACCAATCCGTTTTTGAAGCCGGGTGCGGACGTCATCAAACTGTGATGGAAAACTAGCTTGATTCTCCGCAACGTAGGTGACGTAAGCAGGCCATGCGTGCCCATAAGCCCCACGAATTGAGCGGTCGATTCGCTTGACGAACGCGGCACTGTTTTCCTCTCCGTGAAGATTTGTGAATGCGCCGTACGGTTCGTCAACTGGAATCGAGATAAATCGCACTACCTGCCCAGTCTTGACAGTTTTTCCTGCCGCCCTAAGTAGGTCCACGGCATGTGCCTCCCCGGACGAAAGAATCACGGTTCTCGGTCGCGATGTTGCCGCTAACGCGCCAGAAGCAGTTGCGCGCAATTTACTCGCCGCGTTCGTTAAACGGTATGCGGAGCCTTCAAGGACGTTGATATCACATTGCCCAATCTCGTCGAGTGCCATTGGCATATCTGAATGATGCAAGACTTCTGCCTCTATGCCATTCGCCGTTCCCTCCCAAGTCGAAAGGCGATCCGGGTGCGTGTATAGAGCACTTGCCAGCCGTAGCAGCGTCGTTTTTCCGGTGCTTGACGGCCCAACGAACATCACAAATCCCGCATCAAATCCAAGCGGCAGAAGTAGTGCGGATGAAAATGCCGCGCACATCGAAAAAACCATCAGCGGGTTCCCCTTGCAAAGCTTTGTCAATGCCAACCAGTCGACCTCATTGCCATCTTGCGCAAAGCAGGTCACCACATCTGTACCAAGGAGCACGTCACCTGTCTCACCGTCCGCTGAGAACGCCTTCTCGCCGATGACGTATGCACGCTCCATTTTTCCCAACTCAACCCATCCTTCCCTTGGGCTCCGGATGAAGAATCGAGCCGGACAGTCTTCATGAATATAGCGCAGGACATGACGCCTGCAACCTGCTTGGATTTCCACACCCGACTCGGTCAGTAATTCTTCGACCCGCGCCGCATTCGGCGTGAACGAAAGTGGAAGTTCGATCAGTCGGATCGGGCCAATAAGCGGTTTCAATCTGAGTACATAAGAAGGGTTCATGCCCTTATTGTCCGCAGCTTTACCTAGAATTTTTAGTCCCGAGGATATTCGTTGCTCCTGTCCATCGACACACATGAACAGACCCGCTTCTTTAGAGGAAAAGCCAACTTCATTTTTATCCAACTTTCTATTTTCCATCGCGTGCATTTAACCTTTTTAGTCAAGTATTTCGATCTGGTAAAGCGCTAGGCAGATCGGATTCAGAAATTCTCTACGTTTATTCGATAGCAGTGAGATACACTTTTTGGCAAACCACCGCATGGGCTGCACCGCTCCAATATCAGCCACCAACAAGGAGGCTTTTATTGTTCATCTCGGCATGCGACCATAAAGAATTGCCGACCGACCAGCCGCAGTCTTCCCACCTCAATGTCTGCATGACTTACAGACATTGAGAGAACAGCCTACGGAATCGGCATATTTGTTGAAAACTATTTACTGAATGCTGTCGATCAGCATTCGGATATCACGGACATTCCAGGCAGTCGTCCGAGGACCTAGTTTGACCCCCTTTGGATACCTACCAAGGCGGATACCTTGCCACCAGGAAGCTGTGCTGACTGGAAAGACTTTTAAGACAGTTGGCAATCGAACGAAGCCTGTTTCAGGCAGGAATTCGATATTCACAAGACTTTTTCCATTGTTGATAACGGCACTAACCATTTGAAACCTCCATGTAAATAACTTTGGATTCGAGCTTGAATCACAATGCATTTTGTGGGATATCAAAAGGTGTCACAGCAGGTAAAGTGTCTTTTCAAAACCCCACCGAAAGCAAAAACGCCCCTTAACTGTTGTGAAGGGGCGTTATTTATGCTAATTGGACTGCGACTTTGCCTTTGAGGCTAATTTATTTAATGGAAAATCGTCAGTATCACTGACAATACGTCATCTTTGCGTGGTGGCTTTTCGTCTTGCAGGCACAGGTTTTTGAATATGGATTAACCAACGATAATCGCCTTCGACATATCTTTTTGCGGTTGCAATATGATCGTCTAGATCAGAACCAAATTTGATTTTCCAAGCATTTTGCTTATGCAAATTAGCCCGTTCCGTTTCTGGATCGATGCGGGCTATGTGGGTACAGTGAAGAATTTCGTGATCGTCCCATCCCTGATCGTGTAACTCATAAACAGTAAGTATAGCTTTAAGATAATGACCACCGTTCCCCCGAGAATTGCCACTTTGCACATTGGGTAAATCTGTCCGTAATCTTCGATGAGGAACAGTTGCCAATTTCTGCTTGACCGCTTCCTTATGAATGTCATTTAGCTTTATTTCGCATGCGCCAACTTGCTCGACAAGATTCCCAAGTAAATTTATGCGTACAGCGCGCCATGATTCAAGTGAAAGTTGGCTTTCTGGGGCTCCAGTAACAGGCGTGAAATTGAAATGGTTGAATATATTGCACTCGCTGATTCTTTCGACCGCATGCTGCATAGCCGGGCTTTTCTTAAACTGATTTATATTGGACTTTTTTGAAAGATAGTTTCGATTGATTTTAGCAAGACTCAACAATGAAGTCATTTGACCTTTGACCGGAACACTACAGTCAACAGCGACCCACATTAGTTCTATGCCCGGCTCTTCAAATGCGCGTTCGTTCCATTCATTTGTATCAGGAGTCTTATATCCAAATGCATTTGCTTTAGACGCCAAGAACGGATATCTGCCCTGTTGATGGACAGTGTCGGAAATAAGGTACTTCTCTGGATAGTCTGAAACTAAACCATAGTTTTCCAAAACAAGGTTTTTCAGAGGAAAGAACCACGACTCATTTTTTCCTAATTCTGGTAAAAGTTCGCTCGGATTAACCCAATCGGACAGCCCGAAATGCGCATGATCAAATATTTCCAAGGCTTTAACCTTAGAGCTTTGCTTGAGGGAGCCCATGAGTTTACGTACAGGGTCTTTTCTTGTTTTTTGTTTATGCTCAAGATAACTAGTTATATATTTTTCATTCTTTCGCAGGAAGAACCAAGCCCAATCTTCAGGTCCGAAATTCTCTTCATTTCCGACAAGTTCAAAAGGTCTTTCGGGAGTTGCGATTTTTAGCGACAAATGAGGTTCAATGTCAGAACTATCACGATCCATTTAAGTCTTTCAATTCCTGTGAATCTTCATATCTGTTCTTAAACAAAAAGTCACCCCACACCTGCATCATCTGTTTTCTCTCGACTAGATAATCGGCATGATTATAGCTGGCCCGAATTTGATTTCTCTCGGAATGAGCAAGCTGGCGCTCAATTACATCGTGACGATAACCTTTTTCATTTAGCCATGTACTTGCTGTAGCTCTAATTCCATGTGGCGAAAACTTACTACCGTAGCCCATACGCTTAAACATGACATTGAGAGTTGTTCGGCTGATTGACTTGTCCAAACTACTATTGCTGGGAAATAGATATTTTGATCCACAACCCAGGGGTCGAAGCTGCTCCAATGCAAGTAGTGTATGCGTACAAAGCGGCACCACATGAGCCTCTTTCATTTTCATGCGTTCAGCAGGAATTATCCATTTTTTATTCGGAATATCAAATTCATCCCACACTGCATCGATAATTTCATTTTTCCGCACGAATGTTAGTGCAAGTATCTTCACAGCGAGCTTCGTCGTAAGCATCCCGGCATAAGCGTCAACCGCATCTAAAAAATCGTGTATTTGATGCTCTTCAAGATGCGGGCGATTTACGCGTACCGGAATTTCTTCCCATCCATTAAGCAGCTTTGCAGGATTAATATCAGCCTTGAATTTGCGTATTGCGTATTCAAATACTTGCAGGGCCGTTTGGCGAACCCGGTCCGCTGTTCTTACTCCTCGCTCAGATTTACAAATTTCTAACGCCCCGAGCAGCATATGTTGGTCAACGGTGCGAATAGGCGCACTCCCGATGAGAGGAACCAGGTCACGTCGCAAATATAATTCATTTGAGGCACGCCATGAATCAGACCGCAAATTCACTTTGCTATCGAACCAGGCGCTGCTAATTGTCTTAAATGTGTCCTGATGGGTTGCACGTAGTGTCGCTTTCGACGCCTTCTTTTCAACCGAGGGGTTAATACCAGCGCTGATTTTACGTTTGGCTTCCAAACGAAGGCCTCTTGCGTCAGCAAGCGACACTTCCGGATACTTTCCAAAGGTAAGCGTGAATCGTTTGCCAGTAAAGCGATAGTCGAATCGCCACGACTTAGTGCCATTGGGCGTGACGTACAAATAAAGTCCCTCAGTGTCAGATATTTTCTGCGCGCGGTCAGTTGGTTTGAGTGTTCTGATTTTGAGGTCAGTGAGTGACATGACGGTATTTTCCAAAATATTAGATTCAATACCGTCAATAATACCGTAAAACTACCGCCACTTCTTTACATTTTATAATACATCAATAAACATAAAAATCCATCAAGTCATTGATTATATTAAATATATTATCCGTTACTGGACAAACTCAGCATACGCTCAACATAGCGGGCGATCAGGTCGACTTCCAGGTTGACTTGCTTGCCGACCTGCAGGTGTTTCAACGCCGTCACTTCAATCGTGTGTGGAATCAGGTTGATCGAAAACAGGCAGCCATCGGCGACATCGTCAACCCGGTTGACCGTCAGCGAAACGCCGTTGACCACCACCGAACCCTTGTAGGCAAAATACTTGGCCAGATCGCGCGCAGCCTTGATCACCAGTTCCCAGGACTCGCCCACCGGCTCGAATTTTTCCACGCGGCCGAGGCCGTCGACGTGGCCGGAGACCAGATGGCCGCCCAGGCGGTCGGCCAGGGTCAGCGCCTTTTCCAGGTTGATCTCACCGCTGACGTCAAGGCCGACGGTGCGGTTCAGGCTTTCGCGCGAGACGTCGACTTCAAACGCGTCTGCCGTCTTTTGCACCACGGTCATGCAAGCGCCATTGAGTGAAATCGAATCGCCCAGAGCGACATCGGCCAGCGACAGGCCACCGGCGTCAACCGCCAGCCGGACGCCATCTTCGGCGCTGGCGCCAAGCGGTTTAACGGAAGTGATTTTGCCGACTGCGGCGACGATACCTGTGAACATGATAGCAATCAAAAAATTAATGGAATCGTGCAAGGATACGCAAATCCTCGCCGATTTGCTGGATCTGGTGAAATTTCAGGGATATTTTATCCTGCAGATTCTCCAGTGCGGGCAGGCTGAACATGCCGCGGCCATCGCCCAGGATAGACGGCGCCAGGTACACCAGCAGCTCGTCCACGCAATGCTCACGGATCAGGGAGGCGTTCAGTTTGGAGCCGGCTTCCACATGCAATTCATTGATCTGGCGCTTGCCGAGCTCCAGTATTACCTGCGGCAGATCGACCTTGCCGCTCGGATTTGGCAACACCACGACTTCGACGCCTTGCTGCTCCAGCATGGCCTGCCTGGCGGCATCCACGGTCGCGGTGAAGATCAGGTTGCCGCCGCCAATCAGGATCTTTGCCTCGGGACTGATGCTTAATTTGCTGTCAACAATCACCCGCAATGGCTGCCGCGCCAGCTTGACCGTGCGCACCGTGAGTTGTGGATTGTCTTCCTTGACGGTGCCGATGCCGGTCAGGATGGCGCCGGCGCGGGCGCGCCACATATGGCCGTCGTCGCGCGCCGCCGGCGAGGTGATCCACTGGCTCTGGCCGTTATGCAAGGCGGTCTTGCCGTCCAGGCTGGCGGCGACCTTGAGCCGCACCCATGGCTTGCCGGTCTGCATGCGCGTAAAGAAACCGATATTCAATTCCCGCGCCTGCGCCGCCAGCACGCCCGACTCGACCGCGATCCCCGCCGCCTGCAAGCGCGCCATGCCCTGCCCCGCCACCAGCGGATTAGGATCCTCCAGGGCAGCCACCACCTTACCGATGCCGGCCCGCACCAGCGCATCGGCGCAAGGCGGCGTGCGGCCGAAATGGCTGCACGGCTCAAGCGTGACATACACCGTGGCGCCACGCACATCGTGGCCTTTGGCGGCGGCATCCTGCAAGGCCTGGATTTCGGCATGATTGCCGCCGGGCGGCTGGGTGAAGCCGCTGCCGATCACCTGGCCGTCCTTGACGATCACGCAGCCAATCGCAGGGTTGGGCGCACTGGACAACAGGCCGTTCTCAGCAAGCTGCAAGGCTTGCGACATGAAGATTTCAGCCTGGGTCATGGGGTGAGCGTATGAGACATGGTGGGCGATCAGAAAGAGGATATGTGCTGATTGTACAAAATATGGCGTGGCCACCGCCAATTAAAATCCGATATAGAGCATAAACACTGATCACGCGGGCGGCGGCAACAGGCTGGCGGCGGCGTGATTACGCAAAGTCACGGTGCGCGTGAATACCTGGCGCAAGCTGCGATCGCTTGCCAATCTTTCAGTTCCGCTGCAATCCAGGTAGTGCTGCGGCTCGGCGGCGACCATCTGCTCGCCGTGGATCTGCAGGCATAGCTGGACGCTGACGACTCTTTTCCAGTTTGCATGCTGATCATCGGATAGCGCGGCGACCTGGGTAGCGTCCAGGAACCGAGTTAACGTAAAATCTCCCGTTGCAGCCACCCCATAAGTCAATTGCAACTGCTCGACGTTGTTAAGAACCGGCTGTGCACTGCTGTTACCATTGCCCTGGCAATACAAAGCGCTGACCGCAGTCCCGGAACGGGTAGCGACAAAGAACAGGTTCCGCGCAATACTGACGAACGGCCTCAATTGATAGGCAGGATGCGCCAACGGCACCGCAAACGGCGCTATCTTCGCGCCATTGCAATCGACGCCTGCAGCGCTGCCTGAATCCGTAAAATCGTCGCTCCGATACGCGACGTCAAAGCTTGCCATTCCGGCCGACGCGTTGCAGGAAAAGTCCTTACCCGGCCCCAACGGCCTGGCAAAGCCGTGTTCGCAGCCGCGCAAACCCTGCGCCGGAGCGCCATCGGGATCGATGAAATCGGTGACAGGCTGATTGCCCGTTGAAGCCAGGTTGCCAAAGCCGGCCTGCTGCAGGTTTTGCGCCATCAGCGCCATGGCGTAACTGCCGTCCTGTTGCAGCCGCAGCTTTTCATCGTTCAAGCGGAAGCTGGATTTGCTGCTGAGATAAAGAGTACTGGTCAGCAGCACCAGACCGGCGCCTATGGCCATGGCGATCAGCAACTCAACCATCGAAAAGCCACGCCTCAACATGCGCCTTCCCCCATCTTCAAGCTGACGCGGCCGCTAATGGCAATGCAAATCCGGCGCGCAAATTCACCGTTGTTGCTGAATGACAGACTGGTGAAGCTGCCGCCGACGTTGCCGCCGCCGTTGTAGGTAATCGTAGCGCGCGGGGATGCCGCCTGCGTATGCTTGTCCAGTGCGCCTTGGCGCAGCAGTATCTGACGGTTATCGGCCACCAGCACCAGCCAGCCGGCTCCCCAGTCTCCGGCAGCATGTGTGGCGCTGGCTGCGGCGCTGCACTGCGCTGCCGTGGTATCGGCCGCAGGACTGCGGCAAACAATCACCGCCCGGCCGCGCTTGATGGCTTCGCTGCGCGCCAGGGTGAGCGCAGCGATGAACTGCCGGCTTTCCGCAGAGAGCCGGTTCTGGATCACGAACCCGCGCATGGACGGCAATGCCAAGGCCAGTAAAATGCCGGCGATGACTATCGCAATCATGACTTCGATCAGCGTTACGCCGCTGAATCGCAGTAATCTCGGGAAAAACATCAGATGCTCCTGGTTATCAAATATTTTTATTTCATTTCAGATAACCATTCTGACAAAAAATAGCGCCGGACGGAGCGGCGCTTGCTTATTTAAGAAATTACTTCCTTCGGCTCGGCGGCCCGGAAAACTCTTCGATCATGTTCTGGAACTCGGCGACATCCTCGAAACTTTTGTACACCGAGGCGAAACGGATATAGGCGATTTTGTCCAGCCGTTTCAATTCGCGCATCACCAGCTCGCCGACATGGCCGGACAACACTTCGCGTTCGCCGCTGGATAGCAGTTTTTCCTTGATACGCTGCAAGGCCTCGTCCAGCGCCTCGACCGACACCGGGCGCTTGCGCAAGGCCAGCATCAGACTGGCGCGCAGCTTGAGCGGATCGAAATCGGTGCGGCTGCCGTTCTTCTTGACGATCACCGGCATCGCCAGTTCGATCCGTTCAAACGTCGTGAAGCGCTTGTCGCAATGCATGCAGCGGCGCCGGCGGCGGATCGAATCGCCCTCTTCCGAGACGCGGGTGTCAAGCACCTGAGTTTCTTCATGCTGGCAGAATGGACATTTCATGATGGCGGTAATCCGAAAATGATTGCGGCAGGCTGTGTGGACATCTCTACATTATTCCTATTCGGGGCCATGCGCCGATCGCTGAAAACCGGGTCTTGCATCGGGGCTTGCTGGTTCTTGCTCGTTATTGCCTGTACTTGTCCGCTTATAGCGCGTTCTTTTGCCTGCTTTTACTTGGTACTTGGGCCCGTGCAGAGTTGAAGCTGCAACGGGCCCATGCTTTCCAGGAGTAGCGGCAGGAAATAAAACCTGCCGCTACTCCGTATCAGATTGCAGAATTAAGCTGCATACACCGGAAATGCATCAGTCAGCTTCTTGACTTCCGCTTTGACTCTTTCGATGGTTGCCGCGTCATGCGGGTTGTCCAGCACATCGGCGATCAGGTTGCCGACCTTGACCGCTTCCGCTTCCTTGAAGCCGCGGGTAGTGAACGCCGGGCTGCCGACACGGATGCCGGAAGTGACGAATGGCTTTTCCGGATCGTTAGGAATGGCGTTCTTGTTGCAAGTCATGTGCGCCGAGCCCAGGATTGCTTCCGCTTCCTTGCCGGTGATCTTCTTGGCGCGCAAGTCGACCAGCATCACGTGCGATTCGGTACGGCCGGAAACGATGCGCAAACCGCGGGAAATCAAGGTTTTCGCCAAAGCATCGGCATTCTTCACCACTTGCTGCTGGTACGTCTTGAACTCCGGCGTCAGGGCTTCCTTGAACGCCACTGCTTTACCGGCAATGACGTGCATCAGCGGGCCGCCCTGGATCCCTGGGAAAATCGCCGAATTGATGGCTTTTTCGAATTCGGCCTTCATCAGGATGATGCCGCCGCGCGGACCGCGCAGGGATTTGTGGGTGGTCGATGTGACGAAATCGGCGTAAGGCACCGGGTTCGGATACTCACCGGCAGCGATCAGGCCGGCGTAGTGCGCCATGTCGACCATGAAGTATGCGCCGACCGCCTTGGCCACCTTGGACATGCGTTCGAAGTCGATCCGCAACGCGTAGGCGGAAGCGCCGGCGATGATCATCTTCGGCTTCTTTTCGTGCGCCAGGCGCTCGAAGGCTTCGTAATCGATTTCTTCTTTTTCATTCAAGCCGTAGGAAACCACGTTGAACCATTTGCCGGACATGTTCAATGCCATGCCGTGCGTCAGGTGGCCGCCTTCTGCCAGCGACATGCCCATGATGGTGTCGCCCGGTTTCAGCATGGCGAAGAACACGCCCTGGTTGGCTTGCGAACCGGAATTCGGCTGGACGTTGGCGGCTTCGGCGCCGAATAATTCTTTGACGCGATCGATCGCCAGCTGCTCGGCGATGTCGACGAATTCGCAACCGCCGTAGTAACGCTTGCCAGGATAGCCTTCAGCGTACTTGTTGGTCAGCTGCGTGCCTTGCGCTTCCATCACGGCCGGCGACGTGTAGTTTTCCGACGCGATCAGCTCGATGTGTTCTTGCTG
The DNA here is from genome assembly GCF_039923675.1 of Collimonas sp. Lineage (GTDB taxonomy): Bacteria > Pseudomonadota > Gammaproteobacteria > Burkholderiales > Burkholderiaceae_D > Collimonas. The sequence continues at coordinate 11,009 of NZ_JBDTCG010000098.1, forward strand.
GCGATGGTTTTCTTTCTGGATGGCGCTCCACAATTCTGGATCGACATTGGCGATGGTGTGGTTTTTCTCGAACATGTAATACTCCAAACGATAAGGGTCTGCCTAAATCGAATGAGGGCCAGAAATAGCAGGGGAATGCGGCAGCCTCAGTCGTGCTTTCCATTCGGGCTGCCCAGGCGTACGGCGGATGAAATCTCACGCTTCCCGGTGGATGCCCACCTTTTGCCAATGCCAGCCGCGATCTCTTGAATCTGCGGCGGTATGGTTTTTTCGCCAGTCACGTGAGACGAAATGGTGCGCTTATTGTAAGCGAAGCACCTGATTTGAGCAAGAATGTGCACCACCGGGACATGGGCCCGGTGGCTTCTTCAACATAGCATTACAATAACGGCTTAACGACTTATATCTTGCCGGCGAGACTGATGCCGATGGTGCGCGGCTCCAGCCGGTAGCCTTCCGATACCGACTGCACATTGGGGCGCTGGATCACTTTGTCGTTATTCAATGCATTTTTAACAAACAAGGTCAGCTCCCAGCGGTCGAAGGTGGCGCCGATGCTGGCGTCAAACGTGCTGTACGCCGGCCGCTGATAGTCGGGGTCGGTGGCCACCAGCGTGCCGTGGCTGCTGCCGGTCCAGTGGGCGGCGGCGCGGGCAAAGCCGTAGTAATCGCCCGGCAGATTGAAATTGTATTGGCCGGTCAGCGTGGCGTTATATTTGGGCACACCCTGGATCTGATCGCCGGCATGTGCGTGCAAGGACGGCACATCGGATGACAAGGTGGCGTTGGTGTAGCCGCCGGACAGGCCGAGCACGATGTTCGAGGCCGGCTTGCCCTTGATCTCGAATTCGGCGCCATAGCTGGTGGCGTTGCCGACATTGGTTTCGTAGTCGAAACCGCAACCCGGTAACTGGATATCCTGCTGCAAGCCCTTCCATTTGATATAGAAAAGGGCGGCATTGACTTGCAGCCGATTGCCTAGCAAGCGCGACTTGTTGCCAAGTTCATAGCTCCACAGCTTATCGGAATTAAAAGAAGTAGGCGCTTGCGTGATGCCCAGGTTGTTGAAGTCCGCCGCACACAGCGAAGCTGGAATCGGACGATCGTTGCCGCCCAGGCGGAAGCCTTCCGTTGCCGAGGTGTACACGGTGTTATTGGGATCGACCTCCCAGCTCAGCGAGAATTTCGGCGTGAACGCCGAGGAGTCGGTGCTCACCGATGAACTGGTCGGGCCACCGTTCCAATAGTAGTCGCCGGTGCGGGTCAAGCCGTCCGTGGCGCGCAGATAACGCATGCCCGCCGTGGCATGCAAGGTTGGCACGAAATAGTAATTCAGCTCGCCGAAGATCGCCTTTTGCTCGGTATGGTAGTGACGCTCGCTGAAATAGGAATTGTCGTTCGGGAAGGCGATGCCAAGCTGGGACGGATCGGCGGGGTTGGCACCGAATGCGGCATAGGTTGCGTTCAAGCCGAAAATCGGCTCATTGTCAGTCACGTTGGTATGCAGGTTGGCGTAATACACGCCGCCCAGCCAGGTGAAGGGCGACACCTTCTGGTCATAAGGCTTGGAAGCGACGCGCAACTCTTGCGAGAATTGCCGCACCTGGTTTTGCAGGTAGACCGCGGACGGCAAGGCGCCGACCGCCGCCGCCAAGCCCGGCGGTGTATCCGGCACGGCCGGTCCCAGGTTATTCACCGTGGTGCCATCCTGGGTGCGGTTGAACGTGCGCTGATAAAAACTCGAGACGGAAACCAGGTCGGCCATGCCCATGTCGTAATTGACGGTCAGGCTAGGCACCAGCAAACGGTCGTTGCCCGGCTCGCGCACCAGCTTGCTGGTCTGGTTCTTGGGCAAGGCCAGATACGAAGCGTCGATATCCTTGGAATTGACTTCCTGGTAGAACACCGAGGGCGTCAGGCTCAGATTGGGAGTTGGTTGCCATTTCATCGCCAGCTTGACCACGCTGGAATCCTGCGCATTGATGCCGCTCGCGATCATATTGCCGGTGGTCGGCGAGACCTGGTCGATATAGCCGCTTTGATGGCCGGTCTGGACGCCGATGCGCAGCGCCAGTTGATCAGGGATCAGAGGCTGGTTGACGACGCCGTTGACAGTATAGTTGGTGCCGCCGCCGGCAGTCCCCGATACTTCTGAATAGACGCTGGCTTCGCGCTCTTTCAGGTTGGGCTGGTTACTGATGAACTTGATGGTGCCGCCCATCGAGCTGGCGCCATACAAGGTACCTTGCGGACCGCGCAACACCTCGATGCGGTCGATATCGAAGAATTTCGGCTCGCTGCTGCCGAGACTGTACAGGTTACGCGTGGTCATCGAGACGTCGTCCAGGTAGATCCCGACGGTGGAGGAACCGGCCGCCGAACTGATGCCGCGGATTTCAATATTGCTGAGGCCCGCGCCAGGGCCGCTGGCGCCGGAAAACGAGATATTCGGCACCGCCCGCGTCAGGTCCGAGAAATCGTTGATATGCGAGGCCCGCAGCTCTTCGCCGCTGATCACCGATATGCTCAAGGGCACCTTGCTAGCATCTTCCTTGCGCTTTTGCGCCGTGACCAGCACCGATTCCAGCTGCTCGCTCGGCTTTGCGCTCTTCTTTACGCCCGGCGCATCAACCGTATCGGCGGCGCCCTCGGCGGCCTGTTGCGCGGCAGCGCCGGCAACCCACAATGTGGACGAAGCTGCGGCCATGGCAAGCGCACAGGTCAAACTCCCGGAATAGCGTCTCATCGTTGTTGTTCCCTATAACATTTAGCGATATTTAGTGTCCCGAGTCACATTTCAGCAATATTTATGCCAGGAAATAGTTTTACCATATCAACTACAACTTGAACAAAACACCAATAGTGTCACGCGCTGTTGCCATGTTCTGGTGCGACTTGCACCAAAGCAATCCTGGTACTCAGTCGAGTGACGCAGTCCATACCCAGTTTGTCAACGGCACGCCCCGCAAATTGGGCTACAATTTCCCGCTTAGCGTATTGCAACAATAGGAGCATTGATCATGATTGTCTTGATAACTGGCGCAACGGCTGGCTTTGGCGCCGAAATGGCGCGTAAATTTACTAAAAATGGCCATCAGGTCATTGCCACGGGCCGTCGCAAAGACCGGCTGGACCAACTGGCCGCCGAACTGGGCGCCGCGGTCTTGCCTATCGTCATGGATGTCACCGACAAAGCCTCGATCAGCAGCGCACTTGCTGCATTGCCGGCAGAGTGGCAAGAGATCGACGTCTTGATCAACAATGCCGGCCTGGCGCTGGGCGTGGAATCAGCGCAACAGGCTTTGCTGGAAGAGTGGGAAACCATGATCGAGACCAACTGCAAAGGCCTGGTGACCATGACCCGCCTGGTGTTGCCAGGCATGGTGGCGCGCGGTCGCGGCACCGTCATCAATCTGGGCTCGATCGCCGGCGAATACCCTTATCCGGGCGGCAATGTGTATGGCGCCACCAAGGCTTTCGTCAAGCAGTTCACGCTGAACCTGCGCGCCGACCTGGTCGGCACCGGCGTCCGCGCCACCGACATCGCGCCCGGCCTCTGCGGCGGCACCGAATTCTCGAATGTGCGTTATCGCGGCAACGATGAAGCTGCGGCCAAAGTCTACGAAGGCACGCAACCGCTAACCCCGAGCGATATCGCCGATACCGCGTTCTGGGTCGCCACCCTGCCGCCGCACATCAATATCAACCGCATCGAAATGATGCCGACCTGCCAGGGTTTTGCCGGCATGAGTATCAAGCGAACTTAATAACCCGCAACATCGACGCTGGCCTCGGCCGGCGTCATGCCTTTCCCCTGTTTTCTGAAAAGCAACAACACCGATGAGCCTTCCCCTATCAGACCCGCACACAGATTTCAGCTGGCGGATTCGCGTGTATTACGAAGATACCGATGCCGGCGGCGTGGTTTTTTATGCCAACTACCTGAAATTCTTTGAGCGCGCCCGTACTGAATGGCTACGCGCAGCGGGCATCGGCCAGCGTTCGCTGGAACAAACCGATGGCGCGATCTTTATCGTCAAAAGCACCAGCGTCGACTATCATTCGCCGGCAAAGCTGGACGACGAACTGCAATTGACGGTCGTGGTCGAGCGCATCGGGCGGGTTGCGGTAGAGTTCATCCAGCAAGCCTGGCGCGTCGGCGACGGCGAGCCGGTTTTGATGGCCACCGGACGCATTACGGTGGTGTGCGTCGGCGCCGATACTTTCCGGCCGCGCGGGATTCCCAAGCACGTGCTGGAAAACATCAGGCACGGCGTCAAGATCCCGGCTGGCGGCTGATAGACGCTGCTGACTCGCTTGCGCCAAACAGTTCCGTAAAGCAATTTTTGCGCCACAATGAACCTTCCGCAAGCAATGATGGTCTGAAGCATCGTTGCACCGAACTTGGCGTAAAGCGATAGCGTTTGGAAACATTTCCTGTATTTGCCCGTACAAGCGCAGATATTCGGTAAGCACTTTACGTTTACAATTCACTGTTTAAGTCTTTTACTTAAACCTAAGACCATTCCTCAAGACCGCTATCCATGACTGTCACCCAAGATCTTTCGTTTATCACCCTTATTACCAACGCCTCTGTATTAGTACAGCTGGTCATGGCGCTGCTGCTGGCGGTTTCCGTGATGAGCTGGACCTATATTTTCCGCAAGATGTTCGCGATCCGCAGCGCCCGCGCGCAGACCGAAGAATTCGAACGCGCCTTCTGGTCGGGCGGCAATCTGAGCACCCTGTATCAGGATGCCACCTCGAATCGCCGCAAAGGCTCGGGCACCGGCGCGCTGGAACGTATCTTCGAAGCCGGCATGGACGAGTTCAACAAGGTCAAGGCCTCGCTGGGCAACCGCGGCATTCAAGACAACAGCGATTCGGCAGCTCTGCTGGATGGCGCCCGGCGCGCAATGCGCGCGGCTTATCAGCGCGAAATGGATGCGCTGGAATCGCATCTGGCCTTCCTCGCCTCGGTCGGTTCGGTGTCGCCGTATGTCGGTCTGTTCGGCACCGTGTGGGGCATCATGAATGCGTTCCGCGGCCTGGCCAACGTCCAGCAAGCTACCTTGGCGGCGGTAGCGCCCGGTATCGCCGAAGCCTTGATCGCTACCGCGATCGGCTTGTTTGCCGCGATTCCGGCAGTGGTTGCCTACAACCGCTTCTCGCATGACGTCGACCGTCTGGCGATCCGCTTCGAAAGCTTTATCGAAGAATTCTCCAACATCTTGCAACGTCAGGCACGCTAATGTCCGGCACCTCATCCATGCGCGGTGGCCGCCCCCGCAAGTTCAAGGCGGAAATCAACGTCGTGCCGTACATCGACGTGATGATGGTGCTGCTGGTAATTTTCATGGTCTCGGCGCCGCTGACCAATCCGAGCGTCATCAATTTGCCGAATGCAGCAAAATCGGCGACGCCGCCGACTGAATATATCGAGATCACTTTGAAGCCGGGCGAGCAGACCAGCGTACGCGTGAATGGCCAGAAGAGCGGGACCAGCGTAGCTGAAACCGTGCCAAGAAATGGCCTGAAACAGAAACTGCAAGCCTTGCATGCCGACAAACCCGACATGCCGGTGATGATTTCCGCCGACAAGGATATTAAATACGATGAAGTGATCAAGGTCATTTCTGAGGCGAAGATGCTTGGCATTAACCGCGTCGGACTGGCGACAAAGTGACGAACTGGTTATGACAGGCAACTCCCCGTATTCCGTACCAAAAGAACCCGGCAGCATCCGCGCCATCCTCCTCGCAGCGGCTGTGCACGTCGCCCTGTTTGCATTTCTGTGGTTCGGCATCCACTGGCAAAGCCAGCAGCCGATCGCAGTAGAAGCTGAAGTCTGGAGCCCGGACATCAAGGAAGCCGCGCCGCCGGCGCCGGAACCGACGCCAGTGCCACAACCCACGCCCGTGCCAAAGCCGGAGCCGGTGGTGCAGGAAACCACGCCGCCAAAGGTCGTGACGCCGCCGCTGCCCGACCCTGAAATTGCCTTGGAAAAGGAAAAGAAACGCAAAGAGCAAGAGCGCAAGGATCTCCAACACCAGGAAGAACTCGAAAAACAACAGCAGTTGCAAAAACAGCAAGCCGAGGACGAGCACAAGGATAAGCTGAAAGCTGAAGCGGAACAAAAAGCCGCCAAGGACAAGGCCGCGGCGCAGGATAAACAAAAGCAGGACGCTACCAAGAAACTGGAAGCCGACGCCGCCAAGAAGAAACAGGCTGTCGAAGCCGCCGCTGAAACCAAGCGCCGCAGCGACGAAATGAAGCGCATGCTGGGCCAAGCCGTCGGTAACGGCGCGGCCAACAGCACCGGTACCGCAGCGCAATCACAAGGGCCGCGCGGTGATCCGGGCTATGGTCAGCGGGTAGGCGCCAAGATCAAGTCGAACATCAACTTTAATGTTCCAGACGGGCTGGCAGGAAACCCGGCGGCTGAGTTTGATGTCGAATTGCTGCCGGATGGCTCGGTGGCGAGCGTGCGCCTGAAGAAATCCTCCGGAGTTTCCGGTTTTGACGAAGCGGTTAAGCGAGCCATTGAAAAATCGGCACCTTATCCAAAAGACAAATCGGGTTCTGTACCTTCCAGCTTTATCGGAATCCATAAACCGAAAGATCAGTAAGCCATGAAAAACAAATTGCACCAATTATTCGCGGTCATAGGACTCGCGATAAGCGCGCTGGCAGTCAGCGTCCCCACGCATGCCCAGCTGCGCATCGAAACCTCCGGCGTCGGCGCCAGCCAGATCCCTATCGCGATTGCCGGCTTCAGCAATGAGAACCTGGCGCCGCAACAAGTGACCGCCATCATCAAGTCGGATCTGGAACACAGCGGCATGTTCAAGATCATCGATACCGGCGACGTCATCTCTGAAGCTACCCAGGTCAACCTGCCCGACTGGAAAGCCCGTGGCGCCGATGCCCTGGTAGTCGGCAGCGTGCAACGCCTGGCGGATGGCCGTTTCGATGTCCGTTACCGCCTGCTGGATACCGTCAAGTCGGCCCAGCTATCGGCGTTGGCGATGGCCGCCGCGCCACAGTACACGCGGGTTACCGCACACAAGATCGCTGACGACATTTATGAAAAACTGGTCGGCGGCCGCGGCGCATTCGCTACCCGCATCGCCTACATCATCAAAGCGGGCAAGGAATATCGCCTGGAAGTCGCCGACTCCGATGGCGAAGGCGTGCAAGTCGCGTTGCGCTCCAACGAACCGATCATTTCGCCAGCCTGGTCGCCGGACGGCACCAAGGTTGCGTACGTCTCGTTTGAAGCCAAGAAGCCAGTCGTTTACGTACAGAACCTGATCACCAAGCAGCGCATCGTGGTGGCCAACTACAAGGGCAGCAATTCAGCGCCATCCTGGTCGCCTGACGGCAGCAAGCTGGCGATCGCGCTGGCGCGCGACGGCCTGACCCAGGTGTATGTGGTCAATAGCGACGGCGGCAATCTGCGGCGCCTGACCAATACCAATGGTATCGACACCGAGCCGCAATACTCGGCCGACGGCCAAAGCATCTATTTCACCAGCGACCGCAGCGGCGGCCCGCAAATCTACAAGATGAGCGCCAGCGGCGGCGAGGCCCAGCGCGTGACATTCAGCGGCAGCTACAACATCAGCCCGCGGATTTCACCCGACGGCAAGACATTGGCGTATATTTCGCAGCGCGGCGGCCGCTTCCAGCTGTATGCGGTGGACCTGACCAACAATCAGGAACAGCGTTTGTCGGATACCGTCAAGGATGAATCCCCAAGTTTTTCGCCCAACGGCAAGTACATCATGTACGCCACGGAATCAGGCCGCCGAGGTTCGCTGGCAGTCGTCTCGGTTGACGGCCGCGTAAAACAGCGCTTAACTATGCAAGCAGGCGATATACGGGAGCCTACTTGGGGTCCTTTCATGAAATAATCGTGTTTTACTTTGAATCGACGTTCGTTTCCCACTCTGGAGAATTAAAAATGCTAAATATCAGAAATTTTGCCCTCGTTGTAGCTAGCGCCATTTTGCTGGCGGCTTGTTCATCCCCTGTCAAACTGGACGACAAGGCAGTCCCAGTCGTCGACAGCGGCGCCAACAACGGCGCAGATACCCGTTCGGTCAACGCCGTTGATACCGGCTCCACCGATCCGTTGAACAACCCAGGCGGCATTCTCTCCAAGCGCAGCATCTACTTCGACTTCGACAGCTACACCGTCAAGGACGAATTCAAAGCGGTGGTTGAAGCCCATGCCCAATACCTGAACAGCCACAAGAATCGCAAGATCATCATCCAAGGCAATACCGATGACCGCGGTGGCCGTGAATACAATCTGGCGCTGGGACAAAAACGTGCTGAAGCAGTGCGCAAGGCATTGGTGTTGTTAGGCGTGTCGGATACCCAGGTCGAAGCAGTCTCGCTGGGCAAGGAAAAGCCTAAGGCTACCGGTAGCGACGAAGCGTCCTACGCTGAAAACCGCCGCTCAGACATCGTTTATCAATAATGATGCGGACGTTCTTCAAAGCCACGATGACTGCGGCCATGCTGGCCGCAGTTTTTTCCGCTCCGACCGCCCGTGCCGGGCTGTTTGACGACGATGAAGCACGTCGGGCGATACTGGATATCCGCGCCAAGATTGACGCGGTCAATACGCGGGTAGACGGCAAGGCAGACAAAACCACTTCGCTGAGTTTGTCGGATCAGAATGACCGCCTGAATCAGGAACTGGCGAAGCTGCGCGGTCAAATCGAAGTGCTGACCAACGAGCTGGCCAACACGCAGCAGCGCCAGAAAGATTTCTACGTCGACCTGGATACGCGCCTGCGCAAGCTGGAGCCGCAAAAGGTCAGCGTCGATGGCCAGGAAGTGAATATCGGCGCCAACGATCAGAAAGCCTATGACGCAGCGCTGGCGACATTCAAATCCGCCGACTACAAGACAGCAGTCACCGCCTTCTCCAATTTTGTGCGCAGCAGCCCGGACTCCGGTCTGACGCCCTCCGCGCAATATTGGCTGGGCAACGCCTACTACGCTTTGCGCGATTACAAGAATGCGATTGCAGCCCAACAGGTAGTCGTCAGCAAATATGCCGACAACCCAAAGGCCGCGGATGCATTGCTGAATATCTCCAGCAGCTACACCGAGCTGAAGAACAAGCCGCAAGCGAAGCGAGCGCTGGAACAACTGCTGTCGCAATACCCGAACGCACCGTCAGCGCAGACCGCCAAGGAACGCCTGGATGCAATGAAATAAGTAAAAAATATTATTTTACTTATTTCGTAAATAAAAGTGCATATGGGTTTGACACCTCATATGCACTTTGTCTATAATAGCCGTCTTTCGGGTCGTTAGCTCAGCTGGTAGAGCAGCGGACTTTTAATCCGTTGGTCGCAGGTTCGAATCCCGCACGGCCTACCACGAATAAGCAGTCAGCACGATGCAAGCAATAGCCACAAAATTCGCACAGAATGCGTGGTCAGTAAAATCAAAGCTGCCGCTTACAGAAATGTGAGCGGCTTTTTTGTTTTGGTGCGCTGTTTTTATCCGCCACCCGCAGGCATTATCCGGCAGTCGCGCCAGGATTCCCCGCACTTGCCCAAAGCACCATCTGTTGTAAATACTCTACACACAGCATCCTATTTTCGAAATTTACGTTACCAGGACAATTCCAACTCCCGTAAGCGCCACGAAAAATCCATTCCCGTATGCCGCAGTCCTAGGTAATAGAAGGCTTTTCAGCCATTTTCGATAATTTCGATAATACATCGATATTTTTTCCGTTTTTCTTTTGATTTTGCAGCGCGCATACTTCATTCCAGTTCATTCAACACCGCACTCTTCAAGCCATGCGACGCACCTGTAATCGCGGCGATGGCGGCACATGCGGTAACCAGACGGAGAAAAACATGCTTCAAATTCGTAAAGGTACTGAACGCGGCATCGCCGATCACGGCTGGCTCAATTCGCACCATACATTTTCGTTCGGCCATTATCACGATCCGCTGCACACCGGCTTCGGACCGCTGCTGGTAATCAACGAAGACCGGGTGCACGCCGCCAAGGGCTTCGGCACGCACGGTCACAGCGACATGGAAATCATTTCCTATGTGCTGGACGGCGCGCTGGAACACAAGGACAGCATGGGCACAGGTTCGGTCCTGCATTATGGCGACGTGCAAAGGATGAGCGCAGGCACCGGCGTGCGTCACAGCGAGTTCAATCACTCGCAGACCGAGCCTGTGCATTTTTTGCAGATCTGGATCCAGCCGAATGTCAAAGGGATTGCACCGAGCTATGAAGAAAAGCATTTCACTGCTGCGCAAAAACAAGGACAGCTGCGCCTGATCGCTTCCTCTGACGGCCGCGAAAATTCGGTGCTGATTCATCAGGATGCAGCGATCTATGCCGCCATCCCGGACAGCGGCCAGACGCTGCAGCATGCGCTGGCTGCCGACCGCACTGCCTACGTACACCTGATCCGCGGACAGCTCACCGTCAACGGCGTCGCACTGGAAGGCGGCGATGCCTTGAAAGTGACGGCGGAAAACCTGGTCACGCTGGCCGACGCAAAAGATGCAGAAGTGCTGTTGTTCGATCTGCCCTTCTGAAGTTGAAATCGGGCTTGCCGACCAACTTCCAGATTTCAGATGCGCGTTAAAGCCATAAAAAAAGGCCGGAAAGCATTCAGCTTTCCGGCCATTTTTCAAGGCTCGCCCGGCGCACCAGGCACATGCCGGATCAGGCGCGCCATGGCGTCGGTAGCGCGCACCCGCTCCATCCACCAGGCCAGTGCCGCACCGTCGTCGCCGGTACGCCACGCCATCGAAAACGTTTCGTCCGGTTTCGGCTCTTCCACTTGCTTGACGATCAGCGCGCCGGAGGCGATTGCCGCGCGGGCGCACGGTTCCGGCAAGAAGCCGAAGCCGATACCGGCCAGTTGCAGCGCATATTTACTACGCATGTCAGGCACCGTCAGCGTATCTTGCCCGAACAGCAAACCCACCGTGCGCGAGGCCATCTTGCGCGCCGAATCGGCGACGCTGATGGCGCGGTACGGATGCAGTTCCGCCTTGCCCAATACCTTCTTCAATTTGGCTAACGGATGATTCGGCGCCACCACGAACACGAACGATATCGTCCCCATCTGTTCGGCGATGTAACCGCCGCCTGCAGGGCCCTGTCCTGGCGCGCCGATCAGCAAGTCTACCCTGCGCTCCAGCAAGGCTTCCCAGGTACCGGCCAGCGATTCCCTGGCGATCCGCAGGCGGGTTTTGTCGGCGACGCCGCAGAACGCATGGATATCGGATTCCAGTGCGGTGATGGAAAACAGGGAATCGATACACAGCGTGAATTCGGTTTCCCAACCGGAAGCGACCCTGCGCACGCGATGCTCCAAGTCTTCCGCCGCCTTGAGCAGATAGCGCCCTTCCTTCAACAGTTCCGCACCGGCGCGCGTCAGCACTACCTTCGGCCCCTGCCGTTCAAATACCTGCACGCCGAGATCCTGCTCCAGCTTGGAGACCGTGTAGGAAATCGTTGAAGGCACGCGATGCAACTCGATACCGGCGGCGGAGAATGATCCGCGCCTGTCGATGGCGTCAAGAATTAACAGCGCATCGAGACTGATTCTAAACATGGAACTCCCGGCAAAAAGAAGCGCAGAAAAAAGCGCTAGTGTCGCGCCTACACTGAACTGTTGTCATCCCCGCGCACGCGGGGATCCACATTATTCACTAACTTACGCACTAACATGGATTCCCGCGTACGCGGGAATGACCCGGTCAGGTCGACCCGGTCAGGCTGGCTCGGTCGGGAATCACGCCAATGCAAATATTTGGCCTTTGATAGAACACTAGGCGTCGATCGCGTAGCCGGCGGCGATCCAGGCATCGATGCCGCCCGACAGCGGCCGCACTTTCTTGTAGCCTCTCTGCATCAGCTGTTTGGCAACCAGCGCCGCCGACGCCTCGTTCGGGCAAGAGCAATAGACAATCACTTCCTGGTCAATCGGCGCATCGAAGACGAAGGTGTTGATTTCCTTGTGCGAGATGGTGCGCGCGCCGGGAATCCGCCCGATCAGCTGCGATGCCGGCGAGCGTATGTCGACAATCGCCGGCGTCACCCCCTGCTTGAACAACTGGTTCAGTTCCGCCACCGAGATGCGCGCCATGCGCAATGAACGGCGGAAGCGCCAGCGTTGCCACCATTTGCTGGCGACAAAGATGGCGAAGCCGGCAGCCACCAGCAACATGCCGTACTGGCCTAATTCGGTCAGCACATTCAATAGATCATCGACCGTAGTGCTGAACAGCGAGCCCAGGAAAATCGCCAGGCCGGCCCACAAGGCGGCGCCTATGCTGTCGTACAGGATGAAGGTGCCACGCTTGGTGCCGACGGTGCCGGCCAGTGCGCTGGCAATAGATGCGAAGCCGGGGATGAATTTGGCGACCAGCAGCGAGCGTGCGCCCCAGCGCGAATAGATCGACTCGGTCTGACGTACGCAGGAATCGGGCGAGAGTGAAATGCGGCACAGCGTCGACAGCACCCTGCGGCCGTAACGGCGGCCGGCCTGATACCAGATAAAATCGGCGATCAGCGCAGCAACAACCGCGGTGAGCAGTAACACCGGCGCCGAATATTCGCCACGGTGCATCAGGGCGCCGGTAATCACCAAGGTAGGATAAGCCGGCAGCGGCGCGCCAAGCTGCTCGGCCAGCACGTTGAAGAAGACGATGACCAGCCCATATTGCTCGATCAAATGAAACAAATAGGTCATCTCTTCCGCCGCCTCATATCCATGTTGCTGATTGCCAGGTTGGCAATTTCACAATGCTGCAATAAACTGCTGCAATAAGCATCTATGGATATTATAAAGTTGATGGCGTTTCGGTTCCGGGCTTTTCTGAAAGATATTCCGTGATGCCCAGCCAGAGCAGGATCGCCGCCGGCAACAACAGCGCCAGGAACAACAGATATTTATAGGCAAAAGCGCCACCGACTGCGCCGATGCCGAACGCCACGATCGGCCAGAAAAACTTGATACAGCGCTGGCGTAGCGCATCATCCGCCGCACCGCGCAAGATATCGACCAGATCGATGATCACCTGCGTGACGTTACCCGTCATGACGGTGGTAGGCGTCAGATGCTGCAAGATCAGGCGGCTGCTGGCGTTTTGCACGCCCATGCTGGCGGCGCCTAGCATGCCAGCGAGCAGAGCCAGCGGCGCGCGCGAATCCGACACCGGCTCAATCAGATAACCGGCCAGCATGAAACCCAGCAAGAAAACCAGTTGTAGCAGTAGCAAATAAAACATCGGCGGTTTGCCGCCGCGCTCCAGCCAGATCACCGCCATGCGCGTCAGGGCAACCGCAAAGACAAACGCAGGAAACGCCAGCAGCTTGATCAAGACGCCGTGCGATGGATTTGCCAGCTCGCTGCCGATCAGTACAAAGTTGCCGGTGACATGCGCCGTGAACAGACCGAACAACGCAATGAAGCCGACGGTATCGACATAGCCTGCCAGAAAGCTCAGGGCAATGCTTTGCTGCGTCCTGCGATCAGTTACGGGCATCGTACGCTCCGCTGAAGAGAGGTCAGAAATATCTTGTAGGGCATGATGTTCCTTTGCATGCGCAAATCAAAAAGCAAAACAGCTGCAACCCAATGCGCCCCAGAATCCCGTATGGTCGGCAACCGGCACCGCCGATTTCCTGGCCACATCGTGGGCGTGCGCATGCACGCCGCAAGCACCCGCGCATTGATGCGGCAAGCTCTGGCGCTGCTGCGGTAAGGCACGATAATGGCCCGGCACGGTCTTGACCGGCGACCAGTCAGGCAACACCGGGATCGGCGGCGGCGCCAGCGGGCCGAATTCTGCCGCGCCGTAAACGATCTTGCCGCCGACCACTGTCAGCACCGATTCAAGCGCCTTGATGTCATCTTCGGCGACCGTGAAGAAATCTGCCGACAGCACTACCAGGTCGGCCAGCTGGCCTTCCTTGATGCGGCCTTTCTTGCCCTGTTCACTAGAGAACCAGGCGCTGCCGGCAGTCCACAATTCCAGCGCCGTATCGCGCGATAACTGGCTGGCGGTGTCGTACAGGCGCATGCCGCCCACCGTCCGGCCCGATACCAGCCAGTACAGCGCGGTCCAGGGATTGTAGCTGGCCACGCGCGTGGCGTCGGTGCCGGCGCCCACCGGCACGCCCATCTCCAGCATGCGCGCCACCGGCGGCGTGTGCTTGGCTGCCTCGGCGCCGTAGCGGTCGACAAAGTACTCGCCCTGGAACGCCATCCGGTGCTGGATGGCGATGCCGCCGCCGAGCGCCCGCACTCTTTCGATATTGCGCGGCGTGATGGTCTCGGCATGGTCGAAAATCCAGTGCAAGCCATCGAAAGGAATCTCGCGGTTGACCCGCTCGAACACATCCAGCATGCGGCTGATCGATTCGTCGTAAGTCGCGTGCAGGCGGAACGGCCAGCGCTGCGACACCAGGTGCCGCACCACTTTTTCCAGTTCGCCTTCCATGCCGGCCGCAAGTTCCGGCCGCGGCTCCAGGAAGTCCTCAAAATCCGCTGCGGAAAATACCAGCATTTCGCCGGCGCCGTTGTGGCGGTAGAAATCATCGCCCTGCCCTGGCGCAACCATGTCAGTCCATTTCTGGAAATCCTCCAGTTCCTGCCCTTTGCGCTGGGTGAACAGGTTGTAGGCTATGCGGATAGTCAGTTGCTGGTCGCGCGCCAGCTGATCGATGATGGCGTAGTCTTCCGGATAGTTCTGGAAGCCGCCGCCGGCATCGATAGCGCTGGTGACGCCGAGGCGATTCAGCTCGCGCATGAACTGGCGCGTGGAGTTGACTTGCTGCTCGCGCGGCAGCGCCGGGCCCTTGGCCAGGGTGGCGTAAAGGATCATCGCGTTCGGCTTGGCGATCAGCATGCCGGTCGGATTGCCGCCGGCGTCGCGCTGGATCTCGCCGCCAGGCGGATTCGGCGTGTCCTTGGTATAGCCGACCGCGCGCAAGGCAGCGCGATTCAGCAAGGCGCGATCGTACAGGTGCAGGATGAACACCGGCGTGTCAGGCGCAGCCGCATTGATTTCCTCCAGCGTCGGCATGCGCTTTTCAGCAAACTGGAATTCGGTCCAGCCGCCGATCACGCGCACCCATTGCGGCTGCGGCGTGCGCAGGGCCTGCTCGCGCAACATGCGCAAGGCATCCGCCAGCGACGGCACGCCCTCCCAGCGCAATTCCAGGTTGTAGTTGAGGCCGCCGCGTATCAGGTGCAGGTGCGAGTCGTTCAAGCCGGGGATCACGGTGCGTCCTTGCAGGTCGATCACCTGGCTGCTCTCGGCATGATGCCGCATGGCGTCTTCGGCATCGCCCACCGCGATGAATTTGCCATCCCGGATCGCCACTGCCGTCGCCAGCGGCTGGCTCCGGTCTACCGTGTGAAAACGGCCGTTCAACAAGATCGTGTCTGCATGCATGATGTTCTCCTATCCCTGTCCGATGTGAAAGAGCTCGACTCGGCAGCGACAACAACGCGAAACCAGGTTTATTTCTGTCGGTTCAAAATATCGAACATGACTTTACCCGCATCGAGTTGCACCAACGGGAATGCTCGCCATTGGACAACAACCAGATATCGCGCCAATGCCAAGCAGTATGGTTGAGAGGGATTCAAATGAAAAACGGAAAATCTATGGGGAAATAATCGAATTTATCGATAATGACTGTATCGACACCGGCAGTGTCACGCTATCTCGTCGATCAGCGCGTGGCCATAGACGGTGAAGCGGCTCTTGCCCTGCCGCTTGGCCTGATACATCGCTTCATCGGCCTGGCGCAAGGCCGAATCCCATTCCAGGCTTTCAGCCTGGCACAGCGCGATGCCGATGCTGCAACCGATGCCATCGCCGATCGCAGCGACGCGGCTGACGATGCGGCTGGCCACCGCGGTCGCGGTGGCCTTGATCGCCAGCGCCGGCGCCACCAGGCAAACCACGAATTCATCGCCGCCGACGCGCCCGGCGATATCGCTGTCGCGCAATACCGATCTCAGCGCCGCCGCTACCTCTACCAGCACCACATCGCCCCGGTCATGCCCCAGGTTGTCGTTAATCCACTTGAAGCCGTCCAGATCGATGAATAGCAGCGCCACCGCGTGGCGGTTGAGAGTGCCGTGGCTGCGCAGGGCTTCCGCCAGTTCCAGAAACAGCGAACGGCTAGGCAGGCCGGTCAGGTCGTCCAGCCGCACCTGGTCCATCCTGACTTCCAGCATGGCGTTGTTGAGCGCCAGCAAACGGGCGTCCTGCACCGTTTTCAGGTAGACCTGGTTCATTTCCCGCAAATAGATCAGCAGCAGCACCGTGGCCGAAATCAAGGCGTTGCAGCGGCCGACATACCAGCCGATGGAGAACTGGCTGCCGCCCGCCATGGTGATCATGTTGTCACATTGCAGGGCGACCAGGGCCACTCCCAGCCACACATGCAGCACCGCCCTGAAGCCGGTGGCGCGCCACAATACCAGCATGGCGGCGGCGGTAAGAATCTGCAGCAGGGGGCCGAGGCCGCTGGTGGTGATGCGATGGAAGTCGCCGTTGTCGATCAGTTTGGGCAATGCTTCATGAAAGGCCACCACGGGTAACAAGCTTGCCCCTAGCGCCGCCAGCACTACCGCCGCCAGCCAGTTCGGCATGCGCTCGGGATGACTGGCCAGCCAGGAGGGGCTCCACCAGCGGCTGACCGCGTACAGCAATATGCTAAGCGCCAGACCCGCATGCCAGAGGAACCATAACCAAATGGTGGTCTGCGCACCGCCCAGCAAGCCCTCTTGCGGCACAAAAGCACCGGGCATGGCAAGGAACTGCACGATCAGGATCACGGCGGCATAGAAACAGCCGGCGCCGATGTAGAGCAGATCGACTTCCTTGGTGGCGCGATAGTGCCCGAATATCAGATAGGTGATGATGACGTAGGCAATCACCGTCGCGGTCTGGTATGACGGCAGGAAAGCAGGGATCCGCGGCCCCATGACTGACGCTACCGGCAACAATAATAGTGTCGCAACAACAATGCCGATGCATACCCATAGCGCGCGTCGACGCTGTCGCGTGCTGGCCTGACGGGTCGCAGGAGACGCGCTTCTATCGGTCCACGCCGGCTTCGCGGCGGCTTTGTTGGCTGCTATTCTTGCGCGGTCTATCATTGGCAGTTTTAACCATGGCCGGATGATTACGGGCTTACCTTTCGGTAAATTTTTCCCAAAAGCATCAAAATAGTATCTTGAATGGCTAGTCTCAGCTAATACAAAAAAGCTATCACAATCGCTGTCAAAAGAGAAAATCACAGTTGTCATACAATGGCCGTATCCCCACCAACGAGACAATCCCATGCGTGCTATCGAAATTACCCAACCCGGCGGTCCCGAAGTGTTGCAAATCTGCGAACGCCCTGTACCGTCTTTCAAGGCCGGCGAAGTGCTGATCAAGGTGCAAGCCGCCGGCATCAACCGGCCGGATGTTTTCCAGCGCACCGGCAATTATTCGCCGCCGCCGGGCGCATCCGATTTGCCTGGGCTGGAAATCGCCGGTGAAATCGTCGATGGCGATTTCAGCGCCACGCCGTTCAAGAAAGGCGACCTGGTCTGCGCCCTGGTCCAGGGCGGCGGCTACGCCGAATACTGCAGCGCGCCGGCTGCGCAGTGCTTGCCGCTGCCAGACGGCTGGAGCGCCGTGGAGGCGGCATCGCTGCCGGAAACCTTTTTCACCGTGTGGAGCAATGTCTTCGATCGCGCCAAACTGGCCGCCGGCGAAACCTTGCTGGTGCAAGGCGGTAGCTCCGGCATCGGCGCAGCGGCGATCCAGATCGCTACCGCGCTCGGCCATCGGGTATTTGCAACCGCCGGCTCGGACGACAAATGCCGCGCCTGCGAAGCGCTGGGGGCTGAACGCGGCATCAATTACCGCACCGAAGATTTCGCCGCAGTGATCAAGGCCGCGACCGACGGCAAGGGCGTCAATGTGATCCTGGACATGGTGGCGGGCGACTATGTGCCGCGTGAAATCAGCTGCCTGGCTGACGACGGCCGCCTGGTCTTCATCGCCACCCTGGGCGGCAGCAGCGCCAGCATCGATTTCCGCCAGGTGCTGATGCGGCGCCTGACGATTACCGGTTCCACCCTGCGGCCGCGGCCGATCGCCTTCAAGGCCGCCATCGCAGCACAATTGCGCGAGCGCGTCTGGCCGCTGCTGGCAGCCAAGAAAATCAAACCGGTCATCTTCAAGACCTTCCCGCTGGAACAGGCGGCGCAAGCACACACGCTAATGGAAAGCAGCTCGCATATCGGCAAGATCATGCTGACTACTTGAATCTCTCCTGCGCCCGCTTAATCAGTTGAAAACGGAAGCCTCATCGCCTGGCAAAGTTGCGGGGCTTCATTTCATCTTCAAGGTTTAAAACCCGAATGCAGATCAGAAAAGCTACGAAGGAAGATGCGCGGCAGATTTTCGAGATTCGCATCGCTGCAATCCGTCATCAGTGCGCCGGACATTATTCCAAAGAATCCCTGGACCTCTGGACCGGCGGAGAAATGTCCGACAAATTTGTCGAATGGATGGCTGCGGCCTGTCATGTGGCGGCTATCGAATCGACCATTCTCGGGACTGGCATCCTTGATCTGGAATCGGGGCAGATCGATGCCGTTTTTGTGCACCCGGACGTTATGGGAAAAGGTATAGCGCAAGCAATGATGCGCCATCTGGAACACTTGGCGCGCAATGCGGGGCTTGCGCAAATGAAGCTGGATTCGACCCTGAATGCCGCCGCCTTCTATCGGAAATGCGGCTTTGTCGGCGATGCGGTTTCGACTTATGAATCGAAGAAAGGCATTTCGCTGGACTGCATCCCGATGATCAAGCAACTTTCTGCCGTGGAACCCGCGATCGGTTAGCACGGAATCAACAGCCATCTGGCCTCAAAGGAGGCCGGATGGCTGCAGGTTAACGGCGCCGGGACAAGCTCAATCCAAAGGTATGGCGCGATAGCGGTTAACCTCAGCCGAACTGACAATCGGCGCCTTGTTGCCCCAGCTATTGCGGATATACGACACCACTGCGGCGATTTCACCATCGCTCAGAGCTGGCCCGTAAGGCGGCATGCCGTAGGGACGCGGATTGGCTGCGGTGCTCGGCGAGAAGCCGCCGTTCAGCACCACCCGGATTGCATTCACCGGCGAGGCCATGGTGATCGCGTGATTGCTGGCCAGCGGCGGATAGGCCGGCCATGCGCCTTTGCCGGAAGCCTGGTGGCAATCTGCGCAATGGTTCTTGTAGATCTTCGCGCCCTGTTCCAGCACGCGCGCCACTTCATCCGGACTCGCGCGTTCTTTCGGCGCCGACGCTTCCTTCTGGCGCGGCAAGGATTTCAGATACAGCGCCATGGCGCCGACATCGGCATCGCTCAGATGCTGCAGGCTGGCGCCCACTACTTCGGCCATCGGACCCAGCACCGTGCCGCGCGGTGAGACGCCGTTTTTCAGCAAGCCGGTGATGTGCTCGATGTCCCAGTCGCCCAGGCCGATTTCATCATCGGAAGTCAGCGACGGTGCGTACCAGTTGATCACCGGGATGAAGCCACCTCCCAGTTCAGCCTTCAGATCGGTGCCTCCCAGCGCGTTGCGCGTGGTGTGGCAAGCGCTGCAATGACCCAGGCCTTGCACCAGATAAGCGCCGCGATTCCATTCCGCCGATTGGTTCTTCTCAGGCTGGTACACGCCCGGCCGGAAATACAGCGCACGCCAACCGTACAACAGGACCCGGTTGTTATACGGAAAACGCAAATCGGGCTGCAGGTTCTTTTGCGGCACCGGAGCCACACTGCGCAGGTAGGCGAACATCGCATCGGCATCCTCGCGCGTGACCTTGGTGTAGTTCGTGTAAGGGAACGCCGGATACAGCAAGCTGCCGTCTTTCGATTTACCGTTATGCAGCGCGCGCCAGAAATCGCCAGCGGTCCAGGTACCGATGCCGGTGTCCTTGTCCGGCGTCAGGTTGGGTGAATAGATAGCGCCGAACGGGGTCTGTATCGCCCGTCCGCCGACCAGTTCCTTGCCGCCGCGGGCTGTGTGGCAAGCGATGCAGTCGCCGGTGCGAACCAGATAGGCGCCGCGCACGATCTGCGCGGCAGGATCGGCTGCAGCCGTCGCCGGCGCAGATGATGCGTCGCTGGCATCGTCGGCATTCAGCGCCGCCAGCACGGCAATCACCGCAACAACCAACAGCAGCGCCAGGCCCACCAACCACAAGAGTATGCGTTTCATTCTGCGCTCCCGGGAACGCTGCCGCAAGCCAGCGGCAGTTTGACGGAACCGGGGGCAACCGCAGTGGCGCCGCTCGGCACCGGCTGCGCCGCCAGCCAGGACGCCACCGCGCCGATATCTTCAGCACTCAGGCGCTGCGCCACCTGCGCCATGCAATCCGGAGCAAACGCATGCCTCGCACCATTCTTCCAGGCGCCGATCTGGCTCACCAGATAATCGCGCGGCAAGCCGAGCAAACCCGGCGTGGTCGGCAACACCCCTGTCATGGCGCTGCCATGGCAGGCGATGCAGGCGGGGACCTGCTTGCCAGAATCACCCTTGTTGACCAGCGTTTCGCCGCGTTCGCGCGTAGCGTTAGACGGATCGGCAGGCTGAGGCGCCGGATAAGGCGGATGCTGGTCGGCGAAATAGGTCGCGATTTCCTGCAGATAGGCATCGGACAGATGATCCACCAGATACGTCATCATCGGGTACTGGCGACGTCCTTCGCGGAAATTGTGCAGCTGGTTATACAGGTAACCGGCCGGCTTGCCTGCGATGCGCGGGTAATAGCCGTCGCTGGTGGCGCGCCCC
>NZ_JBDTCG010000099.1:0-87898 GCF_039923675.1 Collimonas sp.
TCCGTTGACTCCGGCGCCACCTGGAGCAAGCTGACCGCAATGGCAACGGTAGGTGCGGAATTCACGAATGTGCACGGCGCCATCAAGGTCGCGCTGGGGGTGCCGGCTACGGGTTCCACCTACTCGGTGGCCGTCTACCTTGTCGGAACGATCAATGGAAAGGACGGGGTTTATCGGTCCGACGATAAGGGCATTACCTGGACTCGCATCGACGACGATAACCACCGATACGGCGGTGTTTCCCGGATCGCAGCCGATACCAGCGTCTACGGCCGTGTGTTCCTGGCTGGTCGAGGAATAAACTACAACTACTGAGTTGCCTTTGTTAATCCGGAGTGTCGCTGAACCCATTCGGGACACTCCGGTGTATTTTTTTGAACTTGACATGGATATCGCGCCCGTATAGCCGTCTGAATATGACAGCAAACGAGCCGCGAAACGTCAACGGATCGTATATCGTGGCCAAATAAACATTCAATTTCCAATGCAATTTCCAAATGTATCAAAAGGCCAGATCGTGAATAATCAAGCGAACGATGACAACGAAAAATTTTCGATAACACTTCTTGATACAAGCGACGTCTCCGGCGACGAATGGCATGCCAACGGCATGACGCGTCGCAATTTCATATCCAGTCTTGGCGCTTTGTTCCTGGCCGGCTGCGGAAGCGGGGATAACTTCGATACTACGACAACAAGCACCAGCGTCGGTTCACTTGCCACGGCTATCACTCCGGCGCTGACGCCAACACTTATTCCAACGCCAACGTCAACGCCGATACCCCCTGAAGCCACGCCACCAGAAACGACTCCACCGCCCGCAAGCACCGCATTTGTTCATCCAGGCCTGTTGCATACGCAAGCCGACTTTGACCGCATGAGCCAAAAAGTGAAAGCGAGCGCTGCGCCGTGGATCGATGGGTGGAATATCCTGATTGCTAACAGCCACGCCAGCCTGAACTACAACCCTCGTCCACAAACGGCGATCTATCGCGGCAACGACGGCGTGCATGGCCAGAACTACCCGCTACTGTATCAAGACATTGCCGCCGCCTATGCTTGCGCACTGCGATGGAAAATTTCCGGCGATGAGCTCTATGCAAAAAAGGCGGTGGCTATCCTGAATGACTGGTCGAAGCTGACACTGATAGGTGGCGATACGAATGGTGATCTGGTCGCCGGCCTCCAGGGCTATCAGTTCGCCAATGCGGCCGAAATCATGCGCTCCTACAGCGGCTGGGCCGCTGCCGATCTTGCCGCTTTCCAGGACATGATGCGGACCGTCTTTTATCGCATAAACCATGATTTTCTGATCCGCCACAACGGCACCGAAGTGACCCACTATTGGGCCAACTGGGATTTGTGCAATATGGCTTCGATCATGGCTATCGGCGTGTTATGCGACGACCATTCCATGTTCAACGAAGCAGTCGATTATTTCAAGAACGGCGCGGGCAATGGCGCCGTTTCGCAAGCCGTCTACTACATGCATCCAGGCTATCTGGGGCAGTGGCAGGAAACCGGCCGCGATCAGGGGCATAACACGCTAGGCATCGCATTGATGGGACCGATTTGTGAAATGGCGTGGAACCAGGGCGTCGACCTGTACGGCTACGACAATAATCGCTTTCTTGCCGGCGCGGAATACGTCGCCAAAGCCAATCTGATCGAATCGGGTAGCACGTTTTATACCGTGCCCTATATTCCTTACAACAACATCGACCATGTCAACCAGACTGCCTTCTCGACCAGCGGGCAAGGCATTGGGCGACCTGCATGGGCGTTGGTCTATAACCATTACGTCAACCGCAAAGGATTGGCCGCGCCTTATTCCAGGAAATTCGCAGCCCAGATGCAGCCGGAAGGTGGTGGTGGCAACTACGGGCCCAATAGCGGGGGCTACGATCAGCTAGGTTATGGCACGCTGACCTGCGCGCGCGACGCAATAGCAAGCGGCGCGGCGCCGAGCGGCCTGACCGCGATTGCGAGCCAGGGACAGGTGGAGCTGTCATGGTGGGGCAGCGCGTATGCGAGCAGTTACAGCGTCAAGCGCGGCACTGTTGCAGGCGGACCGTATGCAACCATCGCGACCAGCATCAGCGATTTGCTGACCTATACCGACAGCGGACTCGCCGCAGGCACCTATTATTATGTCGTCACGGCGCAAACGCCGTCCGGTGCCAGCGCAGTCTCGAACGAGACGACCGCGATCACAGCAGTGCAATTGCTAGCCTACCTGGCTTTGGATGACGGCAGCGGCACTACAGCAGCCGACTCCAGCGGCCAGGGACATGCCGCGACGCTGGTCAACGGAGCCATTTGGGCGACAGGTAAGAAAGGCGGAGCAGTATCGCTGAACGGCAGCAACGGCTACCTCAGCCTGCCGGCCGATATTGTGGCCGATGTCGCGGATGTCACGATCGCGACCTGGGTCTATTGGAATGCTTCCAGCAAGTGGGCGCGCGTGTTCGATTTTGGCACGGGTACCGGCCACTACATGATGCTAACGGCGCGCAATAACAATGGATTCCCGCGCTTTGCCATCACGGCCAATGGCACTAGCGGCGAGCAAGGGATCGACAGCAATACGGCATTGCCGATCGGGCAATGGACGCACATTGCGGTCACCCTGTCGGGTAATGTCGGGACCTTGTACGTGAACGGCAACGCAGTCGGCAGCAATAACGCAATGGTGCTTGCGCCGTTCCGCCTGGGTAGCACCAGTCAGAACTGGATCGGAAGGTCACAGTTCGCCAATGATCCTTACTTCAATGGCTTGATAGACGAATTCCGCATTTATCGCGGTGCTTTGAGCGCAACACAGGTTGCTGCGCTGATGTAATATTGTGACTGCCGTCAAACGCCGGTCATGCATCTCGCAAGCACATGCCGGCAGTCAAGCTCCCATCAAAAATTTTCCAGCAGGACGCTGCTGCCGTAAGACCACGATAATTGTCAGGAGTTATGTTTCAGAAATCAATACTTAAAAAGATCGCGACATATTTATTAGCGCTTCCGTTGTTTTTGTATGGCGCCGCAGCTTTTTGTGAGGACCGGTTTTATGTTATTTGGCGAGATATCGGATTGCCGGATGCAACACGTCTAGTTAGTCAATATTCAGGCCGTTCGATTCGTTTATCTCTAGCAGTAGGAGGGACAATCAACCTTGCTTCGAGCGATCCGCTTTCACCGGATGAGATTTTTATCCAGTTCCAAAAGTCACTTCAGGAACGAGGACTGACATTGGTACATGTTGATGGCAATGAATATCAGATAGAGGCGGTAAATTCACATACGGTAAGCGATCAGGTCGTTGCTCCGCTTACCCCGGAAATTGTCACGTCAGAACCCGCGACGATACTACCCCCATCTGCAAAATTCGCCTACAGCCAGCAAGAATCACTCGCCAAGCGTCGATATGTAGGTGCGATATTTGCGTTCGAACACCGGGCGCAGACAATTGCTTCGCAACTCTGTGCGGCTGGCGCCGAGGCTATCGTCCTTGCGTCGAACGATCCAGCGGATAAGTTTTTTTCTGTTGTCTTGCTGTACCGGGATAGTAAAGAAGGCTATCAAGCGATGATTTCTGCGGTAGAAAAGGCAGGATTAAATGATCTCATTTCTACGCCAACGTTACCTCCTGAATTTTCTATGCCGGGAAGATAGCCTTCCCGTAGACACCTTTTGCCTCGGCACAGCATGCTAAGTAGGCATTTTGTATCGGTTATATCCCCATAAATATTGCGTGGGCATACGGCGAATCATCCGCTCCATTTCGCTATTCATTTCCCCTGCCGCGATGACGGGATCGCTATCCCGCTGGCGGGCGATGGGATGAACGTGCAACCTGTAGCCAAGCCCGATACCCAATCTCTCTGCACCCAAAACAAAAATACTGGCGCCGCTGATATTTTGCAATCTTTGTACCAAGGTCATGGTGTACGCCGGGCGGCCGAAAAAAGAGGCCCAGACACCGTCTCCCAACGCTGGCACCTGGTCAGGCAAGATCCCGATGGTTTGTCCTTTCAGCAGGGTTTTTACCAGCATTCGGACGCCCGAGCCATTTGCTGGCGCCATGGTGAGTTGTGGGCGTGACCGCATTTTTATGATCCATGGCTGCAGCCAGTTCTTGCGCGGCAGACGAAACAGAACCGTCGAAGGGTGGTGGCTGCTGTAGATTGGACCGAGCAATTCAAAGCAGCCTGCATGCGGAGACAGAAGTATGACGCCATGTCCATCCACCAATGCTTTGCGAAACAGATGCCAGTCGTCGCACTCGACTTGGCAATTCAGCTGTTTGTCGTTGCGTCGAACCCACCAATAAGGCATTTCAAAAAAATAATTTTCCCACTTCGATCATCGACGAGCGTCGCATCGACAGGTTCAAATCGGGATAAGCCTGAGCAAAATTCTGTTCTGCCCGACGCTTGTAATTGCCCGGTAACTTCCATGCAATCCAGCCGGTGCAATGCCCCAGGATCTGAAGCACAGATAGTGGAAAAAGCGCTAAGCCATGAAAAACAATGGTGGCCAGCTTTGGCCAAGCCCTTTTAAGCATAAATAATCCCTAGGAGACACAACATACGGTAGGGTCCGTGAATCCATCCGATTCGGGGATGGTGTTCGATCACACCATTCACTCAGACATATTCGCCAGTTGGAAAACTTAATCGCAGGCGCATTTCCCGATATGGTGAACAGGCGTTTTGCTTGACTCGTTCAATGAAATGAAAATCGCAATCTGTCTTTGGCGGATTGTGCCGGCATTATAGTTGGTCCGGTCTGCAATGGCTTTATTAATCGCAAGGAACCATTGAATAGCCATCTCCGAAAGAATCGAAATTTTTTTGCCCAGGCAAAACGTCGACTATTGTCGTTTTCTAGCAAAGGGAGTCTATGTTTCGCAGACTACTGTCCTCAATCGCTTTGTCAGTCATGTTGTGCCCATTCGCTAATGCGGATGAGAACGCGCCCCCAAAAGAACGAGATCGAGGTATTGAGACAACAAGGGTATTCGGTCGAAACCGGCCTTGCTTATTCAACAGCCGTCAGTTACGGGCGGATCGATCCTACTCAATCTCTGATGGCAGGAGGAGGTCATTGCTGTTTTTTCGGGGCCGTTATTTGAAAGAAATTGCCTAGGATACCTATATATTTCAGGTGTTGATTTCCCAGATTCGAGTCGTAAGTGCTGAATAGCACATAGTTATTCCGCACCGTGCTGCTAGCGATGAAACTGCTTGCCACCCCTCCAAATAGCGTCCCGATTGTCTGAGTCAAGACATCCCGATTATTGGTTTCCTGATTGATGACTTGATGAATGTATTGCTCATAGTTGTCGAGTTTGGGATTTGTAAACACCAGCACCCCCAGAACTGACGCTATGACGATAGCCGATATCGGTTTCATATTTTGCATTTGGACACTTTTTAAATACGTTGGCTTATCGCTTATCGCTTACGCTCCAGCGATGGCGCGCGATTGCGAGCGCAAATCGCAGCAGGCTTGGGATCGGCTTTTACAATGGCACATGATCCCATATTTCCCTAAATGCTTTGATTAAATTTTTTTCTTGGCGCGATAGCGCGTATGGCTTCTACGCGTCATGCGGGATGGCGAACGCTGAGTTTCGAGAAATGGAGACGGCGACATCGCTTTCCGCAATAATTTCCGAATATGCTTTGTCTAAAAATTTCGGGAAAGGCGTTTTAAGCGATATTTATTGTGTTGATGGCGCTGCTGTATCAAACGCTGAGTCTGCGTCGCTACACAGGAAAAGGAATGTTCTGAAGAGGCGGGTGAAGGCAGAATTGTAGTGCCAAAATACCTGCGCAGAGCTCGCAGGCAAAGCAAGAAGCGCAGCACGAGGATGTACCACCATCCAGGTACCGCTAACCACGAGCAATTAAATCAGGAGCAGTTGAATATGGCTAAGCGCTATCATGCGCGAGACGTCTGCACGCCAACAGGTTTTAATGAACAGGCACAGCGGCTCACCGTCTCTTTTACCGGGAAGACAATCTCGAAGCACTCCGGATTCGCCTGTACGGCGCGGGTCTCAAGCATGCCGGCTTCATGCCGGATTCTCCCGTTCGCGCAAGAATCACGAAGGCTGCCTGATTATTGCCAGCAACTGAAGCAGGCAGAAGCGTGCGCCAGAAGGGCGCACGCAATGAAGGACTATCCCCGTCTCACAGCGCGAATCAGGTATCCGGTTTTTAGCGGAACGCAATGCGCACCAGTTTTTCGCTTACAACATCTCCATTTGAAAGACGCTGCGCCGGAATCACCATATACAGTTCTCCGCTCGCATCGCCATTTTCATGCAGATTGATGGTCATTTTTAATTGCTGGTCCACAGCGACAAACGTGTTCCCCGTGACGGCAACAATTTTATGCCTTGCCTGGCCATCCAGTGCTGCATACATCGTCAAACCTCTGTGGAACACGGACAGCGTCATGCCGTTTGACAGGCTGTAAGCTTGCATATAATTGTAAAATTCCTCGGGCCACATCTTGCGGTGCTGGTCGGGGAGGGCGATGCGCTCTTTGGCGCCGGAAATTGTCATCGGCCAACTATCTTGATCGGCTGGCGGGGCCGCCGACGCCAGGCAGGACATGCTCAGGAGCGATAATAAGAAAAGATTTTTCATGTCATGTTTCCTATCCGAATTATTGGAAATTGCAAGTCACCTGGAAAAAATCAGCGGTGATCGCCATTCATTAAATGAACAATATCGGGCAAGGTCAATGATGCGGGCGCAACGCTGATGAATATATTTTCTTGTCGAGGATTCGCCGGCGCGGGGTCCTGAATGCTCTGTGTCAACACAGGTGATAGATGGAAATTTTATGAGGTGGAATGCGAGAGCCAGCCACGCACAAGTTTGCACTGGTTTCGCGAACCTTGCCAAACCCGGGTATTTTGGTTTTGGAAAGCATACCTGTCCAGCGGCCGTATTGCGTCCCGGACAGATTGAGCGAAACATGCGGCATAATCAATTTTGCATCAGCAAAAAAATATCGGATGGGCATAGTCGCTTTTTAGCAGCCAGCCCTGAAAAAGCATTGAGATTATTTTAATAGCAATAGCTAGACTGTTCAGATCAAGCCGGTGTTCGCGCGATGGCTGGGGTTGGATGTGCCCGCTCGAAAAATTTCGCTGTTTTGAATCCAAAAAGCTATCCATCCTCATCTAAGCAAGATAAGTCTCCCATCAACTCTTTGCAGGAAACACAATGGACACCTTCAATCTGAGCAGCCTCGGACCGCTTCTCATTCCAATCACAGCGCTGTGCATTCCCATCGTGGCCATCATCATGGGAGTTATAGCCAAGATGCGCCGCGCGGAACTGATGCATGAGACCGTGCGCCAGCTGCTAGCCCAGGGCAAGGAAATTCCACCGCAACTGCTGGATGGCAGCCTGCTGTCCGATCGCGTGCTCAACGGCAAAGCCGGCTGGCAGAGCAAGAGCGGGCAGGTGATCTTTGGCGCCGTCAATGTCGGCGCAGGTTTAGGCGTCATGATCATGTTTTACGCGATGCGTCCTGACATGTGGCTTTGGGCGATCGGCTGCATCCCCCTGTTCATCGGCATCGCCTTGCTGGCGGTATGGAAGATAGAATCCAAGCCTGCGCCAAAATAAACTTCGTGAAACCGCACGTCATGCCTCTGCCGGAGGCGCTGCCGCCGGAAGATCCTGACCTGCACCTGTTGCAGCGCGTGCAGCAACACGACGACCGCCGCGCATTCGCCACGCTGGTCACGCGCCATCAGGGCGCAGTGCGGGCGCTATTGCGGCGTCTCACCTGCGGCGATGCCGCTTGGGCGGACGAGCTGGCGCAAGAGGCTTTTTTGCGCGCTTACCAGAACCTGGCAGGGTTTCGCGGCGACGCGCGCTTTCGCACCTGGCTGATTCGTATCGCTACGCATGTGTTTTTGGAACAGCGGCGGCGCGGCGATGCGCAACTGCGGGCGCGCACCCAGGCTTTTGGCGAAGACTCCGGCGAGCAGCAAAGTTCCGCCAATGTCTTGGCGCAAGCTGCTTTACCCTTGAGTCACACGGTGGCGCTGTCGCTCGATGTGCAGCGGGCGCTGGATGGGCTCAGCGAGCCGGAGCGGCAAGCAATCGTGCAATGTTATTGGGGCGACCTGTCGCACGCCGAAGCCGCACTAGCCTTGGGATGTCCGTTAGGCACGCTCAAAACCCATTTATTGCGTGGCCGCGCCAAACTTGAAACAGCGCTCTCGGCCTGGGCTCCACACCAAACCTCGGAGCAGTCCACATGAAGAAAATTCAGCCTTCGCACTCGCCGCAGCCTGTCTCGCAGGATCAGGCGCATGAAGCGCCAGCCAATGACTGGCTTGCCGTCCTGCTGCAAAACCAGGCCCGTCTTGACGAACCTGCGGATGAAGGTTTTTCCGCCGCATTGATGAACGCCTTGCCGCCGGAGGTTGAGCGCTCGCCTGCGCCTGTTCTGATGGCAAAGACGCTGGCGCCAACCACGCGCAGGATTTCAGTGCCGCCAGGCTGGCTGGCGGTGGCGTTGCCCTGGCTGGGCCTGTATGGACTGATCGTCACGGCGGCGACGATGTTGTGGCTGGCATTGTCGCTGGCCGTCATCCCTGGCTTCGGCTTACCTGCGTCGCCGCCATTGCTGGTTCTCGGTACGCTTGACTCTTGGAGCGGGCTGGTCAATTTTCTGGGGGCCGGCCTTGCGCATTGGTTGGCGCCGGCGATGATCCTGGGCTGGCTGGCCTGGTGGTTGCGCGAGCAGGAATGGCTGTGGGAGTAACGAGCCGGGGCAGCACCACTCGTTCAAACTTTATGTTATTGCGAAATTGTTACAAATAATCTGGCCACTACGTGGCCTTTTTTTTTATTTCGATGGGCATCTCTAGTAAGAACACCTGCAACAAGCGGGTAGTTCAACTATCTCTGCGTCATTTTTATATGAAGATATCCAGGAGAAGTTACATGCATGTTGTTCATCAATTTTCCAAGACGGTGGTGCTTGGTCTGAGTATGCTTGGCGTCCTTGCGCTCGCTGGTTGCGGAGGAGGGGACGATTCAAAGCTGAATCTCCCGAACTCGGCCAATTCGGCAGTGACACCGGTAGTCGCCGACCTGCCTTACACCGATCCCGTAACTTACGCGACCGCAGGTAGCGCATCATTGCCGAGCGCAACCGAGAATGCCGCCGTCACCCACCATAGCATGACGCTCAACGGAAAAACCATCAGTTATACGGCTACCGCAGGCCACCTGACCGCCAGCGCGCCTGCCGATCCGGCCAAGCCGGCTGCGCCGCTCGACAAGGAGGTTTCCTTTTTTTACGTAGCCTATACGCGCGACGGTCAGCCGCTTGGCACGCGTCCGGTGACTTTCTTCTACAACGGCGGTCCGGGATCATCCACGATCTGGCTGCACCTTGGCTCCTGGGGCCCCAAAACCCTGCAGATGGACGAAGGTAATCTGCCTCCTGCATCGTTGGCCACCCAGCCCACCAGCTTCCCGTTGATCGACAACGATGTGACGATGCTGGACGACTCCGACCTGGTCTTTGTGGATGCGACAGGAACCGGCTATTCGGAAGCGATCGCGCCGCACAAGAATTCGGATTTCTGGGGAGTCGATGCCGATGCTGCGGTGTTCCGGGATTTCATTGCCGAGTACGTCAAGGTGAACAATCGCCAGACCTCGCCCAAATATCTGTACGGCGAATCGTATGGCGGCATCCGGACTCCTGTGCTGGCAAAACTGATCGAGGAAGCCGGAAGCCCGGGGCAGGGAGGGCCGGCGCTGACCGGTATCATCATGAATTCGCCGATTCTCAGCTACAAGACAAACTGCGAATACCCTGGTGGCTTCCTGTATGGCGGCAGCGCCAATTGTGTCGGCTTTTTCCCTAGTTATACCGCAGTGGCTCATTCACGCAACAAGGCGAATAATCCGAATCAGCTGACGCTTTCCGATTACGTCAACGGTGGCCGCTCGTTCGCAACGCAAAAATTTGCGCCGGAAGATTCTTTGTATCAGACATGGGTGAGCGCAAATAATTTTGCCAACTACGGCTTGCCTTATACACCGGCGGATCCGACATTGTTGCCGGCGCTGGCGGGCTGGACCGGAACGGCGGCGACGGACTGGGCGAATGCGTTCGACATGGATCCCGATACTTTTTCAGCAGCGATCCTTGGTATGGATGCCAGCCATATGGATGCGTATAACGGCTTGGTCAATACGCCGAGCAACGCGACGTATGGCGGTAGCAATTACAACAATTTGGCGTTTACCAACCAGATCAAGACCTTCCTGCCGCAGTTTCTTGGCTATACCAGCCAATCTACGTATGCGGTCGAGCCCAACGATCCGATCGATAATTGGAACTGGAATCACGGCGACGACAAATCGAACAGCCCGAGCTCCATCCCTGACCTGGTGGAAGTGCTGACGCTGCACCCTGAGTTGAAAACGATCGTCTTTGGCGGCTATCATGATCTGCGAACCCCGTTTCACCAGACCGAGCTGGATCTGGCGGGCGCCGGATTGACAGCGACGGTCCCCGTAAAAATTTTTGCAGGAGGACATATGATCTACCTGACCAAGGCGTCCCGTGCCCCAATGAAGCTGGCGATCGACGGGCTCTATAACCCGTCCTCGGCAGCGCGCTGACCCTTCATCGGCTTGCGTCAAATCTCTTACAGGAAATCTATGAAATCTCTTTACATAGCGGCCGCCACGGCGGTCATTGCTGCAGCGATGTTTGTGCCGTCCACCGACGCCGCCGAAGCTGCGATGTCGATCCCCTTGGCCGGCGAAGCACGACTGATCAAGGTTGGCGATATGCTGCCGAAACCACCGCCGGATGAGCCGGGGACGACGCGCCCGGAGTTGCGCGGCCAGGCGTTGCGGAATCAGGCGGTGGCGAACCTGAAAAAGCGTTTCGATGCCGCTGCCGATCCATCGACGCACCTGCTCACCCAGGCCCAGGCGAAAAGCGCAGGTTTCGGCTACGTCGCCGATCACTTCCAGGCAATCGACCGTAATGGCTCAGGCTATGTCAGTTTTGAAGATCTGTTGCAGTATCTGAAATCGCGTAAAGGCGCTGCTTTCAATAAAGACAGTTAGATCACGAAAGGAAGGTGAGGCCGGTGTGTTTCGAAAACCGGCCTCAGCATGGCTCTGGCTCTGGTGCGTGGTCTTGCTTGGGATTACTTTAATACTCTTTTCCAAAAGGCCAGTTCAAACACGATGCTTGCAGCGAAAAGAACTGCCGCGCCGGTTTCCAGGCCTGCGAAGTACAAAACAACGGCGCTTGCTAAACAACCTATGGTAATCACGTGTTTCATGGTTAGCTCCTTGTCGCTGGATAGTGACATTGTTTGCAAGAACATATCATATCCAGTGTGAGGCGGTGCAACTTGAATTTCTGAACAGTGGCTTAATGCTGCTTTGTATAATGGAAGTCATCGCGGATTGTTTTTTCGCATCCCGTAAATATCAACGACGCCCTAATTGTGGGCTAATTGTTGTTCCTTAGTCTGTGGCGGGTATAAGCGTTTCCCTGCCGCCGGCGTTGGTGTTTCTGCATCGCCTTAGATGTAAACGAACCGGCTGCCAGTCTATTGATTCATCGATCACCTATCAAATACATGAAAAATTTCATCGGCAGGAAATCCAATCCAGGCGCGGCCTGCGCGCTCCTCGTGTTGCAGGCGGCACTGGTCTCGCCGGTTCAGGCGGCCACAGCGGATAACTACAAGATCGTGTCGCGGTTTTCCCTGGCGGGAGCGGAAGGCTGGGATTATCTCAGTGTCGACAGCAAGCGCGATCACCTGTTTGTCAGCCGTTCCGATCATGTGCAGGTGGTCGATACCAAATCCGGCAAGCTGCTTGCCAGCATTGCCGATACCGCCGGCGTTCACGGGGTGGCGGTCGCGCAGGATCTGAATCTCGGATTTACCAGCAATGGCCGGGCAGATGCCTTGACCGTGTTCGAACTCGACAGCCTGCGCACGGTGGAAGTCATCAAGACGACCGGCGCCGGTCCGGATTCCATCCTTTACTATCCGCCCCTGCAGCGCATATACAGTTTCAACAACCGCGGCCAAAGCGTCACGGTGGTGGATGCCGTGAAGCGCAAGATCATTGGTACGATAGCAGCCGGAGGCCATCCTGAATTCGCGGTCAGCGACAGCCAGGGCAACGTGTTTTTCAATGTGGAAGATAAAAACGAGATCGCCGTCATTGATGCGCAATCTTCAAAGATTGTCAAACGCTGGTCCATCGCACCTTGCGACGGACCTAGCGGCCTGGCGATCGACGACCGGCATCACCGTTTGTTTTCGGTATGCGGCAACCAGAAAATGGTGGTGCTCGATTCCATGACGGGAAACATCGTCGCCACCGTGGCGATCGGTGACAGGCCTGATGCGGCGGCATTTGATCCGGTTAGCGGACTGGTTTTTGTTTCCAATGGCGGCGGCACCTTGACCGTCGTGCATGAAGACAGCGCCGACAAATATACAGTCAAAGACAACCTTGTTACGCAAAAAGGAGCCAGGACCATGGCGCTCGATCCTGACAGCCACATGGTCTATCTGGTGAGCGGACAATTTGGCGTGCCGCCGCCGGCCACGGCAGCACTGCCTCATCCGCGTGCGCCGTTGTTGCCGGATAGCGTCAACGTATTGGTTGCGGCGCCAAACTGAGGACGCTTCCGGCGCCACTCAAGGTCAAGGTCTGGCGGCCGGAAAACAAAAAGGCAGCGCCCGGGGAAGGGCGCTGCCATAAATCGACCATTCTAGGAGACCCAAAGAGCCGAAGTTACCTGCGAAGTTACCTAGTTAATGGCAGGTCTTAAATCGCCCAGCCGCCGCCATAGAAGACCGCCAGGGCAATCGCAATCGCGACTGTGCCTACATTCAGTTTGCGGAATTCGCCCGACACGATACGGCCGATCACCAGAGTGCAGAAGCCCAGCATGATGCCGGTGACGATGTTGCAGGTCAGGACGATGAACACTGCGCACAACAGGCCGGACATGGCGTCGACCATGTCATCCATGTGCATGCGGCTGACGCTGCCCAGCATCAGCAAGCCGACATACATCAGCGCCGGCGCTGTCGCATAGGAAGGCACCAGGCCTGCCAGCGGCGAGAAGAAAATCACGGCCAGGAACAGCACGCCGACCACGACTGCGGTGAGGCCGGTGCGGGCGCCGGCAGCGGTACCAACCGTCGATTCAATGTAAGCAGCGGCAGGAGCGCCGCCCACCAGGCCGGCGAAAATCGAGCTGAGCGAATCGGCTGTCAGCGCCTTGCCGCCGTTGTGGATATAGCCTTTTTCATTGACCTGTCCGGCTTGGCCGGCGACGGCGCGGATCGTGCCGGTGGCGTCGAATACCGCAGTCATCACCAGCGCCAGCACGCTTGGCAGCACGGTCATGCTGAGCGCGCCCTTGATATCCATCGAACCGATCAGCGATGCATGGCCAGGCGAGCTCAGCGCCGGCATGGCGAATACACCGGTAAATTTGACCGCCGGATCGAAGATCAAACCGATCAGCGACAATGTCACCACCACCAGCAAAATGCCGCCCGGTACACGGCGACGTTCAAGTCCGAAAATGGCAGCCAGGCCGACGATGCTCATCACGACTGGAAAGGCGGTGATGTGACCAAGCGCTACCGGCAAGCCAGGGCCGGCATTTTTCACCACCAGGCCGACGTCGCTCGATGCAATCAGTAACAAGAACAGGCCGATGCCGACGCCGGTGCCGTGGGCGACCCCGGACGGCAGGTTTTGCAGGATCCATGAACGGATGCCGGTGACGGAAATGGCGGTGAACACCAGGCCCATCAGGAACACGGCGCCCAACGCAACAGACGGCGACAGGCCTTTGCCGAGCACCAGACCGAAGGCGGTGAATGCAGTCAGTGAAATGGCGCAGCCGACGGCGATCGGCAAGCGGGCCCACAGGCCCATCAGCAGCGAGCCGAAAGCGGTCGTCAGGCAGACTGCAACGAATACGGCGCTGACGTCGAAACCGGCCTTGCCCAGCATGCCGGGTACGACAAATACCGAATACACCATGGCGAGGAAAGTGGTGATGCCGGCGACAACTTCGCGGCGCTGGGTGCTGCCGCGTGCCGTAATCTGGAAGTACTGGTCGATTTTACCTTCGGCCACGGCGATAGGTTCTGCCAGGCCCACGACAGGCTGGGGCTGGAGTTGTTGTTCCATCATGATCGAGCTGCTCCTTTGTATGTCCACTGAAGCGGCCGTTAGTCAGCTATGCGCCGACCGGTCGTCAACAGGGTGTCTCGTGTTATGTTTTTGAATTGCCAGCAAGCGCGCACCGAACCTCGATTACTGGACTGCTCGTTGTATGCAAAGAAGATCAGTTCGGCGAAGACAGCTTAGGGTATGGACAGGCGCGAATCCATCATGAGGGCTTAATAGCCGCCATTCGCATTTCGATATGCAGGAAAAGGCGGCACAGGCAAAAAACTGGTCGCATAGAGTGAAACGGCGGCGGGAGAGCAGGAATGCGCGATGCCTGGAAAGTCGGAATATAAACGATGCTGGCAAAGCGGCAGGCAGCGGGCTGGTGCTTAGGGGTGAACCGTGTAGGCCAGGTCGTGCCAGTTGTGCGAGGTTTTGGCGCCGCGGCTCTTGCTCGGAAAACGCATCGCCGCGATTTCGCGCTGCGCCCGCGCATCCAGTTCGGGGTCGCCGCAGCTTTTGCGGATGACGACGTCAGTCACATGGCCGCCAGTGTCCAGATACACGCGCACCAGCACCTTGCAGGCTGTTTCAGCCGGCGCGCGGTTGGTACCGCCCGTCTTGGATAGCAGTTTTTCAATCAGGCTCATTGGCGCTCCTTGTCTGCAATAATTTTCTCTTACTTTGGTTGATAAAGATATAGCATGTGGCATTCCTCAACAATCGGATCTGACATCAGGATACGGTCGGCTTGCTTTACTCGCACACCTGCGCTTCCTTCTGATCCGAAATCTGCATTGACCTCGATCGTTAGTTGATCGTGCACGTCAGGGTACTAAGTATTGCCATGTGGAAATATTTCTGTCATTGTCGTTTTACACACATCTGTGTGTAACCTCAAGTGGAGATAACATGACAACGACCGTTGAATCATTGCAACTTACCCTCAAGGCAAAGCACGATTTGCTGACCAATCATGCTGTTTTTTCTGCCATACGGACCCAGAGCGATTTACGCCTGTTCATGGAATGGCATGTTTTTGCGGTATGGGATTTCATGTCGCTGGTGAAGCGGCTTCAGGCGGATCTGACCACCACATCGATTCCCTGGTATCCGCCGGCCAATCCGAACGCCGCGCGCCTGATCAATGAAATCGTGCTGGGCGAAGAGTCGGATATCACGCCGCATGGAGCGATGACGCATTTCGAACTGTATTTGTCGGCGATGAAAGAGATCGGCGCATCCACGCGGCAGATCGAGCAGTTCCTGGGCATGATCAGGAAAGGCGTTGCCGTGCCTACCGCGCTCAAGCGGGTGGAGGCGCTGGCGCCGATCCAGCGCTTTGTGAACTCCACCATCGCTACCTGCCTGGAGGGACAGACCCACCAGGTCGTCGGCAGCTTTTTCTACGGTCGTGAAAATGTCATCCCGGAGATGTTCCAGGCGCTGTTGAAGACCTGGAGCATCGCACCTGAAAGCGTGCCGGAACTTAACTTCTATCTGGAACGGCATATCGAAGTGGATTCCGGCGACCACGGGCCGGCGGCTCAGCGCATGATCGATGAAATCACCAATAACGATCCGGCCCAGATCCGGGAGGTGCTGGAAGCCGGAATTCACGCCATCGATGAGCGTCACCAGTTGTGGGACAGTCTGTTGGCTGCTCTGCAACAGTCGTCCTGAAGCCACTACGGGAGCCGCCTGAAGCATTTTCCAACGCTGGTAATTTCATCTTTGATGAAAGCGTTGTATCGGTAGAAGTTGTTCGCTACCTCGGCCGTTCGTATAGCCTGGTCCGGCCGGGGTAATTCAAGGGATAAAAATTTCTCAAATTGCAATCAAAAAATTGTTCCTTTGGGGAAATCTCAGGTATTATAGTTGCTGATAGGCAATCATAATAATAAGCAAGTAATACTCCGATTATTGCTCCTATACGTGAACTGGCGAGGTGAAAAATGTGGCTTAAAACAATATTCAGCAAACCCGCAACCAGTCAACGCGATGAGGAGAAGCACGAAGCAGCAAAAAAATCTGTCAGCCAGCAGCCGGTTCCGCCAGCCCGAAAAGCCGCACCCATAGCGGAGCGGGCGGCGTTACGGCCGTCGCAAAGCAATCAGATTGAATACGACGAAAAACTGATCCCGCAATTGAAGGGCGACCATGCGGCTTTGCTGTTGATGTATTCGACGGTGGCCAACAAGATGAGCGCCGATAAATGGGATGCCGTGCCCGCCTCGTTGCGCGAGATGCGGATGGCGATGTATGGCCATTTGCTGACCGAGGGCGTCAAGCTGTATTCGTATATGCGGCGCAGCCTGGCGGAAGATCCGGCGCTACATGATGTGTACCGTTCCTATAAACGGGAAATGGATGGCATCGGCCGCGTGGCGTTTGATTTTTTCGACAAATACCAAGGCAAGGAATGGATCGTCTCGCGCGATGCGCGCGTGACTTTCAAGGACGAGTTTGAAAATCTCGGCAAGGTGCTGGTAGACCGCATCACGCGCGAGGAAAATATTCTTTATCCGCTGTATATCCCGTCGTAGCCGCTCTTTCCGAGAGCGCCGTGGCGTCTGGATCTGGTCCTGATCTGCTCAGGGCTGCCAGGCGCCGTTCCGATATACCTGTACATCATCAAGGTAGACCGCCTCGGTCACCGCAAAGACGTCAATATGATATCTGGCGTTGGCGCGCTTGATATTCGCCTTGTTATAGACACCGTGTTTGGCCCCCAGCGACAAATGGATCCCGCACATCCGCTCGTAAGTACCGATGTCGCTGACCATTCGCTCCTGCGAAAACGCCCGGTTCATGCCAAAGCCCAGTTCACGCAGCCACACCTCGCCTTCATCGGCGCGGATATTGGCCAGCACCTGGTCGAATTCCGGGGTTGAATCGATGACATCGGTCACCCGCCCTTTGGCGATCACCAGGGTGATCGGTTGCCGCGGCTGGTTGACCCGGAATGCGGTATCGCCGAAAACAAAAATACGCACCCGCCCGTTGACGGCTTCCAGGTCCTGCGCTTCGGTGAACACCTCGCCGATGGGGAACTGGCCGCCGACATTATTCATCGCGCTGTAGTCGCCGATGTTCAGCTTGGCCGATTCGAACGGAGAGTCGAACACCAGCCGCTCGCCGCCGCTGTCGACGACCCCGGAGCGCGCGTCGTCAATCCGTGCCTTGAGCGCATAGCCGACTCCGCGGTAGTAAGCGGGATCGTAGGCCAACGATTCGATATAGCAGAGCGCCTGCGCTCCCGGCATGCGTGACAGGTGCGGATGTTCTATGACTTTCAGCCCGCGCTTGAACAGTTCGACGCGGATACGGAAAGCTTCAAGGCGGAAATTGGTGGATTGGACCAGCACTACCAGGTCGCCGGACTGCAAAGGTGCAAATGCAGCCAGTACGGCTTCCGGCGTGACTATATCGAAGTCGATGAATGTCGCGCCGGGCAGGTTGCGCCGATAAGCTTCAGTGAGCGTGACGGCAAGTTCGCAACGGGCATCTGACACCACCACGGCGGCGCGTTCAGGCGCGTGTTCGATCGCGATGGAAAGAACATCGCGCAGGTGTTTTTCTGCGGCGTCGAGCGCGTCTTCACTTATCACGCTGGCGGGAGCCTGGTTGTGGATCGGGGTCATCTTCAAATATCTCTCGGAGAGTATAGGAAATGCCATGATGCCAAGCTAAATGATCGCCACCATGCCCACTCCTAATGGATGAGCATTTTAATCGACAACCCGGGGCGGGGGCGTTTTTGCCAGAAATTGCCATAAAAGCTGTGCAAGATTCTCTCTGCGCCGATAGCGTGCCGAGTCTGTCGGAACTGGCCGGAACTACCTTGAGAATCCATGATTAGCGAAGATCTGCTGTGCTCCCGGGGTGAGCAGGAATAACGCAAACCGGTAAGCGGCATCATGCGCGCCGGTTCCCTGATTCAGCACGGTCAAGCCGAAATCGGCTGAAACGGCGAGCTCTGGCGGCAACTCGACTTTAGTGAGGCGGACATCTGGTACGGTTTCCCGCGAACTGCAATAACCGATGAACGCATCGACTTTTTTATGCTCCAGAAAATATTTCACGGCATCCTGGCCGGCCGGCACCGGCGGGCTGTTTTTGCCGCCGACCAGTTGCTGCGCTTTGTTTTCCAGCAGTTCTCTGGCGCCAGGTTGCAGCTTGCCTGCCTTGGCAAAAAGCAGCCAGGCATAGTCGCCGCCGGGATCGGCCTTGGGGGTTGAGGTGCCGATGCTGACGCTGGGGTCGAGCAGCTTCGCCAACAGGTTTTCACTGTTCAGCTGCAGGTCCGGGCGCGCCAGTACGCATACGCGATTGCGGGAAAACACCAGTGCCGGGATAGCTTTGCCTTCACGCGCAAGCTGCTGCGGATGCGCCATGTTGGCCGATGCAAATACATCTGCATGCTCTCCTTGTTCTATGCGTTCCAGCAGCAGGCCGGATGGTCCGAATACCATCTCCACCGGCTGACCGGTATCGGCCTCGAATTGCTTGGCGAGTACGGTCAATGGGCCGGTCAGGCTGCCGGCGGCGAAAACCTTGATGCGATCCTGGGCGCGCGCAGGCGTCGCGGGCGCAGCCAGCAGAACCAGGGGTAGCATTGCGCAGGTGATAAATGAGAGTCTGGACATGTTTAAAATGGCTGCAGCGAGCAGCATGGGCGTTGGCAATCGATATATTTTAGAATATATAGCGCGAGATGAAAAAAAAGCCGTCGGTCCGGCTTTTCCAGAAGCGCACCAGAACGTTGATGCGCTTCCGTATGTTTACTGCGAGCCGGGCTCAGGTTGAAAGGCCTTTGTTCAACAGTTCCGCAACCAGCTGGTTGAGATCGAGTTCGCGTTCTTTTGCCAGTACTTGCAGCTGTTGCACCAGGCCGCCGTTCAGCTTGACTGCAAACGGCACCAGGCCCAGCGCCTGATCGCGCTTGCGTTGTTCCTTGCGGTCCACGATGGCAGCGTCGCTGTTACCGAAGCCGCCGGCGCCAGGTGCAGTCATTTTCCCCATGAGTTTCTTGGCGTCGCTCTTTGCCATTCCGGTCTTTTTCACTATTACTATCCCTATCTATAAACGTTCCAGCAGTATAAGCCTGTTATGGCGCGGCAGCGCCATTTGCCTGGAATCCGGCTGTCAATCCGGCCTCATTCACGCCGCTGCCAGCTCATGGCCCAGGAATAGAAGCCGACCAGGGCGCCGAACTGGATCAGGCTGGAGCCGAGCAGGTAGATGAGCGGGTGCCAGAGCAGGGAATAGCGCAGCATCAGCCAGGCGGCAAACGTATATTGAAACGGCGTCAGCACAATCAGATATAGCACGGCCAGCAGCGACAGCAGGATTTTGCGGGGGATGCCGAAGTCGAAGATGTTGTACAGCAGGCCATAGATCCAAGGCGTCAGCAGGATCAGCACCATGGAAGCTTGCGTCAGCGCCGAAATGGAAGACGCCGACTGATAGGGGAATTCGGCGGCCCAGAAATAAAAATATAACTGGCTTGCCAACTGCACCATGCCGACCACGCGCAAGGCATAGGCGATCGGCAGCATGCGCGCGGAAAACAAGGTCGTGGCCAGCAACAGCGTGATGCTGATCAGCATGCCGCACCACCATTGCAAGGGATCCGGCAGTGCGGCCTCGACGTAGGCGTAGGGAACCGATTGAATGCCGGGGAAGGAGGTCGGCTCCGCTTTCAACATCATCTCGCTGCCGAGGCCGTTGGCCCAGAACCGGATGATCCCGGACCACATTTCGGCAATCAAAGGCCAGGCCAGCAAGGTGCAGCAGAAAATGAACGCCGGCACCAGCAAGACGTCGATCCAGCGGCTGCGCGGAAAAGCCAGGCGGCGCAGTGCGCGATGAGTTTGTATCGGCTGGCCGCCAAAGCCGGTAAAGCGCGGGTTGGCCACGGCGTGCCGCCGCACTTTGGCGTGACCCGGTTTTTTAATGGCTTTGGCACGCAGTGCGCCGTCAGGCATGTCAAGCGCTGCATCAGGCGCCGCCAGCTTGTCTCTGGCGGCGGCATCGGATACGGCGTCTTGCCGCGCTTTCATCTAAAACTCCAGCGCCAGCCGAGGTTGAACGAGAGCCGGTCGTAGAGCGGACTTTGGTAGTACTCCAGTCCCGCCAGCAGCAGGCTGACGCGGCTGATTCTTTCGCGCCATTGGAGATTGACGGTATTGCTCTTGAAATTGACCAGCGCGGGGCCGCCCGGCAAGACCTTGTAGGTTTCCTTGGCATGCTCGTAGCGGACGATGATGGCGCGCCGGTCGTCATTGCCGAAAGTCGCTGCGACATATTCGCTAGGGCCGAGTATCGATCCCGGATCGGCCCAGTTCAAACGCACCC
The DNA here is from genome assembly GCF_039923675.1 of Collimonas sp. GTDB lineage: Bacteria > Pseudomonadota > Gammaproteobacteria > Burkholderiales > Burkholderiaceae_D > Collimonas. The sequence goes on from NZ_JBDTCG010000099.1 coordinate 20,592, forward strand.
CGCCTTCGATCACCAGCCCGCTCAGATAGGTAATGCCGGTGAACAGCAGCCCACTGTCGGAGCGGGCGCTCTCATTGCCTTTTGCATAATACGCGCCGATGCCGGCGACGTACTGGCGTTCGCTGCCGAATTTGCGGTAGCCGGTGGTGTCCACGCGCCAGCTGGAAAACAACGGGCTGTTGCCGGTGCCGATGCTGACCGTGCTGTAATAATTCGGCGAAAAATCGTGGGTCAGCGAGACGTCGCCATAATTGCCGGTGTAGCCGAAGCGGGACTGCTGCGTCAGTTCTCCTTGCACCACACCCAGAGAGGTCACCGCCATGCCGCGTAACGCCATCAGGCGAGCCTGGCCATAGCCGGCGCTCATGTGGCCGGCGCCGCCAACCAGTTCGAGCGCGGCGGTTTCGGGACTCAGGTCCGGCGCAACTGCCGCAGCAGCTTCGACTGGCACTACTGCGATTGGGGTGGCGTCGACGGGAGCAACCTGCGCCAGAGCCGCTGGTCTTGGCTTGGTATCGACAGCTTGGGTAGCGACAGCCGCAGCGGCAGGCGTCGAGGTTGTTGGCGCCGCTGGAGCCGCTACCGGCGCTACAACAACTGCCTGCGGTGCAATGACTACCTGCGGCGCAAGCGCCGGTCCGGCAGGCATGCCAGGCAGCGGCATCAAGCGGGGGTGCTGCAATGGCGGCACCAGTATGTTTGCGCTCTCGTCAGCCAATGCGCAGGAAGGAAGCGCGACGCAGCCGAAAGACAGGCCCAGGGTTGCCAATGCTGTTTTCAATGCAGTGCTTCCTTTATCAACGGTGTTGAAATACGAAGTTGCTTCACATCGCCGCCGACCACGGTCCAGTTATCGCCGCGCTGTTCCACTGTAGCTTCGCCCTGCATGATGCGAGGTTTTGCATACAGCGCGGCCGGGAAAAGCCAGCTTAGCTGTTTCAGCGAGGCGCCATTGGCAGCATCGACGATTACTGCATGGTTGTCACTGGAAATATTCCATACCGTCTGTTCCCGGCGATTCATGAAACGCGCAAGATCCGTCATGGTGCGCCAGCGGAAACGGCCGTCTTTTTCAGCTGCGTCAGCGGCCAGCATCAGCTGGTTGATGGCGTCGGGGTAGAGGACCGCGCCCGGCGGATGAAAATAAATCAGCCTGATCTGTCCGGTATTCTCGGTAAATTTCACCAGCGACGTCAACCAGTTGCTGATTTCGTCTTCCGGTATGTGCTCCATATAGGCTTCCTCGATGGTGCTGATATGCCCGTAGGTCTGTACCGGGAATGACCAGATATGGCGGTCGCGGCGGCCGTCGCGGTAGGTGCGGGTCGGCCCTTGCCCGATATTGCCGGTAAAGTAATATGCCAGCACATCCTGGCCGTCAAGCCAGTCGGTGACCCAGACCGGCTGGTTGCCGGTCGGCGCCGAATATTCGGTCTGATTGTGGCCGATCAGTCGTTGCACGGCATCGGCATTCTGCTCCAGGTAAGGTAGCATTTGTTCTTGATTGTCGTCAGCCAGGTTCTTGCCGAACCAGTCATGTATCCAGCCGCCGTGGCTACCGATCTCATTGCCCTGGGCCAGCAAGGTCCGCAATAACCCCTGGAATGCCTGGTTGTGATTGAGGTCGACCCCGAGGCCATCACCGAAGGCGCGCTGGTCCGGTCCGGCGGTGACATGGATGCTGAACGGGCCGCGCTTGAATACGCCGGCCTTGATCAACTGGTCCATGGCAGGAATGCAGATCTTGGCGTCGCAGTGCCAGTTCAGGACCAGCCCTCCTATGGCCTCGGGAGCGGCCGATAGCTGCGGCTGGCCCATGATGTGGTTGGCGAAGTAATGCAAGAAGCCATGCATCAGGATGCCGTCGGTGCGTAGCTTCAGGTATCCCAGCGGCAGGTTGACAAACAGCACGCGGCCCTTGCCAAAATCATGTTCACCGGCGATCACGGTGTTGCCCTCTGCCTGCATGCGCAGCGTACCGGCATAGGTGCCGGCCGTATGCAAGACCGGATAGCGCAAGGTGTCCTTGCCGTACCCAGACAATACTGCCTGCTCGCCGCTCTTGATCCAGCGGCCGGGCGGGATCTGCAGCGCCTGCATCATCTGCGGGCTGCCAGAGATGACAGGGTTGAAAGACATGTTGTCGTGCAGCGTTTTATACATGGCGTAGCTGGTGCCCGCCAGTGTTGAAAAGCGCGATGCCGGTTCCGTGTAGTAGCCGTTTTCGTCGAGCACGCCGGCGTCGCCCACCAGCATCAGGGCGCCGCCATGGTCGACAAAGCGGCTGATCTGGTTGACGAAGGCGGTGTTGATCCGGCGATGGATGGTGTCGGGCAGGATAACGCCGGCAAACGGCCGTTCGCCTTGCAGGCCGCGCCGCGAAAATTCCGATGCAGTAATCACCTCCAGGCGGATTCCCTCTTCAGAGGCGCCGTCCAGCCATGCCGATGCAAAGAGCCGGTTGGCGTCTGACAGGTCGTCCGGCAAGACCAGTGCAATGGCGTCGCTTTGCCAGCGCGCCGGGCTGACTTGGTTGAGACGATAGACCCAGCTCGCAGCGCCGCCGATGATGACGGCAACCACCAGCGTCAGCAGGATCTTGCGCAACGGGAGTTGAGAGAGAGCGTTCATGCCGGCGGCTTCGGATTCCAGGTTTTCAGCGCGTTGCGCAAGCCGATGCGGACGCCTTCTTCAACGATATTCCAGCGGCTTGCGGCGCGCCATGCGTCGGAATTATCGAGCCAGCTGCGGGCGCTTGCCTGGTCGCCGCTAAGGTACGCAGCCAATGCAATCAGGCCCCATGGGTAGTGATCGCTTTCCCCCGCCAGCCATTGCGCACCATAGCGTTCCTTCCATACCAGCCAGTAGCGCTCGCCACTGATGCCGCTACGCAGGCCATATAGCCACAGATAGACTGGCGCCACGGCATTCGGATAGAAACCGTAGGGTGTCGGCGGTACGCTGGCGCGCTCCGGCTCGAGGGCGCCGCCGGGGTCGTAGCCATAGGCGAGCTGGAGTCCTTGCTGCAGGTTGGCGTTATCTGGCAGCGCAGCTAGCTGGACTGCCAGGCGCGTACTCGCGGCGGCGTCGCGGCGCAGCCGGCTGATTGCCGCGATCACTTCCACATTATCGGCAAAATAGGCCGCACTGCCACCTGACAAGGCATGAAAGGTCTGTTGCGCCGGATTCCACAAGGTTGCCAGGTTTTCCAGGGATCTGGCGCAGCTAGCGGCCAGCGCGGCATCGCTTGGCAATATCTCTGCCGCCAGCAAGCACCACAGCGCATCCAGCGAATCGTCGGCATCGGCCGGGCCGCAGGCCAGCCAATCTTTCGCGCCGCTGCGGCAGACGCGGGGGAAGGGGCCGTTGGCTTGCTGGAATGGCAGCAGCCAATGGGCAAAAGCGCTTGCCGCCGAGGCGACGTCGACGCCTAGCCGATGTGCCGTCAGCAGCGCTTTAAGCGCAAAGTAGGGCTCGACGTAATCGCCGTTGGGGAAGACGGTAAGGGCCCCGTTCGGCACGGCGAAATCGGTAAACACGGGGACCTCGGGTACGGTTGATGAATTGTCTGCCGCTGCCAGCCCGTCGCCGCAGACAGCACAAGTGAGCACAAAAAAAAACAGGGGCGCTGCCAGCCACCGTTGCCTGCGCGAATCAGCTTGCATATGGCGTCTCCCGTGGCGTCATCAGGGCGCCGTCTTGCGTGGTGATCACGCCATGCACCACGCAGCCGGCGGCGATGCTGAGCTTGCGGCAGATCATGGTGGTGGCCGCATCGGGCGTGCCGATGCGGCAATCGGGACCGATCACGATATCGTTTTGACTGATCACAGGCCCAAGTACCGAACAGCCGTTGGCAAGCACAATGTCTTTGTTGGAAACCAGGCTGCCGGCAATGCAGGTCCGCGCTCCCAGATGCAGGTCGCCATAGGTCTTGATGTTGCCGAAGACGGAGGTGCCGGGGCGTAGCCGGTACGGGCCGCGCACCACATAATCGCCGTCCTGGTTGAGCGCGGCTGATTGCTGCGCGCCGTCATCGAGGAGATATCGCTTGCGCGGCGATGGCGCCTGGGGCGCCGCCGCGGCGGTAGCGGTGGAATCGCCGAAGCGCATGGTTGGCGCTCCGGCGCGTACAAAGCGGCTGCCGCCGGAGAAACGGATTTCCCTGAGCGCGGTAATACGTCCGTCTATCGAAGCGTTGCTGCCGACATGGATGCTGGGCGCATCGATCCAGCGATGCACCACCGTATCCGCACCCAGCGTGATCACACCCTGGGCCGAACAGGCGCGCAGGCTGGCGCCGTCGCCGACCCGCAGATCGGCGGCGGCAAACAGGTCGGCTTGGCTGTGGCTGTCTGCGGGCAGGCTGGCGTCATGCACAAAGATGACGATGCCGTTCTTTTTTCGCAGCACCTGCAAGGTCGAGCGCGAGTAGCCGGTAGCAGTCTCTCCGTCCAGGCGTTGATGGACGACGTGCAGCTTGTCGCTGATGCTGACAGTGCGCTCGGTTTGCACATTCTTCAGTTTTTGCAGATTGATCGCCGGCATGCCAGCGATGGTCAGCCGAAAGCTGTCGGCGAAATAGCGCAGGTTGTTTATCTCGTTGCGCCTGACCTGCAACGGCGCCACGTCGCTGGGACGCAGCCACTCGTGCAGTGCGGGAATGAACGGCAAGAACATGATCAGGAGTACGCTGATCAGCAAGAACGCCGGGTAAGAGGAGTCCATGGTCAGGAAACCTTTTCTTGCAATTCGGCGGATAGGCCTGGCGACAGACTCTCAAGCGGCAAGATCAGTTCCTGGATCGGGGATATCGCGGCGATCCTGAATCTTTCGGTTTTATGCCATACCAACTCGCGCTTGCGTAGGGCATCCAGGACCTGGACAACTGCTGCGCGCGATATGGCGACCAGGCTCACCAGGAAGCCGAAGATATTCAGCGGCAGCAAGCGGATGCGGTTGCGGTTGCCGTCTAGATAAGTGGCTGCCGCCATTTCAAAAAAAGCCGCATTGGTGCCGAAGGCGCCATAGGCGACCATGCCGCTCAAGGCCAGCCAGCCGAACAGCCATTGATGCGAGGTCATGAAAAACTGGATGATGGTGATGCTCCAGCCGACCACCAGCAATGGCGGCATGATGAATACGCACAGCAGCAGCGCGCCGTCGGCTCTCTCGCGCAGGCTGATGCGCGGATTTTGCAGCAAGCGCATCAGATTGCGCCCCATGACCTGGTTGTGGCCGCGCGACCAGCGGCTGATTTGCCTGATCCTCACCGGCCACACCTCGGGCACTTCTTCGTAGCATTCCGAGCGATTCTGATACACGGTTTTCCAGCCTTGTTGCAACAGACGAAAGGTGACATCGGTATCTTCCGCCAGCATGTCGCTGTTCCAGCCGCCGATTTCCTCCAGCGCACGGCGCCGCACGCCGCCCACTGTGCCGCCGTATTGCGGCACCAGGCCCAGGTTCATGCGCGCCGCCTGGTCGACCTGGTAGCCGCCGGCCCGTTCCAGGTCCAGCAGGCGCGTCAGCAGGTTGGCGCCGGCATTGAGCGGCACCACACGGCCCATGATGGCGCCGACTTCGGGATCGAAAAACGGCGCCACCAGCTGTTTGATCAGGCCGCGCGCGGGGAGGTAGTCGGCATCGAAGACGATAATGATCTCGGCCTCGATTTTCTCGCAAGCATCACGTAATGCAGCCGCCTTGCCGGGCCTTCCGCCGTCACGGTGGAACAGTGTGAAGCGGCCGGGATGGGCGGCGGCGATGTGGTCGATGATGCCGCGCGTGCCGTCGGTAGAACGATCGTTGACCGGCATGATGACCAGTTTGTCGCGCGGATAATCGACTTCGAGCAAGGCATTCAACGCATCTGCGATCACCCGTTCTTCATTGTGGGCGGCAACGCAGACGACCACCGGCGGCCAGGACGCTTGTTCGATATCGAGATAGGGTTGGCGTTGCCGGCCGAACAGGCGGTTCAAGGTAAACAAGTAGTGCCGCAGCGTATAGACCACCAGCAAAAAAATGATGAACCCCAGGATCGTGGTCATCAAATCCAGCTCTAGCGTGCGGGCGTCGAATTGGATAGCTGCTGCATTGGCTTCGTTCATCACTGCCATGGAAGGGGAAAAGAGAGCAAAGGAGAGCCATCGGCGCGCAGCTGCCGTGCAAAAAATATGCGGCGAGCAATCCATATTTCCCCCTCAAGACCCGGGCCTAGATTTTTTGAAAAATCTTTGCAGCCAGGTGTGCTTTTTCCAGCGGCGCCAGTTTTTCCGCGCCAAACTCAGTGATGCTCCTGCCGCATAGCACATCGACTATGCGCTCTGCCGCGTGGCCATCGCCATAGGGATTGACACGCTGTGTCGCGCGCTGCCAGCTGGCGTCGTCGTCATATAGCCGGGTCACCGCGGCGACGATCCGCGCCGAATCGGTGCCCACCAGTTGCACCGTGCCGGCGACGACTGCTTCCGGACGCTCGGTGACGTTACGCATTACCAGCACCGGCTTGCCGAGCGACGGCGCTTCTTCCTGGACGCCGCCGGAATCCGTCAGGATTACGTGCGAGCGTTGCATCAGGCGGACAAATAGCAGGTAATCCAGCGGTTCGATCAGATGGATATTCGGCAAGTGCGACAAGGTTGCCTGCACCGGCCCCTGCACATTCGGATTAAGGTGCACCGGATAGACGATCTGGATGTCGGAGCGGTGCGACAGCTTCGCCAGGGCATCGCAAATTTCGGCAAACCCGGGGCCGAAATTTTCCCGTCGATGGCCGGTTACCAGCAGCACCTTTTTATCCGGTAGCAGATAAGGGAAATGGGCATCGAGACGTTGCCGCAATTGCGGGTCGAAGGCAATCGATTCGATCGTCAGGCGCAGGGCGTCAATCACCGTGTTGCCGGTGATGATGATGCGGCCGGCAAGGTTCTCTGCGGCGAGATTGGTCTTGGCTCTGCTCGTGGGGGCAAGCAGGAGGTCGCTCACCACGTCGACGTAACGGCGGTTCATTTCCTCCGGCCAGGGTTGCGTCAGGTCTCCCGTGCGCAGGCCGGCTTCTACGTGCGCGACCGGTATCCGGCGGTGAAATGCGGTTAATGCGGCCATCATGGCGGTAGTGGTGTCGCCATGCACCAGGACGCGGTCCGGATTGACTGCTTCGAGCACCGGATCGAGCAAGCCGATCAGGCGCGCGCTCAAGCCGTTCAGGGTCTGGTTCGGCAGCATCACATCGAGATTGTGATCGACCTTGATGTCAAACAGGTCAAGTACCTGTTGCAGCATGAGCCGATGCTGGCCGGTGACGCACACCAGCGACTGCATCCCCGCCTCGCGGGAAAGCGCCTTGACGACCGGAGCCATTTTCACCGCCTCCGGACGCGTGCCAAAGATTGATAGAACTTTCACTTTATCTACTCGGTTGGTCGAGTTAAAAGCCGGCCTGGCTGAGATAAATCCCGCGAGGTCCATTGGTTCCTGATGCAATGCCGATCCGGGCCGGGGTCCCCGAGCAGACAGGGAAATCGACCGTCCATGGTGAGATGCATGGGCAGCGATATGGACTGAGTTTGTTTTTAGTTATTTATTAATTTCCATATGGAAATTAATATTAACTCTAAGTCACGCTAGCTAGTAATGCAAATCTTATAATAAAAAATGTTCTTGAATGTCTTTTATTGTTAAGTTTTTTGTTAAATATTGTGACCTCAGCTCATCTGAAATCGCAGGTCTTGGCGGTCCTGCAGCAAGTGCCGGCGAAGGCTTGATACAGCCAAAATCGCTCAGGAGCGGAGCCTGACGCAAAGAGCGATGGTAAATAGCCATGCCCAAAGAAGTCGAGATGGGACGAGGCATATTGTCAATGCCATTGTTACGTCATGTTAAGTTATGGTGATGCCACTAACTCAATGCCGGATCTGCTCCGTCAACTTTCTGCTCGCTCGCGGCAGCTTTTTCCTGGCGCTGCCAGAGCCGGAGCAACGGCACGGTCATGGCGGTGGTCGCCAGGGCCATCAGCACCAGCATCGAATACACGGGAACCGGCAAGATATTCAGTTGCAAGCCGATAGTCAGCACGATCAATTCCATCAAGCCACGGGTATTCATCAATGCGCCGATGATTCTGGCGTCCCGATGCGGGATTGCCGAGCAACGTGCAGCCAGATAGCTGCCACCGAATTTGCCCAGGACCGCGGCGAACAGGAACAGGAAAAACCACCGCCAGAAATCCGGCGACTGTACGCTGCCTAATGACACATGGATTCCTGTGTACGCAAAAAAGACCGGCATCAGGATCAGCTCTACAAAGCCTTCCACTCGGCGTTGCCATTCCGCGGCGAGTGCAGGCTGGCCGCGCAAGACAAGCGCCGCCATCAACGCCCCGAAGGCGCTATGAAAGCCGATGGCTGCCGTGACCCATGAGGAAATAAGCACATAGCTAATCACACAGGCCAAGGTTACCGCCGAAGGTGTCGCATCTTTACGGCGGCCTAGATAGTTGCGCCACAGCGGCCGTGCAATCAACAGGGAGGCAGCGACAAACAGCGCGAGCAAGCCAAAGTCGCGCAGCGTATGGCTGATAGAAAATGTGCCGCTGGCCAGCACCGCAATCAACGCCAGTATCAGCCATCCGAGCAGGTCGGTAACCGTCGCGGCCGCTAGTGCAAGGGTGGCGGCAGGAGAGTTTGTCATGCGCAGGTCCATGACAATCCTGGCCATTACCGGCACTGCGGAAATGGAAAGCGCCAGGCCGCAAAACAATACGTAGGCCATGGGTGCGACCTGTGGTGCAAGCGATGGCCGGGAGACGACGCCAATCGCGCAACCCAGGGCGAACGGGATCAGCATCCCGAGCAAGGCGACCAGCAGCGGCGCCCGCATCTTGCTGCGTCCCTGCAGGCTTTTCAGATCGAGGTGCAAGCCAAGCTGGAACATCAGCAACACCAGGCCGAGCTCACCCACCTGCGACAAGGCAGGCATGGTGGCCGGGTTGAACAGAGAGTGATACAGATCGTTGTTGAGCGCACCCAGGACGGAAGGACCGAGCATCAGGCCGGCGGCGATTTCTCCCACCACCCTGGATTGTCCGAGGCGTACGGCCAAGGTCCCGCAGACCAGTGCGGCGAGAATGATGACGCTTAGTTGTACCAGCCAGATTTGCATGCCTGTTCCTGAAAATACCTTGAATACGGCCTGGGCGAAATGTGCGGTTCCGGCGCAACGATGGGGTAAGCAGGTTGGCAGGCGCACTGGCTCAGGGCCCGGCGAGTATACCGCAGGCGTTTTGTTTGCCAGGCTTGATTTTATCGCTGCTCTTGTCCGGTATTGCCCCGGCAAGCATGGCTTGGTTTTCACGGCTATCATTATGGACATTGTGCCGCTGGCCTGTACAGCTTCCCGCTTCTTCCCACTTTTTGCGCCGACACCCCATGCTTTCTACCCTGCTTATCCTCAACCCATTGTCCGAACAATTTTTGCAGCGCATCGCCCAAGACTGGCAGATTGTGTATGCCCCCACGGCCCAGCAGCGCAGCGCCGCCATCGTCAGCCACGCCGACCAGATCCGGGCGGTGCTGACCATCGGTTCAATCGGCTTTCAGGCCCGGGAAATCGCTGTCTTGCCGAAACTGGAACTGATTTGCGCACTCGGCGCCGGCTTTGAAAACATCGATGTGGCTGCGGCGCGCGAGCGTGGCATTGTGGTGTCCAACGGCGCCGGCACCAACGACGCCTGCGTCGCCGATCATGCCATGGGTTTGTTGCTGGCGACCGTGCGCGGCATTCCGCAACTGGGCGTGGCGCTGCATCAGGGCATCTGGCGCGATGCGCTGCCGTTGCCGCCCAGCGTTTCCGGCAAGCGGCTAGGGATTGTCGGACTGGGCACGATCGGCAAGCAGATCGCCCGCCGCGCCGCCGGTTTCGACATGACGATCGGCTATCACAACCGTTCGGTGCGCAACGATGTGCCGTTCACGTACTTTGCGACGCTGCTTGAACTGGCAAATTGGGCCGATTTCCTGGTGATCGCGACGCCGGGCGGCGCCGGCACCCGCCATATGGTGAACGCACAGGTGCTCGATGCATTGGGGCCGCAAGGTTTTATCGTCAATATCGCGCGCGGCAGCGTGATCGATACGGCCGCGCTGGCGCAAGCCTTGCGCGATGGCCGGGTCGCCGGCGCCGGTCTCGATGTCTATGAAAGCGAACCCCTGCCGCCGGCGGAGTTGCTGGACTTGCCGAATGCGGTGCTGACGCCGCATGTGGCGGGATGGTCGCCGGAATCCGTGGCCGAGACAGTGCGCCTGTTCCTGGAAAACAGTCAGCGGCATTTTTCCGGACAGCCTGTGCTGACGCCAATCTGAGGATATAAAAAATCCGGCGACGGCCGGATTTTTTATGGTCGAATGCTGTTTGCGATGGTTGTTTGCCGGCGGCTTAGTTCAGGAATTTCTTGTCTTTGGTGATCATGGTCATCTCGACGAATTTCGAGCCGCTGTGATTATTTGCGCTGAAGTTCACATCGAAGCCGCCGCTGTTATAGTTCTTGTTGTTGATGGTTTCCAGCGCCTTGACCAGTTTCGCCCGCGTCAGGTCTTTGCCCGCGCGTTTCAAGCCTTCGACGAAGACCTTGGCCGCGATGAAGCCTTCCAGGCTGGAAAAATTCTGGTCTTTGACACCTGCCTTTTCCATCAGCCGGACATATTCACCGACTACCGGGCTGGATGAACTCCACGGGAATGGCACCACTTGCGAGATCACCACGCCTTCGCCATCCTTGCCCAGCGCATCCGCCAAGGCCTGGCTGCCGACGAAAGACACGTTATAGAACTGGCCGGTGTAGCCCGCCTTGCGCATTTCCTTGATGTAGGCCGCGGACGATGCGTAGGCGCTGATTTCTATCACCGCGGCAGGGCGCTTCGGCAAGATCTTGCCGACTGCCTGCGCGACATCCGTGCTGTTGCGTTCCACGGTCGCCGATTCCACCATCTCCACATTCATTTTTTTCAAGGCGCGCTGCACCCCTTCCAGCCCGGCACGGCCATAGGCGTCGTTCTGGTAGAGCACGGCGATACTCTTGATGCCGACGTTGACCAGTTTTTCCACCAGGTGTTCGGTTTCGTCAAAGTAGCTGGCGCGGATATTGAAAATCTGGCGATTGAGCGGCTCACGCAGCGATTGTGCGCCGGTCACCGGAGCGAAGAAGGGTACGCCGGCCTGCGTGAAAATCGGCAACGCTGCGTTGCTGGTCGGCGTGCCGACATAACCGAACAAGGCGAATACGTCATCTTTTTCAATCAGGCGCTTGGTGTTGGCGGCGGCCAGGTCGGCTTCGTATTTATCATCCGCCTTGATGATTTCGATGCGTCGTCCAAACACGCCGCCTTGTTCGTTGACTGAATCGAAATAGGCTTTGGCGCCGGCATTCACCTGGATCCCCAACTGTGCCGCAGGGCCGGAGAATGCTGCCGACTGCCCCAGCAAGATTTTCTGGTCGGTGACGCCAGACTCGGCAAAAGCGCCGGATAGCGGGCTGAACATGCCGATTATCAATGGCAAGATGAAAGAGAAAAGACGACGTTGGAGAACCATGAAGGCCACTTTCTGATGTTGATCAAGCGCTGAGAGGGGGCGTTGCAATATGGCGTTGCTGCCTCGCAGCATCCCATATTATAGATTTATCGCTAGAAGAAAACAAAAGAAGAGGTAAATTTAACGGTAGTTGGCGTTTTATCAGCTTGTGCGGCTGTACAACTGGTCAAAGGCAGGAACCAGCTGTATCGTGACGCCAAGCCCAAAAGGAAAGAAAATTGCCGGCGCTGGAATGCTAGTGCTGGAAATTAAGCAGCAAACCAAACAAGGAGCAGAAATGAATTATGCAAGGCCGCAGGCGCCTGATGCACCAGACCATGGCGCCATCAGCTTCGATGCGATCCAGAATACGCGCGATCTGGGCGGATATCCGGCTGCAGATGGCCGTCTTATCCAGGCTGGAAGATTGCTGCGCGGCGCGAATCCCGGGCTCGCATCGGCGGCAGATATCGCCAAGCTCAAGAGCTATCAGCTGGAGGTGGTAGTGGATTTTCGCAGCGAAACGGAAAAGCATGCCGCCGAGTCGGCGTTCGCCTCATCCTTCAACTGGATCGCCGATCCGGTCATGGTGGGTAATTTATCGCAGGAAGCCTTGCTGCCTTTGCTAAAAAATGGCAGCCCGGAGCACAGCCGGCAATTCATGCTCGATTTCTATCACGCCTTCCCGCGCAATTATCAATCCCAGTTCAGCCGCTTCCTGCGGCTGGCCGAGCAGAATAAAACCATGCTTTACCACTGTACCGCCGGCAAGGACCGCACCGGCTTTGCCAGCGCCTTGTTGTTGTCCGCACTCGGTGTTGAGCGGACCGGCATCATCGCCAATTATCTCGAGTCGAACCGTTATAACGCTGGCGCGAATGCGAAGGTGCTGGCGCAGATATTCAAGGCCGACCTGTCGCCGGAAATTATCGCGCCGTTGCTGACCGTCGAGGCCGCCTATATCGAAGCGTCGCTGGCGGTCATCGACGAGAAGTATGGCGGCATGGCGGATTACCTGCGGCAGGTGCTGGATATCGATGTCGAGCGTATCCGGCGCAACTATCTGGTCTAGCGCAAAAGATCAACGTTTATCGTTGCGGCAAAAAAAAACCACCGACATGGTCGATGGTTTTTTGTCGGCCAGGAGGGCCATGGCGTATTTCTATGTCATGCTTCTATACCATGTTTACCACATGATCACGCGCTGCTCCGGCGCCAGATACATCTTGTCGCCAGGCTTGACGTCAAACGCACTGTAGAAGCCAGGCTGGTTACCCAGCGTGCCGTTGCCACGGAAACGTGGTGGCGAGTGCGGGTCGGTTTTGACATACACGATAGCTTGCGCATCGCGCACCTTGCCGCGCCAGACCTGGCCCCAGCCCAGATACAGGCGCTGGTCGCCGGTGAGGCCGTCGATCACTGGCGGCGTCTTGCCGTCCAGCGACAGGTGGTAAGCCTTGTAGGCGATCGCCAGGCCGGAATTGTCGGCGATGTTTTCACCCAGAGTCAGTTCGCCATTGACCTTGTAGCCGGGGACCGGGCTGTATGCGTTGTACTGCTCCACCAGCGCCTTGGTCTTGACCGCGAATTTTTCGTGGTCTTCCTTGGTCCACCAGTCACGCAGGTTGCCGATTTCATCGTACTGGCTGCCCTGGTCGTCGAAACCGTGGCTGATTTCATGGCCGATCACGGCGCCGATGCCGCCGTAATTGACCGCATCATCGGCGTTGGCGTTGAAGAACGGCGGTTGCAGGATCGCAGCCGGGAACACGATTTCGTTGAGCTCGGGATTGTAGTAGGCGTTCACGGTTTGCGGCGTCATGCCCCATTCTGCGCGGTCTACCGGTTTGCCCAGCTTGTCGATATTGCGTTTGTATTCAAACTCGTTGGCACGCATGATATTGCCAACCAGGTCATCGCGCTTGATGACCAGGCTGGAGTAGTCGCGCCATTTGTCCGGATAGCCGATCTTCAGCATCAGCGTCGACAATTTCTTTTGCGCCTGCTTCTTGGTATCCGCGCCCATCCAGTCCAGGCCGTCGATGCTGTGATTGTAGGCGGCGATCAGGTTGGCCACCAGTTTCTCCATGCGTGCCTTGTTCTCTGGCGGGAAGAATTGCTCGACATAGAGCTGGCCCAAGCCTTCGCCAATACTGCCTTCCGTCACCAGGATGCCGCGCTTCCAGCGTGGTTCATTTTCCGGTACGCCGCGCAGCACCGTGCCCTTGAACGCGAAGTTCTGGTCGACATATTGCTTGGACAGGTCAGAGGCGTAGCTGCTCAGCACATGCCATTTGAAATAGGCTTTCCAGACCGGCAACGGGGTGTCTTGCAGGATCTTGTCCAGGCCTTTGATGTAGCTAGGCTGGCTGACCACCAGGTAGGTCACTTTGCCTTTCAGGCCGGCGTTGTCCAGGTAGCCGTCCCAGTTGAAATGTGGCGCCAGCGCATGCAGCTGGTCCAGTTCAACCCGGTTGTAAGTCTTGACCGGATCGCGGTTCTCGACCTTGGTCCATTGCACCTTGGCCAGTGCGGTTTCCAGGGCAACGATACCGGCAGCGCTTTTCTTGGCGGCCTTGTCGCCGGACATGGTCAGCATGGCTTCGACATGCGCGCGGTATTTGGCCAGCGTGTCTTTCAGCTTGGCGTCGTCGGCTTTCAGGTAGTAATCACGGTCAGGCAAGCCGAGGCCGCTCTGGCCGAGGTCGGCGATGACTTTGCTGGAATCCTTGGCGTCCTGGTGTATGCCCATATCGTAAGGTGCGCTGACGCCGATGCTGTTCAGATGGGCGATCAGGCCGGGAATCTGCTTCTTGTCCTTCAAGGCGTCGACCCGGGCGAACTCCGCTTCAAGCGGCTTGATGCCGAGTTTTTCCAGCGCCGGCTCATCCATGTAGCTGGCGTACAGGTCGGCGATTTTCTGCTTGTTGGTGCCGGCCTTCAGGTCTTTTTCCGCGCTGACGCCATCGACGATGGTGTGCAGCTGGTTCAATGAATTTTCGCGCAATTCATAGAAAGCGCCCCAGGACGATTTGTCGGCCGGGATTTCGGTTTTCTTGAGCCAGCTGCCATTCACATAGTTGTAGAAGTCGTCCTGCGGGCGTACTGCCAGGTCGGCATTCGCCATGTCGATGCCACTGGCCAGAGACGCGGCGGCTACGGTGGTAGCAGCGGCTACCGTGCGGGGTGTTTGGGAAAAACTGGCGGTGGAGCAGGTGGTGCCTGCAACCAGTGTCAGCACAGCTGCACAGATGAGAGAGCGTTTCACGAGTTAATAATCCTTATGAGAAGTCATCGGAAAAAACAGCCTGGTAAGGCATTCTAAAAAATCATTACGGGTCTATATTGTTTTTCTAGGTTGTTGCTGGTTGAGACTTTAGCGCAGAATCGCCGCCGGATCCTGTTTCTCGCGCAAGGCCGTGCACAGCAAGGTCTTTTCACTGGTTTGCGCCAGGCCGCGGTCGGCGCCAGGCAATTGCGGCAGCAACGGCTGGAAGAAGGCGTTCAGGCGATCGGCTTCGCTTTGTGAGCAGCTGTCGCCGGCAACCAGGTCAGGCAAGCGTCCGCCGGAAGAATCGCCGCTGCGTTTGATCAGCTGTTCATGGTTGACCGTAAACCACTTCCACATCGCTTCGCGGCCTTCGCCATCTTCTCTGCTGGCGAGCAGCACGGTGTTCATTTCGCCGACCTTGACGCGCGGGTCCAGCGCCAGGTTGCGCGCGCGCTCGGCGTTGGCCGATGCGGTGGCCGCACCCAGGCCGCTCAGGATCGCCATGCGTTGCGCCGGTTCGCTAGTGGTGCCAAGCGCCTTGATCAGCACATCGATTGCCGGTGTCCCTTGTTCCTGGGTGGCGACGGACAGCACCGCACGCAGCAGGTCGGGATTGGCGGCAGCGAGGTCGAGCTGGCCGTCGGCGCTTTTCTCCAGCGCTTTGTCGCCTTGCAGCAGCAACGCCTGGCGTACTTCCGGCAATTTCACGTCAAGCGCCAGGAACTGCGCCAGCGATGCGCGTAGCAAAGCATCGTCCTGGCTTTCGTTGGCGCGGCGCTGGTAGCCGAGTTGTTGCAGGCGCGGCAGATACATCTTGCGCGCCAGTTCGGTCAGGCGATTGCGCTGGGCTTCGTTGCGGGCTTCGTATTTCGACAGCCATTTGAGCGTAGGCATCAAGGCCGTCGCCACTTCGCGCGTGCCGGACTGCGCCAGCGCCGGCGCTGCTGCCAGCACGGCGGCGGCATCCAGATCGCCGCGGCGGAAACCGGCATTGATGGCGTCGGCGTAGGCCAGTTGTTCCGTGTCCGGCAGTTGCGCCAGGTTGCCCGTCAGGCGCGCCAGATCGTCGCGCGCCATGTCGAAACGGTAATAGCCTGCGGCGTCGGCGTTCGGCATGTACCAGCTGCTGGCGGTGGCGCCTGGCAGCAGCATCATGCCTTGGGCCTGGTCCAGCAGTTCGCATTGGGTTTTCGGGTCGCCGCCGGCGACGCTATAGCGCACGCATACCGGAATGCCCCACACGCTCTTGGCGTTGCCGGTAGAGCCCAGCGGCAGGTAGCGCTGCTGTTTCAGATGCAGCACGGCCTTGCCGTCTTCCCAGCGCAAGACGGTGTCGACCAGCGGTACGCCGGCCTGGTCGAGGAAGCTTTGCATGGCTTTGGCGAAGCGTTGGTCCTTGCCGGAAGCTTTGCTCAGCGCCGCCACCAGGTCATCCGCGGTCGCGTTGGCAAACTGATGCTGCTTGATGTAAGCACGCACACCCTGGCGGAAGGTATCCGCGCCCAGGTAGCGTTCAAACATGTTCAGCACCGCAGCGCCTTTTTCATAGGTGATACCGTCGAACGCGGTTTCGATATCGCCGGTGCCGGTGATCGGCTGGCGGATCTTGCGCACGCTGACCAAGCTGTCGCTTTGCATGGCGTAGTTGGCGCCGCTGATCAGTTCCAGGTCGGCGCGGTATTCGGGATGCAATTGCTGGGTGATCTTGGCTTGCATCCAAGTGGCGAAGGCTTCGTTCAGCCACAGATCGTCCCACCATGGCATGGTGACGGTATCGCCGAACCATTGGTGCGCCAGTTCATGGGCGGCGACATTGAACGAGCTGCGCACATTGCGCGCAGGCGAGTTCGCATCCAGCAGCATCAGGTAGTCGCGGAAGGTGACCAGCCCGGGATTTTCCATGGCGCCGGCAGCAAAGTCGGGGGCTGCCAGCAAATCCACCTTGTCGAAGGGATAACCGAAGCCGAAGTAATCTTCCAGCGCCGTGATGATGGCCGGGGTTTGCGCCAGCGCCGGCTTGATGCGCGGGCCTTCGCCGTGCGGCGCTATGCCACGCAGCGGTGTTGGTTGCGCGCGCCATTGGGTCGCCGGAATCTGCGGACCATCGACCACATCCCATGGGCCGACCGCGAATGCCACCAGATAGGTCGGCAGCGGTTTGGTGGCGGCAAAGCTGAGCTTGTGCCAGCCGTTGTCCAGTTTTTGCTCGGAGACTTGCTGCGTGTTGGCGACCGCGACCAGGTTTTCCGGCACGGTCAGGCTGAGCGTGAATGGCGTCTTGAAAGACGGTTCGTCGAAACCCGGGAAAGCGTAGCGGGCGCTGATCGCTTCCATCTGCGTGATCACGTAAGGCGCGCCCTGGCTGCTGACCTTGTACACACCTTCCAGCCGTTCATTGAATGGCGCGCTGAATTCCAGCGTCATGCGATAGCGGCCGGGTGGCAAGGTCTTGCCAAATTCGACAGTAGACACGCCTTCTTTTTGCGCCACGGCTTTGTACTGCGCCGCGTGGATTTTTTTTGCGCTATCGGTCAAGGTGACTTTGCTGACGGTCAGGTCCTGGCCATGCAGCCACAGGTGATCGGCGGCTTGCTTGAGTTCGATATCGATGGCGGCGCTGCCGGTGTAGGCAGACTGCTGCGGATCGACGCGGAAATCCAGATGGTAGGCCAGGGGCTGGGCCCAGCGTGGCAGTTTTCCCAGCGGCGCAGAATCATGCGGAATCGCATTCGGGGTCGCCGCTGCGGCGTTGAATGACGAAATGCCGAGGGCGAGAGCGGCTAGTGTGAAACGACGGATAGTGCACATCACAGGTCAGATCCTCCCAAATTTTGTCTTGGGATTCTAGCGCGCACGACGTCGAATCGCTAGGAAAATAGTATGAACATAAAAAGTAAATGAAACATCAGCGCGAAGTGGAAATAGAGGCACCGGGGCGGGCAGGACGTTTACGCTTGTTTAGCGCATGGATGCTGGGTTTGAGAGGGATGACGTTGGCGCCGGCATATGTCAGTTTGCCTTATTTGGAATAAGCAAAGGTGATAGCTGACGGTACAAGTTTGACTTGCGCCGCCAGACATTGAGCCTTGGTTTTTCTACCGAGGGAAGCGCATGATGAACATTGCCCCGCCCAGTTCCGAAGCGTCAATCCGCACCGTGCCGCCAAGGCGTTCCGTAGCTCTCTTGACAATCGCCAGGCCTAGCCCGTAGCCGCCGGTAGTGCGGTCGCGGCTGCGGTCGAGGCGGTAAAAGGGCTCGAAAATCCGTTCCCGCTCGTTTTCAGGAATGCCTACGCCATCGTCTTCCACAATCAGATTCCAGCAACCGGCGCCGGTTTCGACGCGCACCCGGATGCTGCTGCGAGCGTAGCGCAAGGCGTTGCGCACCAGATTGGAAAACGCGCGTCCCAGATTACGCGGCTCGGTAATGATGTCTTTGATGGAGGCGTCGACAGACCAGTTGATCGTGGCGTGGCGCAGGGCCAGCTCTTCATGCGAGACACCGGTGGCGGAACGTAGAAAATCTTCCAGCGCGACTTTTTCCCTGCGTTCCGGCAGCGACGATTGTTCCAGCATGCTTAGCGTCAGCAGTTCTCCGACCAGGATATCCAGTTCTTCAACGTCTTTGCGCATGGCCTGGATGCGTTTGTGGGCTTTGCTGTCGTCGGTGGTGTCCATCAGATTGACCAGGCCGAACTCGAGCCGCGCCAGCGGCGTGCGCAACTCGTGCGAAGCGGCATTGACCATATCTCTTTGCGCCGTGATCAGGTTCCTGATGCGGTCTGCCATGTTGTTAAAGTAGGTACACAGTTGTTTGATGGAAGAGTTTTCCGACAGCTTGGCGCGCGCATCCAGTGCGCCCTCTCCAAAGCGGGCGGCAGCGATGCGCAGTTTTTCCAGGTCGCGCCAGTGCGGTGTCAGCCATAGCAGCATGGCGGCCAGCATCACGCTGAAGATCACGATATAGGCGATTACTTCCGTATAGCCGAAAGTATAGGAATGGACTTGCAGTACGCTGCCGTCATCCAGCGCTATGTAGGGATCCGGCCGGTTATTTTCGCCGTGGCCGTTCCAGGCGACGCCGGAGCGCGCCAACGCTTCCTTGACCGCTGGCGACATCGCTTGCATTTCCGCAGTCGACAGGCGCGCATAACGTTGCGGACTGACGCCGTTCATGTGCGCCAGCCTGGCTTCCTGGGCACTGTCGCGGAGCGGGCCAAGGTAGTTGCGCACCAACATTGCCTCGGTGTTGTAGTCCCTATGCATCTGGGCCTCGAAATCCTCCCGGAAGATATAGGGAAACCCCTTTTGCACAAAAATGATGGAAATGATCGACAGGATGGCGACAATCAAATACAGGCGTATCAGGATTCTTAGCATTACTCTTCCCAGGCGATCGGACTGAACAGGTAACCCCGGCCCCAGACAGTCTTGATCTTGCGCGGTTCATTGGCGTCGTCGTCGAAACATTTGCGCAAGCGTGAAATGCTGACATCGACGGTGCGGTCCAGGCCGTCGAAACCGATGCCGCACCAGCGCTTGAGCAGCTCGTCGCGGCTGAGCACCTTGCCGGCGGCTTGCAGCAGGATCACGAACAGGTTGTAATCGGCGGTCTTGAGATCGACCTCCTGGCCTTTCCAGCAGACCTGGCGCGCCGACAGGTCGACTTCCAGTTCGCCGAATTGCAGCAGGTTGCCGCGCGCCGGCTGGCCGCACAACTCCACCCAGCGCAGGATCACGCGCAGGCGCGCCAGCAGCAGGCGCGGTTCCACCGGCTTCAGCATGTAATCGTCGGCGCCGATTTCGAGACCTGCGACCTGGTCGAAAATGTCGGCGCGGGCAGTCAGCATCAGCACCGGCAGCGATGAAGTCTTGCGGATGGCGCGGCAGATATCCATGCCGTCCATGCCCGGCAACATCAGGTCCAGCACCACCACGTCCGGCTGTTCTTGGGCGATGGCGTCCAGCGCCAGATCGCCGCGCAGCACCAGCGTCACTTCAAAATCGTAGCGGCACAGATATTCCGATATCAATTCGGCAAGTCGCGCATCGTCTTCGATCAGTAAAACCTTCTTCATGCCGTTTTTCCCCTTTTTTCCATCATAGCGTCTCATCCGCAGCCTTGATGAGCCGATTACAAACAAACACATAAATGCCACCGACTGACACAGATTGCTTACCAATGACTCACAGACTTGCCATTCGGGAATGCCGAGAATGTGTCCTGCAAATCTGACCCGATGCGCCGCCCCACGGAGCGACCTTGTGCAGATGCCCTGGCACCTTCCTTATCAACCGGAGAAACAATGAAACACCAGATCAAGTCAATTATCGCTGTCACTGTGTGCGGCGTTTTGGCATCCCGTATGGCGACGGCGCAGCAAGTGGCGCCGGCGCCATCCACATCCTGGCTGCAGGATACCCAGATTACTATCGGGCTTGGCGCCGGCGCCATGGCGCGCTATGCCGGCAGCAACGAATACCGGGTAGTTCCGGTGCCAGTCTTGAATATCGTCACGCCGTCGGGCTTCTTTATCGATGGCATGCAAGGCGCGGGCTACCGTTACAACATCAGCGACATGTTCTTCGCCACCGCCGCCATCGGCTACGATGCCGGCCGCAAGGATTCCGACGACGGCTTGCAGCCCGGTTCTTCAAAGCTGAAAGGCATGGGCGAAATCAAGGGTTCGGTGCTGGCCAATCTTGAGGCAGGCATCAAGTTCGGCCGTATCGGCACGTTTTCGGTCGCCGTTTCGCAGCCGGTCACCAATCGCGAACATGGCCTCACTTACAAGGCGCAACTGAGCAGCACGGTGCTGGACCTGGCCAAAGACAAGGTCAGCGTCAGCGGCGCCGCAGTCTTCGGCGACGCCAAATACAACCAGACTTTCTTCGGCGTCACCGCCCTCCAAAGCAGCAATTCAGGTTACCGCCAATACACTGCGGAGTCGGGCTTGAATGCGATGACGGCTTCTATCGTCTGGACTCACAGCTTTAACAAGACCTGGTCGGTTTCCACCATGCTCGGCGCCACGCTTTATATGCAAAAAGCGGCCGACAGCCCACTGGTGCTGGACAAGACCAATTACAGTGGATTCACCACTGTCAACTATTCGTTTTGATCGAACCCGGACAGGTGCTCAATCATGGTGTTTAATCTGTTTCCAAGGTCGAAGTGGTTGCGCGACAAAGACTCGCAAGACAAGAAGGACCGGCAGGAGTCTGTTATGCAGGTTGTGCGGAGCGCATCCGCTGCCGGATCGCCGCGGATTTTTCTTACCGGCGTCACCGGTTTTGTCGGCGGCGCGATTGCCGCCAATCTCGCGGCTAGCGCGAGCTTCAAGGAAATGCTATTTCTGGTTCGTGCGCAATCGGCCGCTGAAGGCGTGCGCAGGGTGCGTGAATCGATCGCTCGCTTTACGCACTCCGCAACACCGCCAGCGGTGTCGGAGAGCCAGATTGTCCTGGCTGACCTGAAAGACCCGCAGGCTTTTTCGGATCTGCGGCTGGACGATGTCAGTCACGTCATCCATAGCGCGGCGGTGACGTCTTTTGCCGATCGTCCGGATGTCTGGGAGATCAATGTCGAGGCTACGCTGCGGCTGGCACAGCGTTTTTCCGGCCATGCCAGGCTGCGGCGCTTCGTGTATGTCGGCACCGCCATGGCGTGCGGTGTGGCGCGTGGTCCGGTAGTGATCGAGAGCGTACGCTTGCCGGAGGAAAGATCCCATCTGGTGCCGTATACCGCCTCCAAGGCGCAAGCGGAAAACCAGCTGAGAGAGCGTTTTCCAGAGCTGCCGCTGGTGTCGGTGCGGCCGTCGATCATCGTCGGCCATTCGTCGCTGGGCTGCAAGCCGTCGGCCAGTATTTTCTGGATCCTGAAACTGGTCTCGCAACTGAACCGCTTTGTCTGTCCGCCGACGGCCTACCTGGATATCGTGCCGGTCGATTATTGTGCAAAGACGATTGTCGCCCTGACCTTGAAGGAGACGCTGGGGTTTTCCGCCTATCACATCGCGGCCGGGCGCAGCGGCAGCGCCATGGTGGAGGAATTGCTGCAGGCCTTCCACAGCATGGGAGGGATCGCGGCGGGACAGCCTTATGAACGGGTGTCAGAGGCGGCCCTGCTGCCGCTGGCGCGTTCCTTCAGTTCTCGTTATGCCGCCGACCACCGTGCAGATGCCGGTCCAGGCGGCGGTCCGGTCAGCACACGCATGCTGCACAAGGCGTTGATGCTGTACGGCCGTTTTTCCAAGCTCAATTATATTTTCGACACCCAGCGATTATTGAGTGAAGGACTGGCGCCGGCGCCATCGTTTCTGGACTACATCGGCCGCTGCGATCGCAGCACACGGAAATTATCGCTGAAGGCGCAAATGGCTTATGACTTCAAATAGAGGAAAAGAAAAAACCCGCACATCGCGGGTTTTTTTATGCAACTTCTACAGTACTACAGGGTAGCACTCAGGCGCGCTTGATAAGCCGCAGGATGAACAGCAAGATCACGGCGCCTACGGTGGCAGTCACGATCGAAGCAATCATTCCGCCGCCAACCTGAATACCAAGTATGCCAGCGAGCCAGCCGCCGATGAAAGCGCCGACGATACCGACGATGATATCAACCAGTACGCCGAAGCCGCCACCCTTGACCAGTACGCCAGCCAGCCATCCTGCAATTGCGCCAACTATCAACCAAGCGATGATGCCCATGAGATTTCCTTTCAAAGTTGACCATGTTTAGACTACCCGGCAAGAGTAGCGTAAACATCATCAAAAAAAATCGTCCAATTGTAAAAGATAGATAAACCGAAAGACTGTTTTATTCACTGCCAAGCTGCCGGCGCCGGGGGAAAGCGGACCGGAAATGAAGACAGGGCCAAGGAATATCGCCTTGGCCCTGTTTTTTAGCTCTTAGCTACAAGCTTTGCCGTGGTCGGCGTGGTTGCCTGCTGCCTTGGCGGCTGCTTCGGTCATGTAAGAACCAGCCTTGGTTTTGCCATAGTATTTGCTGCCTGCGCAGTGATATACCTTGCTGGAAGAATTGACCCAGACGTCGCCTGGATTAGCGCCTGCTGCAGGAGTTGCTGCAGCTGCTGCCGGTTTTGCAGGAGCCATTGCCGCCGGAGCCATTGCTGCCGGAGCAGCCGGCTTTGCCATTGCTGCGGGTGCGGCGGCAGGCGCTGCTGCCGGAGTGGCGGCTGGCGCCATTGCGCCGGCGGCAGGTGCTGCGGCTGCGGTTGTGTACCATTCTTTTACGCCTTTATGGCCGGCGCAAGCGCCTTTCTTGGTAGCGTTGGATGAGTAGCTGCCGTCCTTGCACAGGCCGGTGCTGCCGGCTGGCGCTGCCGCCGGCGCCTGGGCGAAGCTGGCGGCGGAAGTCAGTAAGGCTGCTGCAACTGCTGCTGAAATAAACAATGCTTTCATTTTTTTCTCCATGGAGTGGGTAATGCTAAATTATTAATCTGTCTACTTGCAGCACGACTGTGCAATCTGTTGTGCGCCGCACCTGGCAATATGACCGAGGTAGGTAATCAACGCAGTCAGATTGGATATGGCTGACATAAAGTTCGATACAAATGAAAACAATTGTGAGATTTTTATGTCCAGGAGGAAGGCAATGTCGGCATCAAGGCATTTTAGTTGTCATAAAAATATTGGTGCCATGCGTGATGGCTGGCAGCTTGGCGTCCGGCAGCGGGCTGCCGGACGTACAGTTTTAGAAAGAATAACGCGCGCCTACGGTCGCGGTATAGCGCGGCGCCAGCTGCACGCCGTTGACTTTTTGATAAACCGGTAGCTGTACGAAACCGTACACCGAGACCTGCTGTGAAATTGGCACGTTCACGCCCGGGCTGAGATAGACCAGGGTGCCTCCGGTGCTGATGGTATCGGCATTGGCGCCGGCATCGTGCAGCACGCGCCGCACATTCAGCTGGATTTGCGGCGTGAAGGCAGTGTTGCCCATATAGCGCAGGCCCAGGTTCAGGTTGGCGCCGTCGCCCGGACGGTAATGGTCGCTGGAATCCAGCGCTTTCTGGACGATGCCCTGAGCGAAATAGTCCCAGTTCTGGCTCAGCGTATCCATATAGTAGACGCCGAGAATGGCGTCGGTGGTGCCGCTGCCCGGCTGCAGGCCGCGGTCGATAGTCACCGGGCTTGGCGCGGTTGGATCGCTCGACATGGCGGTATCGGTATGGCTGCCGGTGGGCAGCTTTACGCCGAACAAGATGCCGAAATTATGTTCCGGCGTAAAGCCCTGGTAGCGGCCAATGATTTTCATGTCGCCGATGCCGGAAGTCCGGGAATCGTACTGGCCGCCGCCGTCGCCGGGCGTGATGCCGTCTGAAGCGGTGCCCAGCGTGCCATGGCTGCGCATGATGTAAGGCAGCTGCAGATTAATGCCCCAGTCCGGATTGAAGCTATAGTCGAGACCAAGCGTCAGGTAATTGTTGCGGGTGTATTTCTCGACTTCTTGCGGATCGCCGTTATTCGAAATCCGGCTGGCGGCAGTCGGCGAGATAGTGCTGCTGCCGCTACGCAGCTGGTTTTGATTCAGGTAGTCGTAGCGGATATCCATTTTCAGCCCGGACGAGCTGCTGATGCCGAGATTATCCCAGTCGGAACTGAGGGTGCAGCCGCAGCTGGCGCAGGCCAGCGCCGTTTGCGGCAAGAGCGCGGTCAAAGACAAAGCCGCGAGCGGCCATACGGCCAGGCGGGCGTAAACAAGACGGGTGCGAAGACGGGGGCGACTGAAGAATGGCGTAGCCATGATGAAGGTATTCCTTGTTCAAGTGATAACCCGCACTTTCGTATAGCGATAGTGCGCTGCAGAGTTAATCAAATCAAGAAAATACGGGTGGCCCGCGTGATTGCGGATGCAGCCGGACAACGCTGGCGTGCTGGGTAAATATGGCTTGCGGCAGAGCGATGCCTGCGCTGGCCGGGAGCTGCCACTGGCTGATGACGGGCGGCAGGCCGAGGTCGGCCGCATGCAAGAAGCACAGCAGGCAATGGCCTTGATGATCCTGGTCCGGTGTGTCGGAGTTGTTTGAGCCGGGCGCCTGCACATGGCCCGCCACGCTGCACAGCTCGCCCAGTCCCAGCGGCTGGCCGTGCGCTGCCGGCAGCAGCTGCACCACGCTTGGCAGCAAGGCTGCAAACATGGCCAGGCAGATGGCTAGCTGACGTAATGGACGGGGCAGGCGGAACATGGATAAGGCTGTCGCGGTTAGCCTGGCGCCGAGATGGCGCAGGCAACCATATGGTAGCGCGTCGTCCTTGTCGGGGCAATAGATGGCGGCCGATAACCGCTATGCCTCGGGATGCAGGTCGACCTTGAACAGATCCTTGCCGTCGATGTCGTGCAGGGACACCGTCATGACTTTGCTTTTGGCGTCGATTTTACCGACGCCGAAAAATTGCAATAAATCGCTGGGCGGCCGGTTTTGCTTCATATCGCCGGGGATGCTGACATAGCGTACATCGGGACCGAAGGTGCGGTCGATTTCTCCGGGGCCGAAAGTGCCGGCGTGCAGCGGGCCACCGACAAATTCCCAGAACGGCTTGAATTCTGTGAATTGAGCCTTTTCCGGCAAATAACGGGTGGCCGAGGCGTAGTGGACATCGGCGGTCACCCACACCACGTTCTTGATGTCGTGCTGTTTGATGAACTTGAGCAGGCTGGCCACTTCCAGCTCGCGCCCGCGCGGCTTGCCGTTGTCGCCATTGGCCCAGGCTTCGAAGGTCCCTTGCGGCACATCGGGATTCAGGTCCGGCACCACGATCGAGATCGGCATGTCGCTGGCAATGACTTTCCAGGTCGACTGCGAGCGCAGCAGCGCCTGTTTGATCCAGCGTAATTGCGCCGCGCCGAGAAAGGCGGCGTCTTGCGTCAGCGCGCTCTGGCGATTCGGCGAATTGGCGCCGCGATAGCTGCGCTCGTCGAGCATGAATACTTCCAGCAAAGGGCCATAGTTGAACATGCGGTAGACCCGCTCGGGATCGCTGGGCTCGATGCGGAACGGGTTGTATTCGAACATCGCCCGTTTTGCGTTGGCGGCCAGGGTCGACAGGTCGCGTTGCTGATAGCGCTTTTCGGCGGCGCCGATCTGCTGGCCCGGATACCAGTTGTTGCGTACTTCGTGATCGTCCCATTGCACCAGGAACGGCACTTCCGCGGCGAAACGGCGCTTGTTGATATCCAGCAGGTTATAGGCGAAATTGCCGCGATAGTCGTCCAGCGTTTCCGCCACCTTGGATTTGGCCGGCGTGACCAGGTTCTGCCACAGCGTGCCGTCGTCCAGCGTGACCTCTTTTTCGATGACGCCGTCGGCGTAGATCTGGTCGCCCGAATGGATAAAGAAATCGGGCCTGAAGCGGCGCATGGTTTCGTAAATCCGGTAGCCGCCCCAGGCTTCGTTGATGCCCCAGCCTTGTCCCGCTTCGTCGCCGGAAAAGGCGAAGGTGATGTCGCGTTCGGCGCCGCCCGGAATCTGCAAGCTGCCGCTCAGCGCTGCGCTATACACCGACGGGTTCTGGATATCCTGGAAACGCACGCGGTAAAAAATCGTCTGTCCGCTGGGCAGGCCGCCGAGGTCGACCCTGGCGGAGAAATCGCTGCTGGACAAGGCCAGCGGTCCGCTCAGCGTCTGTGCGTTCTGGAAGTGTTCATTGTTGGCGTACTCCACCACCATGCGCGACGGCCGGTCGGCGCGGCTCCAGATGATCGCCTTGTCGCGGCTGATATCGCCGCTCATCACGCCACTCGGCATTTGCGGCCGCAGTTTGTCGGAGGTGATGATGGCAGGCGCAGCTGCGGCTGTAGCTGTTTGCGCGATGACGCTATGCAGCGGCGCGCCGCTCAGCAGGACGCCGGCGCCGGCGGTGACTTTGTGCAAAAAGGTGCGGCGTTTGTTGGCGGGGGCGTTGCTGGATGACATGGCGGGCTCGGCGGGATGGGGGCTGAGCACTGATTTTATCGGTCTTGTATTACAGGCAGATGAACTGCAGAAGTTTGTTGCAGGCCGAAAAAAAGCCGGTCGGCGGGTTGCCGACCGGCTCTGTCGCCATCGCCAGGATTAGTTGGTCTTGACTGCTTCGACCTGGATCGCCAGCTTCACTTCCGGTGCGAATTTCGGTACGCCGTAGCTGATGCCGAAGTCGCTGCGGTTGAATTCTGCGGTCGCATCGGCGCCACACACTTCACGCTTCAGCATCGGGTGCATGATGCACTTGAATGAATTGATGGTCAGCTTGACCGGCTTGGTGACGCCATGCAGGGTCAGCTCGCCGTCGACTGCCACCGGCTTGTCGCCGTCGAACTGGATCGAGCTGCTTTTGTAGGTCACGTCAGGGAATTTCTTGACGTCGAACATGTCCGGGCCGGAGGCGTGTTCGTTCATCTTGGCATGGCCGAAATCGATGGTGCTTGGATCGATGTGGATATCGATGGAACCGGTCTTGGCCGCACGGTCCAGCGTCACACTGCCGGTGGTTTTCTCAAACTTGCCACGCCAGAATGATATTCCCATGTGGTCGGCCGTGAAGCTCGGGTAGGTATGGTTGGGGTCGATGGTGTAGGTATCAGCTGCGGCAAATGCACTGGCGGCGCTGGCGGCCAACAGGGCGGCGATGATGAGTTTGATTTTCATTGATGGTGATCCTTTCAGTGGGATGGTGTCTCTGGTTAATTCGCTACAAGATGAAACTTGATGGTGATCTCGTCGGCCACCATGCTGGTGTCTTTCCATTCGCCTTCACCGATATTGTAGGTGAGCCGCTTGATCGGCAGGGTGCCGTCGAATACCTGGGCGCCGCCTTCTTTCTTGACGCTCAGGGGAAAGCTGACATCGGTGCTCTTGCCCTTGATGGTCAGCTTGCCGCTGACGTCGTATTTGCTGCCGGCCGGCGCGCCGGCGCTGGGCTTGATGCTGCTGGCGACAAAACTGGCCTTGGCGAACTGCGCCGCATTGAACCACTCTTTCTTCAGCACTTCCTTGTTGTATTCAGGATCGCCGAGATCGAAACTGGCGATGTCGATGTCGACGCTGGCTTTGGCTGCAGCGGGCTGGGCGCTGTCGAAATCGATGGCCGGGCTGAATTTCTTGAACTTGGCTTCCACCGGCACATTCATCTGTTTGAAGACGATGGTGACGGTGCTTTTGGCCAGGTCGGGTTTCAGCGGCGCGGCAATGGCCGACCAGCTGGCGCCCAGTGCCAGCAAGCCGGCAGCGGCAGTTTGTAAGCTCAGGTTGAGGAAGCGTGCAGGCATCATGAGGGTTCCTTTGATGGGATGAATGAGGGTGAGTGACTAAGGCAGCATGCGTTTCAGCACGCCGTCGCGGTCGATGAAATGATGCTTGAGCGCGGCCAGCACATGCAGCGAGACAGCACCCAGCATGATCATGTTGAGGGTGTAGTGGACCAGTTTCAGTATCGGCTTCAGATCCGGATTGGGCGCGATCAGCACCGGCATCGGCCAGATGCCGAGGTAAGTCACGGGCACGCCGGCCGCCAGGCTGTAGAAATAGCCGGATAGCGGCACCGCGAAGATCAGCACATACAAAAGGATATGCAAACCGTGCGCGGCCGTCTGCTGCCAGGGCTGCATGCTGGCCGGATAGGGCGGCGCGGCGTTGGTCTTGCGCCATAGCAGGCGCAGGCAAGACAGGCCGAACACTGTCACACCCAGCCATTTATGCCATGAAAAATATTTCAGCTTGGTGGGCGTCAGGCCGGGAATGTCGACCATGGTCAGGCCTAGCGTAAAGGCCGCAACGATCAGGATAGCGACCAGCCAGTGCAGCACGATGGCTGGAATTGAGTAACGTTGCATAGTCATGGAGCGGTAATAAAACAGAGTTCAGAACGGCCAATGGCAAGCGGCAAATCAAGCTGCGTCATGCGATCGATTCTGATCGGCAAGACAGCAGCACGTTTCCGTCAGCGCCTGCGACTGGCAATTTGTACGCTCGGGCGGTACATCAAGCGAGTCGCTATAGTATCGGAAATTTCTGAACCGTGTTTTCGGACGCCACCCGCGCCGCTGCTATGGCTTGCGCTGATAACTGCCCTCGCTGGCAGGCGCGCCGTTCATGTCATCGCCTTGGGCATACAGCGAGATCACTACTTTGCCAGGTGTTGCCGAAGGGCTAATACGCATCTGCTCGACGGTGACTTTATTGATGATGCAAGGACTGCCATTATCGATCTGCAAGCGTACTTGCTGAGCGCTGCTTTCCAGCACCCGCGTTTTGGCCTGGTTACAGTTGATCGCGCTGACCGCATGTCCGGAGATCGCCATCGCGTCGCCGGTATAGATTTCGGCGTAGGGCGACGGCGTGGCGCTGGTGGGCAGCCAGGCGCCTGCTGCCCAACGCGGTACCTGCGGCGCTGGCGGCGGCGCATCTGCAACGGCAGCAATGGCGGGAACGACTGACGCCGGTGGTTCGCTGGCGATCACAACCGGCGGCGCCATGGCAGGTTCTTGCGGCAGCGCGGTTGGCGCCGGATCTGCTACCGGGGCGGCGCCAAGGTCGGGCAGGATCGCCGGCACGGACGCCATCGGCGGGATTGTAGGCATTGGTGGCATTGGCGCATCGGACTCCGGCGCCGCCGTCGGCATGGCTGCAACCACCTCTGGCGCCGACTCCGAAACCGTTGGCGGCACCACCTGCTGGGGTTGCGCTTCGACCGGGGGCATGGCGAACAATGGCTCAGGATTGGCGGCCGCCTGCGGTAGGGGCGGCATCAGCGGCGCCGGCGGAGTGGCTGGCGAATTTGCGCCGCCATTGCCGCCCAGCAGATTCGGCAGGAGATCTAAAGCAGCCTGGCGCGACATGACGACACGCATTTGCGGCGTGTCGATAACACTTCGGACGTGCGCAGTGCTGACTGCCTTGCCGTCGATCAGCATCGTCAAATCCTGCTCCAGCGCCGCGCTGGTGACCGCTTGCATGCGCTGCTGGGCATCCTGGCTGAGCGTGACATCGAGCTCGATCAGATCCGGATTGGCGTTATAGGTATCCTTGATGTTCAGGCTGATTTCGGTGAAATCGCGTTGCGAGGAAAAGGCAATTTCAGCCGCACTCGCTGCTGTGGTCGCCGCTGCAGCAAATACCGCACAAAGGGCAGCTGTCATTATTTTCCGGCGTGCACGCATGGTTATTCTCCCTTGATCGTTTCTATAGATGGTGTAGTTTGCTGTTGCGCCGACAATGCCAGGTGCACTGCTTCGGCGACGCTCAGCGCACTGAGCGAGGCCGCCGGAAAAGCGGGCGCGACGGCATTCTTCATGATGTCGTAAACCGGATCTTTAAGACGCGCCAGCAACAGCCGCAAGCCGTTGGCGTTGACGAAGCTGAAAAAATCGTGCAAGCCTTCCAGGCTCGAACTGTCGAGGTCGGGTGATTCTTCCAGGCTGAGAATCACGGTATGCAGCGCCGACGCGACGCCGATGGAACGGCGCGCCTGGCTCAGGATCCGTTCGGCATTGGCGAAAAACAAGGGTTCATTGGGACGCAAGATGATGATGCCGGCCACCGGCTGCGCGTCCGGATGGGTGCGCATGTTGACGAAATCGTGCGTTTCGCCGAGCTGCCCGAGGACGGAAATGGTCGATTGCGAAAATTGCCTGAGCATCATGAAGATGCTGATGACAATCGATGCCAGCAGGCCGTCCAGCACGCCCAGCAGCAAGACCGCGACCACCGAGGCGATCACCACCAGGCGGTCGCGGCGCCATTGGAAGTAAGGGCGGAACACCATCGGATTGAGGGTATGGCTGACGGCATGGATCACGATTGCGGCCAGCACCGGTTCCGGCGTCAGGGCAAGCGCCGGCAGCAAGGTCAGCACGATCGCCAGCATCACCAGCGCCGCCACCCAGCCCGACAGGCGTGAAGTGGCGCCGGCCGCTTCGTTGGCGGAGGTGGCGGAATAACCGGCGCCGACCGGCATGCCATGGAACAGGCCGGACAGCAGATTGGAAGCGCCCAGCGCCAGCAGGTCCCGGTTGGGAGACACCGTATCGCCATGCTTGATGGCAAAGCTGCAGATCGCGCCATATGATTCGGCATACAGGATCATGCCCATGGCGAAACCCAGTTCGCCCAGCCGCAACCAGTCGGCGCGCGACAGTATCGGCAAGGTCGGCGTCGCCAGTTGCAGATGGATGCTGCCGACCAGGCCGACGCCGTATTGCGACAGGTTGAGCCACTGGCCGGCGGCGACGCCGATGACGATCACCAGCAAGGCGCCCGGTACGCGCCGCAACTGCGCAAACAAAAACAGCAAGGCCAGCGCCGCCGCCATCACGGCGACGCTGATCCAGTTCCAGCGGCCGATCTGCATCACCATTTCGGGAATGAAGCGGGTCATGTCGCTATGTACCGGCCGCACCCCGACCACACTGGCAACCTGCTTGACGATGATTACGATCGCCAGGCCGAAAGCAAAACCGCGCAACACCGGCTTGGCGATAAAGTCGGTGACGCTGCCCATGCGCGCCAGCCCCGCCAGCAGGAAAAACAGCCCGGTAATCATCACCAGGCCGATCGCCAGCGTCATTCTCAATCCTGTGTCGCCATTCGCCATGGAAGCAGTGGCTGCCGCCAGCACGGCTGCGGATGATGAGGTGGCGGAGACAATCGCAAAGCGGCTGCTGCCGAACAAGCCGTAGCAGAGCAGGCCTGCGAACAGCGCAATCACGCCGGTTTGCGGCGGCAGGTTGGCGATGCTGGAATAGGCGACCGCTTCGGGCAGCAGCAAGCCGGCAATCGAGAGGCCGGCCACCAGATCCGCCAATGCCATGCGTTTAGCCGGCGGCGTCGGATTCAGGTCGGCATGTTGTGATGGTGCAGCGCTCATGCGGCTCCCTGAAGGTGGATGTTGTGTTCTGATTTTATGCTGTTTTCGCAACAATGCGATGCTACAACGAAACAATTTGCGTTGCGCATGATCATGCATGCTGATTCGGCAATCACCTAGACAATCAACTAGACAATTAATGCGGCTGTTGATTTTAAGTCAAATATCATTTATTGATGAGCGCATTTTTCTCAATAAATAAAACGTACATAGTGTGGCTATTGCTTACCGTTTCACTATCACTCCGATAAGGAATAAGGATTGCGCATGCGAGTCTTTATCACAGGAGCAAGTGGTTTTATCGGAGGTTCCGTCGCCGCTCGCTTCATGCGGGAAGGTTATAGTGTCCGCGGTCTGGTGCGCACGCCGGAGCAGGTTGAACGGCTGAAGGCGCAGGGCATCGAGCCGGTGCCGGGTACGCTGGCAGATGCCGGGATCGTGGGCGCAATTGCCCGGCGGCTGGGCTTGTGGCCTGCAGAGTCATGGCCGGTGCAGGATGCGATCGACGAGTGGGGATTCGGCCATGCGGTCTATTCCTTCGGCTCGAACAGCCGGGTATCGGCGGCCAAGGCGCGCAAGGAACTGGGCTGGCAGCCACAGCACACGTCGGTGCTGGACTGGATCAAGAACGATATGAAAATGGATTGAAATCCAGATCGCCGCCAGCGCCGCAGCTTGGAACAGGCCCTGGCATAGCCTAATCCAAGCTGTTTTTATTTTGTAGCTGTCGCCGGCCGTTGTCCGGGTTTGACGATCACTGTACACGTCATGCCAGCCGCCAGCGTGATGCCTTCCGGCACCTTGTCGATGTGGATGCGCACCGGCACCCGCTGCGCCAGCCGCACCCAGTTGAAACTCGGATTCACATTGGCCAAGCCATAGCTGCCGAGCGCATTGTCGCGGTCGGTGATGCCGCGCGAGATGCTGTCGACGTGGCCGTTGATGACCTGTTCACTGCCGAGCAGGCGCATGTCGACGGCATCGCCGACCTTCATCAAGGGCAGCTTGTTCTCTTCAAAATAACCATAGACCCAGAATGAATTGGCGTCGATCACCACCAGCTTCGGCGAGCCGGCCTGGGCGTAGTCGCCGGCATGCACGTTGAGGTTGGTGATCCAGCCGTCGACCGTGGCCCGTACTTCGGTCCGTTCCAGGTTCAGCTTGGCGCTGTCGCGCGCGGCCAGCGCAGCCTGATAAGAGGCTTGCGCGGCGGAGGCGTCGGCGCTGGAGTTTTCGCGATTTTCATTCGAGATCACATCGCCGTCCAGCTTGGCGCGGCGTTCGGCGTCGCGCTGCTTGGTGGTCAGGCCGACCCGGCGTTCGGTCACCAGTGCGTCGGCCTGCGCCAGCGCCAGCGTGTAGCGCGCCGGATCGATTTTCATCAGCAGGTCGCCTTTGTGCACATAGCCGTTATCGGCCACCGGCACCGCCACCACGATGCCGGAGACATCGGCGGCGACGCTGATGACGTCGGCGCGCACCCGGCCGTCGCGGGTCCAGGGCGTGTTCATGTAGCGCTCCCACAGCGCGCGCGCCAGCAAGACCGCAATCAGGACCACGAGCAGCGTGATGATCACCTGCAGCAGGGTTTTTACAATGGTGGATGGTTTCATGTCGACCTTAGCGCAATTTTTACAGCAGATTAATTAAACAACATGCAATAGCAGCCCGGCGCCGCCGAAAATGCAAAAGAACAAGGCGATGCGGAACAGGCTGGGATGCCAGACGTAACGGTACAGGCCCAGGCGGGTAAACAGCCAGTCGATCGCCATCTGCAGAAACAGGCAGCCGATAAAGACCAGCAGCAAAGTGGGGATGAGCGCATCGAAGAGTGCGATTTCACGCGGCATGGTCAATTCCCGGTAGAAGTTGTGGTGGGCTTGGAGGCGGTTTCCGCCGGCGTCAGCACGGTGACCCGTTCCAGCATGGCGCCGCGCATCAAGTGCAGGTTGGCTAGCACTCCCGGCATGTCGCGGCACACGACAATTGTCGCCAGTACGGAGTCCAGCGCTGCCCGCAAGCGGGTTTGATTGGGGCGCGCAAACAGATGAGCGATGCTGCGTATGCTGTCGTCGATCCGGGCATGCGTTTGCGGATCGCTGATGCCCAGCGTTTCCTGGCGCAGCTGGATCACGGCGCGGCCGATTTCCAGCACCGACAACAGCCAGGTCATGATGGCGCGGTCGTCTTCGTTATCCAGCGAATGGGTAATCGCAAAGCGCGACAGTAAATCGCGAGTGCCGCTTTCAAACCTGCCGGCCAGGCCCGGCAGCGGCCGGTTGCAGGCTTCCACCACCTGGAAGCGCAAGGCGCGCGCCAGGCGGCGCTTGATCCAGCGGCTGTCGGAGGGATCGATGATCTGGTACATGACCGACGCGATGGCGACGCCGATCAGGCCGCCGGCCATGCCGTTGAGCAGTTCCAGCATGTCGAACTGGTAGCTGCTGCCGATGCTGGCGTAGGAAAAGAAAAACAGCAGGATGCCGGTGCCGATGCCGGCATATTTCCGGGTGGTGGTGAGCCAGGCGCCGATCAGGATGAAAGGCGCCAGCGCGATGCACAGCATGGTGAAATTTTCCGCTTGCGATTGCAGATAATACGCTGACAGGAAACCGAAAAATCCGCCGAGAGCAGCGCCTATCATGAACTGCCGCACTACCTTGACCGGCGAGGGAGCCGCCGCAAACAGCGCGCTGACGACGGTCGCCATGACCACCGCATCGGCACCGGAAACCCAGCCGGTCTGGATCCAGAACAGCGCCGATATGCCGAAGCCGATCGCTGCTCGCAGCGCCGAGGTGAAGATCAAGGTCGGATCGGTGCGCGCCACATAGTGCGCGGGCAGCTGGACATCGTCCGCCATGTGCATTTCGGCCTGGATCACCACGGCATGGATGCGGGCGTAGATCAGCAACTCTTCGGCGAACCTGGCCAGCAACTCGGCGGCGGAATCGAAATCCAGCAAGTTGCTGCTATCGCTGCCGCCGGTGCTGCCGGCGGCCAGGCCGCGGCGCAGCGCTGCCAGGCGTTGCGGCATACCGTTGCGGACCTGTTTCAGCGGCATCCGGTCCTGGCTGGAGAAGGCGCGCGCAATCGCCTTGTACTCCATCATCAAAGCGCTCAGGGTGCTGTGCTTGCCGCCTGCCTGCAAGCGGCCGAACAGCTGGTCGAGCGAGTGGAAGGTGGTAGAGGCGGTCATGAAAGCATTGTTTAACTGCCGTAGTTGCAGGCTTTGCAAATGGCCGGCGGCGCTTTCAAACACGGATGAAGTGCGCAGCGCCTCGAGCGAAATCACTTCACCGATAAAGCGCAGCACCATGCGCTCACGCGCAGGGCGCGACGCGGCGGCCGATTCATCCAGTGCAATGAAGGTCTTGAAGTCGGCAAAGCGTTTGCGCACCGTCAGCAGCAAGACGTCCGACAAGTGCTTCGGAAACAGCACATCGCTGACCACGCCGGCGCACAGCAGGCCCAGCATCACTTCGGCCAGGCGGGTCATGGCGATGTCGAAAGCCTGGTCAGGTTGCAGCGCCGCCGGCAGGCCGACTATCACTAGCGTATAGCCGGCCAGCACGAATGCATAGGATTGAAAATTGCGGAAGATGGTCGAGCCGGCGGTGCAGAGAGCGACCCAGCAGGCGCCCGCCGCCAGGAACAGCACCGGCTGCTGGGTAAACGACGCGGCCAGGATGATCGACATGATGACACCGACCGAGGTGCCGATGAAGCGGTAGAAACCTTTCGCCAGCACCAACCCGCTGCGCGGCTGCAGCACAATGATCACGGTAACCATGGCGGTGCCGGGCTTGGACAAGTCGAATAGCAGCGACAGCCCGAGCGCCAGCATGGTGGCGATCAGGATTTTGCTGACATGCAGCAGGTCCTGGCCGTGGTTGTCGATCCAGATGACGCCGGCTTGCGTCAGATGATGCAGCCAGGACTGGCGGCTGTTGGCGATGTTGCTCATGTCGGCCGCCGCTTATTTTTCTGCGGCAGCTGCAGCAGTGGCCGCATTCGCGGAGCCATCCGTGGCGCCGGGGAGCGGCAGATCGTCGCCCAGGCCGCCGCCCAGCGCCTGCATCAGTTGCGCCCAGCTATCCAGGTAGCCGGCGCGGATTTGCGCCACGCGCAGTTGTTGTTGCAGCAGCACCAGCTGGGTCTGGATGACATTGATGTTAGCTGTCAGACCGGCCTGGTAACCGCGCTTGGCGAGATCGTAGGATGTCTTCGATAGCGCCAGCGCTTGTTCCGATTGTGCGCGCTGCTGCTGTTCCGATTTCAGCTTGATGATCTGGTCGGCCACGCTTTGCAAGGCTTGCACCAGCGTGTTGTTATAACTTTCAATCGCACCGTCGAGCGCGGCAGTCTGGGCCCCGAGATTGGCGCGCAGGCGGCCGCCTTCAAAAATCGGCAACGAAATCGCCGGCCCGGCGCCACGCACGCCGGAAGACGCGCTGAGGAAGTTGGTGAAGCCGAGTGCTTGCAGGCCGATGAAGGCAGAAATATTGATATCCGGATAGAAGGCAGCCTTGGCGACGTCGATATTCTTGCTCATCGCCTCGACCCGCCAGCGTTGCGCGATCACATCGGGACGACGGCCGATCAGATGCGCAGGGACGTTGTCGGGCAGCGCGACCGGCAATTGCGCGTTGCTGTCGTTGCCATTCATGGTGACGGTCAACGCGGCAGCCAGGACCGGTCTTTGGATTGCTTCGCCGCTGCCGGGGCCTTTACCGCTCAAGGCGGCAATCTGGTTGCGCAGCAGAGCGATGTTCTCATCGATTTTTTCAATATTGGCGCGCGCGTCCGGCAACGCGGTCTCGGCCTGGCTCACTTCCAGCCGCGTGCCGAGGCCGGCATTCAGTTTGCGTTGAGCGATATTCGCGATGGAAGTCTGTTGCGTCAGCGTCGAGCTGGCGATGTCGCGCAGCGCAAACTGGGTCGCCAGCTGCAGATAGCCGCGCACCACCGCCACTTCAAGGTTCAGCTGGGCGCTGCGGGCTTCGGCGGCGCTGACATGGACCGTGTCGAGCGCCGATTCGAGCGCGCTGCGGTCCTTGTCCCACAGGTCGAGGTCATAGCTGGCCTTGACGGTGATTTCATTATCCCAGTTCCAGCTGCCGCCCAGCGGCGGCGGAAAGATGTATTCCTCCGAATACAGACCGCGCGTACTGCTGGCTTCGAAGCCCGCCTTGGGCAACGTTGCCGCGCGCGATACGCCGGCCAGTGCAGATGCCTGGCGGATGCGGGCCTGAGCGATTTTCAGATTGGGGCTGTCCGCCACGGCTTGCAGCACCAGTGCATTGAGTTGCGGATCGCGGTAATTTTCCCACCAGGCGCTGGTCGGCCATGCAGCGTTGCCGACCTTGGCGAGCGCGGAGCCGGCAGCCAGCGCGCTGCCATCCGATAGTTTCGATTGCGGAGAAATGCCCGAGAAATCGGCGCAGCCACTTAACAAGATGGCCAGCGAGCAAGTCAGCAGCAGGCTGGCTGAAAGAGGAGACTTGGGGAAGGAGGATAACCGCATGGTGACCTGAAATAGTGTAACGACGAAAGAGGTCTGGAGAATGCTCTGTTGGGCTTTGTTGACGCAGCATGGCGCTGAGGTCAACCGAAAGTCATGGTGCAAAACACTATGATCCAATAATAGCAAAACGCCAGCATTGCTGGCGTTTTGCGTGACTCTTTAAACCTGCTGAGTCAGTATCGCTTTTTCGTGTACGACTTAGTTGCCGTTGTACACCGATGGTTCTGCCTTGTTGATCTGGCTCACAACTTCGGCGCGAGTAACTTGCTTGCCGGCAGCTGCAACCATAGGATATTCGCTACGTGCAACGTTCAGCGTGCCCTCTTTTTGGGCTTGCGCCACTTCAGCCTGCACATCAGCGCGGGATTTGCTGGAGACGAACGGTGTTTCAGGTGGATATGGTGTAACGGCAAAAGCGCTGCCGGCTGCGGCTAAAACGGCGAGACCTGCGATAAGTTGTTTGGCATTCATGTTTTTCTCCAAGAAATTAATAGATGGCACCGGGCTCGGCGGATCAGGCATTTGTATCTCTAGGAGTCTGTCGGACTTAGGATGATCGCCCAGCTATTTTTTCGCTTCGATCCCCTAAGTCCGACAGGCTCCTGGCCCGTCGGGTCCTGCCTCGGTGAGCGGCGCACTTGCATTGCTGATGCTGCTTGTGTGTTGCGCCCATCGATGAAACTCAGTGTAGAGACTTCAGGAACAACAATAAATGGTCATTATGGAAATAAACTATTCCATTATTAACAATAATTTACGGGAACTTATTGTTGTAATTGAATGAAAAAGTGTCTTTGAGAAAAATTTTGGGGTTGTTTGATCTGGCCAGAACGGCTCAGAACTGGAGAAATGACCGGTTTTACGCCATCAAGACGTAAAACCGGTGCTTTGGCATGGCTGTGCGGCTTTAGCTGCCCGACGATTCGATGATGCCGCCGCCGAGGCAGACGTCACCGTCATACAGCACGGCGGATTGGCCCGGCGTCACGGCCCATTGCGGATCCGTGAACGCAAGCTTGAAGTTTTCAGCGGTCTCGGTTTGCAGGTTGCCAAACGCGCAAGCCATATCGGCTTGCCGGTACCGCGTCTTGGCCGATAAATCGGCAATCCGCGGCGCTTCGCCGGCAACCCAGCTCAACTGGCCCGCTTGCAGTGTCGATGACAGCAGCCACGGATGATCGTGTCCTTGCACGATGTACAAGGTGTTGCTTTCCACATCCTTGCGCGCCACATACCAGGGATCGCTGTCGCCGCCGGCATTCTTGTGCGACTTCATGCCGCCCAGGCCGATGCCCTTGCGCTGTCCCAGCGTATAGAAGCTCAGGCCGACGTGCTCTCCCACCACATCGCCATCCGGGGTTTTCATCGGTCCCGGTTTGTAGGACAGGTAACGGTTCAGGAATTCGCGGAACGGCCGTTCGCCGATGAAGCAGATACCGGTGGAATCCTTCTTCTTGGCGTTCGGCAGCTGGATCTGTTCGGCGATCTTGCGCACCTCGGTTTTTTCGATTTCGCCCAGCGGGAACAAGGTTTTCGACAATTGCGCCTGGTTCAAACGGTGCAGGAAATAACTCTGGTCCTTACTGGCGTCGACCGCTTTCAACAGTTCGAAACGGCCGGGATCCGCCGGAGCCTGCCGCACCCGGGCGTAATGACCGGTAGCGATCAGATCGGCGCCGAGCTTCATGGCGTGATCGAGAAAGGCTTTGAACTTGATCTCGGCATTGCACAAGACGTCAGGGTTGGGCGTGCGGCCGGCCTGGTATTCGCGCAAGAATTCGGCGAATACCCGGTCTTTGTACTCTGCGGCAAAATTTACGGCTTCGATATCGACCCCGATCACGTCCGCCACGCTGACCGCATCGATCCAGTCCTGGCGCGTCGAGCAGTATTCCGAATCGTCGTCGTCTTCCCAGTTCTTCATGAACAGACCGATGACTTCATAGCCTTGCTGTTTCAGCATCCAGGCCGCAACCGAGGAGTCGACCCCGCCGGACATGCCGATCACTACGCGTTTTTTAGTCGACATGTTCCACTCCATAGGCGCTCGGGTGGGTGTTCAGCATGGATAAAGGCGCACGCTGGCCGCGCAAATAGTCGTCCACGCACAACAACACTTGCGGGCTGCGGTGGCGCTCGGCGCAGGCGGCCATTTCGTCGCGCGACATCCACAAGGTGCGCAAAATGCCGTGATCGAGCGGCTGCTCGTGCCGGACGCCCAGATCACCGCAGAAGGCGAAGCGTAAATAAGTGACCGCTTTGCCGGTGCGCGCCGAGACATAACGCGCCATATACATGCCGACCAGCGCGGTCGGGGTGAATTCGTGTGCTGTTTCTTCCAGCGTTTCGCGCGCGACCGCCTGCAGCAGCGACTCGTTGGGATCGAGATGGCCGGCTGGCTGGTTGATGCGGATGCCGTCACTGGTCGCTTCTTCTATCAGCAAGAAGCGGCCGTCGCGCTCGATGATGGCGGCGACCGTGACGGAGGGTTTCCAAACGTCAGTCATAAATTCCTCGGTTAATCCGATATTTTAACTTGCCTGCCGGTTTTCGATGAGAAGTGAGTCAGGGGCGAGGCGACACCGTCGGGCATGGTGAGCGGATGTGATGCCAGCCATGATTGTAAAAACGCAACAAGCCGCTAATTTTAGGATAAATAACCTACATCAAGACTCAGATTGTTTAGCTGCAATTTTTCCGTGTAATATTCCATACGGCCAATTGGACCGGATGTCGTCGTCGCCTGGCACGGCCTGCGATGTGGCGAACGGTACATAAGATCCAGGGCAAAGAATTCTTAACATAGTGGGAGAAGACCATGAAAATCGGCATACCCGCCGAAACGCGGCCTGGCGAAACCCGGGTTGCAGCGACTCCAGAGACAGTAAAGAAGCTGGTAGCAGCCAAGCACCAGGTGCTGGTACAGTCCGGCGCAGGCATATCCTCCAGCATTACTGATGAAGCCTATGCTGCGGCCGGTGCCGAGGTGGTCAACGCCGCCGCCGCCTTCGGCATGGAAACGGTACTGAAAGTGCGCGCTCCCAGCACCGACGAACTGTCCTTGCTGAAAAGCGGCACGGTAGTGGTCGGCATGCTGAACCCTTTTGATGCCGACAATATTGCTGTTATGGCAAGTCGTGGCCTGACCGCGTTTTCATTGGAAGCCGCGCCGCGTACTTCGCGTGCGCAATCGATGGATGTGCTGTCGTCGCAAGCCAATATTGCCGGCTACAAGGCGGTCTTGATGGCAGCCAATACCTATCAGCGCTTCATGCCGATGTTGATGACCGCCGCCGGCACCGTCAAGGCGGCGCGCATGCTGATCATGGGCGCCGGCGTGGCAGGCTTGCAGGCGATCGCCACCGCCAAGCGGCTCGGCGCGGTGATCGAAGCATCCGATGTGCGGCCCGCGGTGAAAGAACAAATCGAATCGCTCGGCGCGAAATTTCTCGACGTGCCTTTCATCACCGATGAAGAACGGGAAATCGCCCAGGGCGTCGGCGGCTATGCGCGATCGATGCCGGCTGACTGGATGCGACGCCAGGCGGAACTGGTGCATGAGCGCGCCAAGCAAGCCGACATCATTATCACTACCGCGCTGATCCCTGGCCGCAAAGCGCCGGTGCTGATCAGCGAAGAGACGGTCAAGGCGATGAAACCGGGCTCGGTGATCCTGGACATGGCGGTCGACCAGGGCGGCAACTGCCCCTTGTCGGAAAGCGGCAAGACTGTCATCAAGCACGGCGTCCACATCATCGGCGAAGGCAATCTGGCAGCGCTGGTGGCGGCCGATGCCTCGGCGCTGTATTCGCGCAACCTGCTGGATTTCCTCAAGCTGATCATCAATGCCGAAGGCGGGCTTGTGATTAATCGGGAAGACGATATAGTGGCGGCCACTTTGCTGTGCAGTGCCGGTGAAGTACTGCGCAAATAAGTAACGCAAATAAGTAATACCGGCAGGTAATGCAGGCAAGTTGCCCGGCAACGGGTTGCTTGTATAGGTACCGTTTAGGTACTGTTTTAATTCATAGCTGTAAAAGGCTCCGGCTGCGGCCGGCAGCTTTGTCAATTGGAGAAACAAGATATGCAACGCATCATGCTGCGCGCAAAAATTCATCGCGCAACCGTTACCCAGGCCGACCTGCATTACGAAGGTTCTTGCGGAATCGATGAAGACCTGCTGGAAGCCGCCGATATCCGCGAGTTTGAAAAAATCGAACTATACAACGTCAACAACGGCCAGCGTTTTTCGACTTACGCCATCCGTGGCAAGCGCGGCAGCGGCGAGATATCGCTGAACGGCGCCGCCGCGCGCTGCGCCCATCTGGGCGACTTGCTGATCATTTGTACTTATGCGCCGCTCTCCAACGAAGAAGCCGTCAGCTACGTGCCGAAAGTGGTGTTTGTCGATGACAACAACCGGATCACCGGTTTGAAAAAGATCTGAAAATTTCGTCATCCCCGCGTACGCGGGAACGACCCGGTCGGGAATGACTCGGTCGGATTGACGTAGCGGAAATTATTCGAGGTCGCTTTAAGGGGAAACCATGGAAGTCACGCACACCATCACCAACCTGATCATTTTCGTACTGGCGATCTACGTCGGTTACCACGTGGTCTGGACCGTCACGCCGGCGCTGCATACGCCGTTGATGGCGGTCACCAACGCCATCTCCGCCATCATCATCATCGGCGCCATGCT
Organism: Collimonas sp.; assembly: GCF_039923675.1. Taxonomy (GTDB): domain Bacteria; phylum Pseudomonadota; class Gammaproteobacteria; order Burkholderiales; family Burkholderiaceae_D; genus Collimonas. Next base: position 62,528 of record NZ_JBDTCG010000099.1, read on the forward strand.
GGCCGCCGGTCTGACCGAGGGCATCGTCGGCCAGATCGCCGGCACGCTGGCGGTGGCGCTGGCGGCAGTCAATGTGTTCGGCGGCTTCCTGGTGACCCAGCGCATGCTGGAAATGTTCAAGAAAAAAGAGCCGAAGGCAAAACCGGCAGCTAAAGAGGGAGCCCAGCAATGAGCATGAACCTGGTGACTTTGTTGTACCTGATCGCCTCGGTCTGCTTCATTCAGGCGCTCAAGGGTTTGTCGCATCCGTCTTCGGCGCGGCGCGGCAATGCATTCGGCATGGCGGGGATGGCGATTGCGGTCGTCACCACGATCGCGCTGATCGTCAAGCTGAAAGCGGAATCGCAGGGCTCCGGCCTCGGCTTCTGGCTAGTGACCGGCGGCGTGGTGGTCGGCGGTGGCATCGGCGCCATGCTGGCCAAGCGGGTAGAGATGACCAAGATGCCGGAGCTGGTGGCGGCGATGCACTCGCTGATCGGCCTGGCGGCGGTATGTATCGCAGTGGCGGCAGTGTCGGAGCCTTGGGCTTTCGGGATTGCGGCGCACGGCGAAGCACTGCCGGTCGGTAACCGCATCGAATTGTTTGTCGGCACCTTCGTCGGTGCGATTACCTTCTCCGGTTCGGTGATCGCCTTCGGCAAATTGTCGGGTAAATATAAATTCCGCCTGTTCCAGGGCGCGCCGGTGAGTTTCCGCGGCCAGCATTTCATCAACCTGCTGCTGGCGGTGGCGATGGTCGGCCTCGGCATCATTTTCGTGCTGACCAACACCTGGTTGCCGTTCATCCTGATGGCGTTGATCGCCTTCATCCTCGGCGTGCTGATCATCATCCCGATCGGCGGCGCCGATATGCCGGTGGTGGTGTCGATGCTCAACAGCTACTCTGGCTGGGCGGCTGCGGGCATCGGTTTCTCGCTGAACAACGCGATGCTGATCATCGCCGGTTCGCTGGTCGGTTCCAGCGGTGCGATCCTGTCTTACATCATGTGCAAGGCGATGAACCGCTCGTTCTTCAACGTCATCCTGGGCGGCTTCGGCGGTGACGCCGCAGCGGCAACCAGCGGCGGTGCGCAGCAACAGCGGCCGGTGAAATCCGGCTCTGCCGACGATGCTGCTTTCCTGATGGGTAATGCTGAAACCGTGATCATCGTTCCAGGCTACGGCCTGGCGGTGGCGCGCGCCCAGCACGCCTTGAAAGAACTGACCGAGAAGCTGACGCACAAGGGAGTGATCGTTAAATATGCGATCCATCCGGTGGCGGGGCGCATGCCTGGTCACATGAACGTGCTGCTGGCGGAAGCCGAGGTACCTTACGATCAGGTGTTCGAGATGGAAGACATCAACGGTGAATTCGCCCAGGCCGATGTGGTGCTGGTGCTGGGCGCCAACGACGTCGTCAATCCTGCCGCCAAGGATCCGAAATCCTCTATCGCCGGCATGCCGATCCTGGAAGTCTATAAAGCCAAGACCGTGATCGTCAACAAGCGCTCGATGGCCGCCGGTTACGCCGGCCTCGACAACGAGCTGTTCTACATGGACAAGACCATGATGGTGTTTGGCGACGCCAAGAAAGTGATTGAAGATATGGTGAAGGCAGTCGAATAATTCTTGACCGCTCTTGTCAAAAAGCCGCGCCGGGTAAAACCGGCGCGGCTTTTTATTTGGCGAGATGGTCTAGGTTCAGCGCCTGCCGAACATCATTTGCTGCGCCAGCAAGCGGCGCGCCGGTTTCACCACATCGACCAGTCCCAGCGACAGGCCCAGCAGGGTTTGCGATAAGGCGCCGTCCGGCGCGCTGGCGAAAATCCGCGCCATGATGTCGGTCAGGTGTATCGTCATGCTGCGGTCGGACTGCCTGGCGGCGGCAAATTGCAGCAATGTCTCCGACGATACGTCAACCGCCAGCATGCGCGCCAATACAGTCGCATCGCGCAGGCCCAGGTTCAGGCCCTGGCCGGCAACCGGATGCAGGGTTTGCGCGGCATTGCCGATCGCCACAGTTCTGGCGGATGTCGCGGGGTGGGCATTCAAGCCGAGCGGAAAACTGTTGCGCGGCGAAGTCTTGATAAACCGTCCGAGCCGGTTGCCGAATGCCTGCATCAGCGCGTTCAAAAATGCCGCATCGTCCAGCGCCAGCAGGCTGTTGGCGGTGTCGGGCCGGACGCACCATACCAAAGCGTAGTTGTGGCCGTGCCCGTCATCCTGCGGCAACAGCGCCAGCGGTCCCTGGTCGGTGAAGCGTTCAAAGGCGCGATGGGCTGTCGGCGTGCCAGCCTGGACGTGGGCCACAATGCCGATTTGCTGGTAATCGCGTTGCAGCGATTTGCCGCCTTGGGCGCCGAATACGCCACCTTCGGCCTGCACCAGCAGTTTGCTGCGCAGCGAGCTGCCATCCGATAATTGCAATTCGACGCTGTCTTCATGCTCGCTGCTGGAAGTCACCTGCAGCGGTCGCAGTAAGCGGACTTCAGACAAAGCCGGCAACGCAGCCAAAGCCGTAACCAGCGTGCCGTAGCGCGTGACATAGCCGAGCGCCGGTAATTGGAATTCGTGGCGTTGAATCAGCGTGCGGCCGAAGTGGCCGCGGCGCGAGACGTGGATCTGATGAATTGCCGTCGCTGCAATCGGCCACGCGGCGATATCTTGCAGGATCTGGCTGCTGCCATAGGACAGCGCCAGCGAGCGCGGATCCTGGCGCGCCAGCTCGACCGTCTTGGCGTCGATCAAGGCGATCCGTGCCGCGGCGATGCCGCGTTTGATCAGCAACGCCACCAGGCTCAAGCCGACCGGACCGGCGCCGCAGACGGCGATATCGACATCTGTCTCGTTTTGCGGATTGATGTGGTCGCTCATACCGGCAGACCCCAGTTACGCAGTTGTGCGGCGGTTACCGCCGGATCCGTGTGATGGATCGCACGCCAGCCGAGCGCGCGCGCAGCCAGGGCATTCCGTTCGACGTCGTCGATGAAGACCAGATGCGCGGGCTGGACCTGCGGATAGTGCACGCGTATGCGTTCCAGCATGCGTTGATAGATACGCGGGTCCGGTTTGATCAGCCGTTCTTCGCCTGATACCAAGATGTCCTTGAAGCGTTGCAGGATCGGCTGGAAAGGGGCGTTGCTGCGGGCGTAAGGAAAGGTTTCCGCGGACCAGTTGGTCAAGGCGTACAAGGGCACGCCGCCTGCTTCCAACGCATCGAAAATCGCCATGCCTGGCGCCAGCGTGCCGCCCAGCATTTCTGTCCAGCGCGCATTGAAGGCCGCAATCAGGGGCGCATGCTCGGGATGGCGTGCGCTGAGGCTGGCGGTGGCTTCAGCCAGCGAGCGGCCGCCGTCCTGCTGGAGATTCCATTCGCCATTGCAGATGTTGGCAAGGAACCACTTGCGTTCGGTTTCATCGGCGATCAGTTTGCGGAACAGGTAGTCGGGGTTCCAGTCGAAGAGAACGCCGCCGAGGTCGAAGACGACGATGGTAGGGTGTGCGGTTGTCATAGGCGCCATGATAGCAGTGCCGGAACCGCAATGCAGTCCGGCGCGCGGCTTCATTTTCGCATCAAGGCTTCGATCTCGGCCACCGAGGTCGGTACGTCGCTGGTCAGGTTGAGGTTGCCGTCGGCGGTCACCAGGATATCGTCTTCGATGCGGATACCGATGTTCCAGAACTGCTCTGGCACGCCTTCCGCCGGCCGCACGTAGATGCCGGGCTCGACCGTGGTGACCATGCCTGGCTGCAGTTTGCGCCACGGCTTTTGTTCGCCTTCCGGCGCCGCTTCGCCCGGTTCGCGGTAAGCGCCGACGTCGTGTACGTCAAGGCCGATCCAGTGGCCGGTGCTGTGCATGTAGAACTGGCGGTAATCGCCGTTGGCGATGACGTCGTCGAGCGTGCCGGCCTTGTCCTTGGCGAGCAGGCCGGTATCCAGCATGCCTTGCGCCAGCACCCGCAAGGCGGCGTTATGGCCGTCGATGAAACGTTGTCCGGGACGGGTTGCAGCGATCGCCGCGTGTTGCGCCGCCAGCACGATTTCATACAAGGTTTTTTGCGGCCCCGAGAATATGCCGTTGGCGGGGAAGGTACGGGTGATGTCGGAGGCGTAGCTTTCGAATTCGCAACCGGCGTCGATCAGCACCAGGTCGCCGTCTTTCAGTTCGGTATTGCCGGCGCGGTAGTGCAATACGCAAGCGTTGGAACCGGTGGCGACGATCGAGGTATAGGCCGGCGATTCTGCGCCGTGGGTGCGGAATTCGTGCAGCAGCTCGGCCTCCAGGTGGTATTCGCGCAGGCCGGGACGCGCCATGCGCATCGCTCGGCTATGGGCGCCTGCGGCGATGCGGCCGGAGCGTTGCATGATCGCGTGTTCGCCGGCGTCTTTGAACAGGCGCATTTCCGCCAGCAGCGGTTCAAGGCTGTGGATGATGGCAGGTGCGCTGACGCCGATGCGAGCCTGGCCGCCGAGTTTGTTGATCCAGCCTTGCAGTTGCGTATCGCGATTGGCTTGCTTGCCGAGCGAGTAGAAAATCGCCGGCGCGTCGGCCAGCAGCTTCGGCATTTCAGCATCGATCTCATCGATCGCAAATGCGGCGTCGAAACCGAGCTGCTCACGCGCGGCGGAGGGACCGAAACGGAAGCCGTCCCAGATTTCCCGCTCAAGGTTCTTCTCCCGGCAAAACAGGATGGCTTTGGGGTCTTTGCCGGCGACCAGCACGATCACCGCATCCGGCTCGGTGAAACCGGACAGATAGTAAAAACTGCTGTCGTGCCGATAGGGAAAGTCGGAATCGGCATTGCGCATCGCCTCCGGCGCGGTGGCGATGATGGCGACGCCGCCACCCATGGCCTGCATCTGTGCAATCAGTTTGCTGCGGCGTGTGCTGTAAGGAGTCATGCTGGCATCTTTCCGTAAAAGGTTGGCTGCGGCCGCATCAGGGGGGTGCGAACGGCGCATTCAGTTGATTCAGGCGTTCAATGGTGCCGACGTCGGTCCATTCGCCGCGATAGACGTCGCCGCCAAGCTGGCCGCGTGCGGCATATTCGCGCAGCAGTGTGACCAGTTTTTCCGGCTGGCCGGGGCTGACCGAGTCGAACATTTCGGGGCGATAGACGCCGATCCCGGAAAACGTATGGCGCGGGGTGTCAGGAGATGCGGCCTCATTGCTGAGCGAAAAACTGTGCAGCGCGAAATCGCCTTGCGGATGATGGGCTGGGTTTTTTACCAGGAACAGCCAGGCCACATCGCGTTTGTCGAGCGGGTAGGGCTGGCCCCAGAGGTCATTGTCTTCCAGCGTATTCTTGACTTGTTCGAAATCGAAATGCGGGCAATAGATATCGCCGGCAATCGCTACGAACGGCTGCTCGCCGAGCAGGTGGCGAGCGTTGGCGATGCCGCCTGCGGTTTCCAGCGCCACGGTTTCCGGCGAATAGCTGATTGTGACGCCGAACTTGCTGCCGTCGCCCAGCGCGTCTTCAATCATTTGCCCCAGGTGGGCATGGTTGATGACGATCTCGGTGATGCCGGCGCGCACCAGGTTGACGATATGCCAGACGATCAGCGGCCTGCCGCGGACCTTGAGCAAGGGTTTGGGAATGGTGTCGGTCAGCGGGCGCATTCGCTCGCCACGGCCGGCTGCAAAGATCATTGCTTTCATGGATGCTTTATTTGAATTGCCAATTACTATTAGAAGGTATAGCCGACTTGCACTGTCTTGTCTTCCAGCTTGTCCAGCAAGCGCACCAGCGGGATCAGCTCACGGTAGCGCAAAGCTGTCTTGCGGACGTAGTCCATAACCAGCGGGATATCTTTCAGATAGGCTTCCTTGCCGTCGCGGTGGTACAAACGCGCGAACAGGCCAAGGATTTTCAGGTGCCGCTGCAAGCCCATGTATTCGAAATCTCGGTAGAAGGTGTCGATATCCGGCGCCACCGGCAGGCCGGCGCGCTTGGCGCGCTCCCAGTAGCGGATCAGCCAGTCAAGCACCTGCGCTTCACTCCACTGGATGTAAACATCGCGCAGCAGCGAGACGATATCGTAGGTAATCGGGCCATACAGCGCGCCCTGGAAATCCAGCACGCCGGGATTGCCGTTCGGCAGCAGCATCAGGTTGCGCGAATGATAATCGCGATGGATGAATACCTGCGGTTGCGCCAGGTTGTTGGCAAGGATGGCGTCGAACACCTTGCCGAGATCGGCGTTTTGCTGGTCGCTCAGGGTCGCCTTCAAGTGCTTGCCCAAATACCATTCAGGGAATATTTGCAATTCACGCGACAGGAAGGCGCGGTCGTACTCCGGCAGCACATCCGGCTGGCTCTTGGTTTGCAGCAATACCAAGGCGTCGACGGCGTCCATGTACAGCTTGTGTGCATTATCGATACTGTCGTCGTTATTGAGTTGCTGCAGATAGGTGGTGGAGCCGAGATCCGACAGCAGCAGGAAGCCGCGTTCGACGTCTTGCGCCAGGACTTCGGGCACCGACAAGCCGATGCCGGCGAACAGCGCGCCGATCTCGATGAAGGGCCGTACGTCTTCCTGCGGCGGGGGTGCGTCCATGACGATCAGCGTGCCGCCGGCGGCAGTATCAATTCTGAAATAACGCCTGAAACTGGCGTCGGCGGAGGCTGGCCGCAGTGTGGCCGGCAGGGTGGGAATGCGGCCAAGCGTAGTTAGCCATTCGACAATTTGAGTCTGGCGCAGATCGGGTAAAACGGGGGCAGACTGTGATAAAGACATTGAGCAATCCAGTAATGAGCGAGGAGTAATGCGCTGTTGGTAGTGAGTTCCCATATAATAAGGGATTAATTTCAAAAAATCGCCTGCCATGGTGTTTGCCAAACTCATTTCATGACCCGGTCCTCCTCAGCGCTTCCTAAGTATTCCCCATCATGTTCAGGCCGTACCCGGTCTGGCCAGGCCGCGTTCCAATTGCCTGCCCTGCGGCGCATGACTGTATTGGTGGCTTCGGTCATTGCTGCGGTATCGATGCCGATGTGGGCATGGGCCCAGGCGGTCGAGGTGAGCACGCCGATCATCCCCGATGCGCAGGCCAACCAGCCGAAACCCAGGCAGCCGCGTGTCAATGACACCGACGCCCCGACCACGATAGAGGCGGAACAGATGACCGGACGCCCGGATCGTTTGCTCAATCTGGACAACGATGTGGACATGACCCGTGGCGGCACCAATCTCAAATCCAACACCGGCGTCTACCATATTGTCGAGAACGAGGCGGAAGCCCACGGTTGCGTGCGCATGAATCGCTACGGCGACAGGTACACCGGCGACGATCTGCAGATGAATATGGATTCAGGGCAAGGATACCTGACCAATCCGACTTACTGGTTCCAGGCCAATGATGGCCACGGCAAAGCCGATCGCGTCAATTTTCTGGATGAAGACAGGTCGGAAATCCTCAAGGGCACCTATACCACCTGTCCGGGCACCAAGCCGGACTGGTATGTCAAGTCCAGCACGCTGGACATTGACAGCGGCCTGGGCGAAGGGGTTGCCCACAACGGTATCGTCTATTTCAAGAACGTGCCTATCCTCGGGTCGCCGATAATGTCTTTCCCGTTGACGGGCGACCGCCAGTCCGGCGTGTTGCCGCCGATTATCGGCTCCACCAACAATGGCGGCCTGGAATTCAATCTGCCGTACTATTTTAATATCGCTCCGAATCGCGACTTGACGCTCTATCCCAACATCATCAGCCAGCGTGGCCTGCAGATGGGAGCGGATGCGCGTTACATGGGGGTGGACTATAGCGGTCAGACCAAAGTGGAATTCTTGCCAGGCGACCAGCTGACCAAGACCGATCGTTATGCCTTGCAGTCTATCCATTCGCAGACGCTGTTGCCGGGGTTGACGATGGGCTGGAACGTCAACTTTGCTTCGGATAATAATTATCCCGACGATTTCACGCGTTCGATTACGCAAAGTTCTCTGCGTACCTTGAATCGCGAATTCGATCTGAACTACAGTGGTTCGTTCTGGAACGTGGCGGCACTGGCTTCGCGCTATCAGGTATTGCAGGATTTTAATGCCGCTGGATTGCCTACGCTGAGCCGTCCGTATGACCGGATGCCGCAAGTCACCGTTACCGCCGGCAAGCAGGATATTTACGGTTTCGACTGGACCGTCAACGCGCAATATACGCGCTTCAGAAATACGCAATATGATTTCCCGTCGGGTAGCTCAACGACTTATACCAGCAGCACTTTGCTACCACTGGGCGGTGAACGCGTCTACATCAATCCGCAGCTTTCCTATCCGATCATTCGTCCCGGGTATTTCATCACGCCAAAAATCCAGCTGGATGCGACGGCCTACAGCATCGAGCCTAATAAGTTCGGCATAGCGAATGCGGTGACACAACCAGTTGCGTTGGGCGCACCAGCTCCGACGCCCTTAGGCAATGATTTCAGCCGGGTCCTGCCGACTTTCTCGCTTGATACCGGCCTGATTTTCGAGCGCGACGCCACATTCTTCGGCAACAAGATGACGCAAACGCTGGAGCCGCGCCTGTTCTATGTGCGCACGCCGTACCACGACCAAAGCCAGTTTCCTTTATTCGACAGTGGCGCGGCGGACTTCAATTTCGCCCAGATTTTTACCGAGAACCGCTATAGCGGCCATGACCGCATCAGCGACGCCAATCAATTGACTACTGCGGTGACCTCTCGCTTTATCGAGGAATCCGGCTTGGAACGCTTGCGTCTGGGTATTGGCCAGCGCATGTATTTTACCCAGCCGCGTGTAGCGTTGAACACGACCGACAACATCACCACCAGCCGTTCGGACCTGCTGTTGATGGCTGGCGGTCAGGTGACGCCGACACTGGGGGTCGACAATACTATCGAATACAGCCAAAGCAATAATCAATGGGTGCGAGCCGGCTCCACCATCAAATGGCAACCAGGCCCGAAAAAAGTCATCAATTTTTCCTACCAGCTGGATCACACCAACATCGATCCGCTTGATGTAGATAATAAATACCTGAAGCAATTCGACCTGTCTGCCCAATGGCCGTTGACAAGGCGCTGGTATGGCGTCGGCCGCGTCAGCTATTCCTTGCAGGAAAAAACCGTCGGACAAAGTTTGATCGGACTTGAATACAAGGCCGATTGCTGGGTTTTCCGCCTGGTGGGCCAGCGTACGCCGACTTCGTCAACCCGCACCACTACCGGATTTTTTATACAACTTGAATTGAATGGTTTGTCAAAAATCGGATCAGATCCGATCAGCGCGCTGCGAAGCAGTGTTCCAGGTTATCAAAATATTAACCAGTCAGATTCTTTCATTAGCCGTTGAACCTGTTATTCTCCGTCATTCTTCTGATTATCCTCATTCATGAACGTTTTTCCAATTATGCGTAAAACCAATCAAACCCAACTCGCGGCAATGGCGTTCCTGCTGTTATCTGCAACGGCCGGCAGCGCCATGGCGCAAGCGGTGTCGAGCCAAATTACGCCACCTTTGGTTGCTCCCGCAGCAGTTGCCGCGCCCGCGCCTGCAGTCAGCGCTTCTGCCGCAAAAGCCGCGCCGCAAACGGTTGACGCCATCATCGCTGTGGTCAACACAGATGTGATTACCCAACAGGAATTGGCCAAGCGTCTGAATGATGTGACGCAACGCATGAAGGCGCAGAATGTCGAATTGCCGCCCGTCGCGGAACTGCAAAAACAATTGCTCGAGCGCATGATTCTTGAGCGCGCCGAAGTGCAGCTGGCGAAAGAGAATGGTTTGTCGGTAGATGACGTCATGCTGGATCGTGCGATCGGCCGGATTGCGGAACAAAACAAAATGTCGATGGCGGATTTCCAGAAGCAATTGGCCCAGGACAAAATCCCTTACCCTGCGTTCCGTGAAGAAATCCGCCAGGAGATGCTGTTGCAGCGCCTGCGCGAACGCGAAGTGGATAACAAGATCCAGATTTCGGAATCGGAAGTCGATAACTACATCACTGCGGACAGCAGCAACAAGCAAAATGGACAGGAGCTGGACTTAGCCCAGATTCTGGTCCGTGTGCCGGAAAATGCAACGGCCGACCAGATTGCCCAGCGCGCCAAGCGTGCCGAAGAAGCGATGCAGCAAATCCGCTCTGGCGGTAATTTCGCCTCGATTGCCGCCGCTTATTCAGATTCCACCGACGCCTTGACCGGCGGCGACATGGGATGGCGCACGCAAGACCGTCTGCCATCGTTGTACGTCGAGGCGGTGGCTAATCTGGCCCCCGGCCAGGTATCGGGAATATTAAAGAGCGCCAATGGTTTTCATATCGTCAAGCTGATCAACAAGCGTGCCGCCGCCAGTGCGCCGAAAGATACGGCTGCCGCGCCGGTGCAGCAGACCCATGTCCGCCATATCCTCATCAAGGTGACACCAACCGTGACAGCGGCTGACGCCCGTCGCCGTCTGCTCGACCTGAAAGAGCGGCTGGACAACAATGCCGCCAAATTCGAAGACCTGGCCAAGCAATACTCCAACGATTTGTCAGCCTCGAAGGGCGGCGATCTGGGCTGGGTATATCCCGGCGATACCGTACCAGAATTCGAACGAGCGATGGATGCGTTGAAACCGGGCCAGATCAGCGATCCTATCGAGTCGCCATTCGGCTATCACCTGATCCAGGTGGTCGAGCGCAAGACCAACGATGTGTCGAAAGAGCGTCAGCGTCTGGCTGCACGGATGGCGATTCGTGAACGTAAAACCGAAGAAGCCACCAACGACTGGTTGCGTCAATTGCGCGACCGTACTTATGTCGAATACCGCAACGACGATCACTGAAACTGGTGACTACTCGAAAGTAGCGCATGCCTGATCAATTAGCGGCCGCTCCGGTCGACCTGCAGCGGCGGCCTGTCTTGGCAGTCACTTGCGGGGAGCCGGCCGGTATCGGCCCGGAAGTGTCGATCAAGGCCGCCTGGCAGTTGCGCGCTGAGATCAAGAGCGTACTGATTGGCGATGCCGCATTTCTAGCCATGATCGCGGCGGAGATCGATCCGCAAATCCGCCTGGTAGCGTTGTCGCAGCAGGCCTTCCGCAATAACGGCTTGCCGAATTTTTCAGTCGATCAGATCGCAGTGATCGATTGCCAGCTTGATGCCCATGTGCAGCCGGGTTTGCTGGATGCACGCAATGGCAGGGCGGTGCTGCGCGCGCTGGATATTGCAATCGACGGCGCGATGCAGGGAATTTTCGACGGCATGGTCACCGCGCCGCTGCAGAAAAGCACGATCAATGACGCCGGCGTGGCGTTTACCGGCCATACCGAATACCTGGCTGAAAAAAGCGCCACCCCGCAAGTGGTCATGATGCTGGCTACCGACCGCACAACGCCGCCATTGCGCGTGGCGCTGGCGACCACCCATCTGGCGTTGAAGGATGTAGCGGCTGCGATCACCTTCGATAGCCTGAGCCGTACCATCGCTATCCTGCATGCCGATCTGAAGAGCAAGTTCGGCCTGGCGCAGCCGCGTATTCTAGTGACCGGCCTGAATCCGCACGCGGGCGAGGGAGGTTATCTGGGCCGCGAAGAAATCGATATCATCGGCCCGGTGCTGCAAGCAGCCAAAGCCAAGGGCATTACAGTGAGCGGGCCATATCCCGCAGATACCCTGTTCCAGCAAAAATATCTGGACGAAGCCGATTGTGTCCTGGCGATGTATCACGACCAGGGTTTGCCGGTGTTGAAATACGCCAGCTTCGGACATGGCATCAACATCACGCTGGGCTTGCCGTTTATACGGACTTCCGTGGATCATGGCACGGCGCTTGACCTGGCTGCTGCCGGCCTCGGCCGCGCCGATCACGGCAGCATGCTGGCGGCGCTGAATGCCGCAGCGCAAATGGTACGGGCAGGCAGGCCGAACTAAGATCGCGCAGGTTGTCGTTCTGCACTTCATGCGCCATGACGTGATGGCCATGTCGCCAGCGCTATCCTACAAATAAGAGAATTTATGAAACATATCCCCCGTAAACGCTTCGGCCAGAACTTCCTCACGGACGACACCGTGCTGTACAACATCATCAGTGCCATCGATCCGCAAGCCGACGACAATATGGTCGAAATCGGTCCGGGCTTGGCAGCCATGACAAAGCTGTTGCTGCAATCGCTGCAAAGCTTGCATGTGGTGGAGCTGGACCGCGACCTGGTCGCGCGGCTGGAAAAGAATTTCGATCCGGCCCGTTTGCATGTACATTCCGCCGATGCATTGAAGTTCGATTTCGCCGGCATCCCTTTGACCGGCGATAAAAAATTGCGTGTAGTCGGCAATCTGCCCTATAACATTTCCAGTCCGCTGCTGTTCCACCTGACCGAGATTGCGCCGTTGGTGCAAGACCAGCATTTCATGCTGCAAAAGGAAGTGGTGGAGCGGATGGTGGCGCAACCGGCCAGCAAGGCTTTTGGCCGGCTCTCCGTGATGCTGCAATGGCGCTACCGGATGTCGCTGTTGTTCATCGTGCCGCCGACCGCTTTCGATCCGCCGCCGCGGGTCGAATCGGCCATCGTGCGCATGATCCCGATTGCCCAGCCTTTGGCTTGCAACCAGCAGAAACTCGAAGCGGTGGTGCTCAAGGCATTCACCCAGCGCCGCAAAGTCATACGCAACTGCCTGGCCGGAATGTTCACAGAAAGTCAGTTGATAGACGCTGGCGTCGATCCGCAAGCGCGGCCTGAAGCCATCTCGATGGAGCTATTTGTCGAGCTGGCCAATCGCCTGCCGGACGGCGCCGCTTAAGCGCCGACATTCACAAATCAGAGTTTGGCGTCAGGCGCATCGCCGATTTTGCGTTCGATCAGTTCCACCTTGTAGCCATCGGGGTCCTGGACGAATGCGATGACAGTGCTGCCGCCCTTTACCGGACCCGCTGCGCGAGTCACATTCCCGCCCTGAGCCCGGACATCCTCGCAGGCTTTATAAGCATCCTCCACGGCGACCGCCAAGTGGCCGAAAGCCGTGCCTTGGTCATAGCTCTCCACACCGTAGTTGTAGGTCAATTCGAGTTCAGCATGGTCGGGATTGCTGCCGTAGCCGACGAACGCCAGAGTATATTTATATTCCGGATTGTCGTTGGTGCGCAGCAGTTTCATACCTAGCACCTTGGTGTAAAAATCGATGGAACGTTGCAGATTGCCGACGCGCAGCATGGTGTGGAGGATTCGCATGTTTTTCTCAATGGTTGGGAAGGGAGAGAATGCTTGGCTTGCACCGACAGTTTACATCGGCGTAGCGGAGGGTGCAGCGACTTAGAAAACCGGCAGCGTTTCCTGGGCGCTGTCGCGCAAGGTTTTGCGGGCGGTTTCAAAGTCAGGGAAGATTGATTGTACAGTCGCCCAGAAACGCGGACTGTGGTTCATCTCGCGCAAGTGCGACAACTCGTGCGCAATCACATAATCGATCAGCGGCAGCGCAAAGTGCATCAGGCGCCAGTTGAGGCGGATCTTGCCCTCAGAGGTGCAGGAGCCCCATTGCGTGGTCGCGGACGATAGCGCAAACGACTGATAGGTGACGCCCAGCTTCTTGGCATAGATCGGCAGCCGTTCGCCAAACACGCGCTTGGCCTCAAGTTGCAGCCAGCCCAGCACGCGGTCTTTCAATTGCTGTTCGCCAGCGTCGGCCGGCAGGCAGACGATCAACTGGTCGCTGGCGTCGTCGAAATGAATCCCGGCCTTTTGCGTGGCGTGAATCCGCAGGGTGATGCTGCGGCCCATGTAGGGCAGCGTTTCGCCGTCGCGCCATGCCATTTGCGGCTGCATGCGGCGGGTGGAGCGATCGCGGTATTCACTCAGCTTGGTAAAAATCCAACGTTTCTTTTCACGGATGGCAATTTCGATATCGCCCAGCGTCACCCATTTGGGCGCTGTCACACGCAAGCCGTCATCGCTGATCAGGAAGCCGATGGAGCGGCGTTTGGAGCGCAGCAGGGTGTAATCGAGGATATGCTCGTCGAAGTGCAGGCGTCGCTTGCCAGGCGCCAGCGCCGATGGTTCAATCGCAGGCGGCTTGGGCGATGTTGATCTTGGATTAACAGTTTGCGGAGGGACGGCCGTGCTGGCGACAGGATCCTCGGCAAACAGATCCAGTTGCAGCGCTTGTTGCTGCTGTGCTTTGCCCCGGGGAGTTGCATTCGGCCCCGGGCGAGGCTTAATTGGCTTTTGATGCAATAGTTTCAATGTTGGCTAGTGAGGTTTATTTTTGCCTGGAATAGACAAGGGGTGAAATCACCCGCATTTCAGATTCTATCCAATTTTCGACTTTCGCCATCAACTCGCTGCTATCCAGGTTTTCCGGATAGATCGGCTTGCCGATGGAAACCGTGATCAGGCCCGGTTTCTTGATGAAAGAATTCTTCGGCCAGCACTCGCCGGCATTGTGGGCGATCGGCACGACCAGGGTATTGGTTTCAACCGCCAGGCGCGTGCCGCCGTTCTTGTATTTGCCGGTCTGGCCGACAGGAATCCGTGTGCCTTCCGGGAACATGATGATCCACTGGCCGTCCGCCAGCCGTTTGCGGCCTTGCACCACGACCTGGGCGAACGCATCGCGGCCCTTGCTACGGTCAATCGGAATCATGCGCAACAGCGCGATGCCCCAGCCGAAAAACGGGATGTAGGTCAGCGATTTCTTGAAGACGAACACCAGCGGGCGCGGCGTCATCTGCAGCAGGAAAATGGTTTCCCAGGCCGACTGATGCTTGCTCAGCACAACTGCCGGCGCATCCGGAAAATTCTCCATGCCCTTGACTTCGTAGCGGATGCCGCAGATGACCTTGGCCATCCACACTACGATGACATTCCAGCGCGCGGTCAGGTAATAGCGGCGGGCATAGGGGAATGGTGCGAACAGGACGCAGGCCAGCGACCAGACCACGGTCAGGATAGCCATCAGTACGGTGAACAGCAGCGAACGTAGAAACAGGGAAAAACGCAACATGCAAACTCCAGTATTTTTTCTAAACAAACATGCTATTTGCGAGATGGCTGAATTCGCCAATCTCGCCGATCAGACTGACAACTCCATCGGCTTCTTCAGCAAAAACTCCACCACCGCGGCCAGGTCCGGGAAAATCAAGGTGCCGGGCGGCAGGCCGCCTTTTTCACGGGTCTTTTCTCCTTTTCCGGTGAGCACCAGGTAAGGCGCGCAACCGGCGACAAAGCCGGCTTGCAAGTCGCGCAGCGAGTCGCCCACAGTGGCCACGCCGCCGCGCAAGCTGACTTCAAAGCGCTTGCCGATGTCGTGGAACATGCCGGCCTTCGGCTTGCGGCAATCGCAGTTGTCGTCGGCCGCGTGCGGACAAAAGAAGATCGCATCGATTTCGGCGCCGACCAGCTGCGCCGCTTCGTGCATCTTCTGATGAATCGCCATCAGCGCCTGCATGTCGAACAAGCCGCGCGCGATGCCTGACTGGTTGGTCGCCACCACCACGCGATAGCCCGCCTGGTTGAGGCGCGCTATGGCTTCCAGCGAACCCTTGATCGGCACCCATTCGTCGGGTGTTTTGATGAAGGCGTCCGAGTCGTGATTGATGACGCCGTCGCGGTCGAGGATGATTAGTTTCATATTGGTTTGTGGGGCAACCCAGGAGCAGCGCTAAAAAAACCGTCATCCCCGCGAACGCGGGGATCCAGTTTACTGACGACGTTGGATTCCCGCGTTCGCGGGAATGACTCGGTCGGAAGTGGCGCAGTGGAGCTATTCACGGCCATTTTAAGCTGCCAGCTTGGAAATGTCGGCAACCTGGTTCAACATCGCATGCAGCTTGGCCAGCAACGCCAGGCGGTTATTGCGCAACTGCTCGTCTTCCGCCATCACCATCACATCGTTGAAGAAGGCATCGACCTGCTGGCGCAATTGCGCCAGCGCTTTCAATGCGGTGCTGAAGTCGCCCTTGGCAAAGGCGGCGTCGACTTCCGGTTTGAGCGCTTCCATCGCCACGAACAACTGTAATTCAGCGTCATCGCGCAGCAGCTCCTTGCTGACCGCATTGCCGACGCTTTCCGTCTTTTTCAAGATGTTGGTGATGCGCTTGTTCGCCGCTGCCAGCGCTTCCGCTTCCGGCAGGGCGGCAAATGCCTGCACCGCATCCAGCCGCTCGATGATGTTGTCGAGCCGTTCCGGCTGTTGCGCCACTACCGCTTCGATTTCATTCTGCGCATAGCCGCGCTCGCGCAGCAGGCCGCGCAGGCGGTCGTACAGGAACGGCAGCACGTCGCTACCTGGGTCCTTGAAGTTTGTATTGCCGGCAAACTGCCGGGCGGCGTTGCTCAGCAATTGCGTCAGGGATATCGGCAGGCGCTTTTCCAGCAGCATGCGCAGGATGCCCAGTGCGTGGCGGCGCAAGGCGAACGGATCTTTGTCGCCGGTCGGCTGCAGGCCGATGCCCCAGATGCCGACCAGGGTTTCCAGCTTGTCGGCCAGTGCGACCGCGGTGCTGGTGTCGGTAGTCGGCAGCGCGTCGCCGGCAAAGCGCGGCTGATAGTGTTCCGAAATGGCCAGTGCAACGTGCTCTGCTTCACCGTCATGGCGTGCATAGTAGTTGCCCATGATGCCCTGCAGCTCAGGAAATTCGCCGACCATATCGGTCAGCAGGTCGGCCTTGGCCAGGAATGCGCCGCGCTCAGCCAGCGCAATATCGCTGCCGAGCAAGCCGGCAATCGCCACCGCCAGCGCTTTGACGCGTTCGGTGCGTTGCAACTGGTTGCCGAGCTTGTTGTGGTACACCACATTGGCCAGCAGCGGCACGCGCTCGGCCAGTTTCTTTTTCTGGTCTTGCTCGTAAAAGAATTTCGCATCGGACAGGCGCGGGCGGACCACGCGCTCGTTGCCTTCGATGATGTAACGCGGTTCATCGGTCTGCAGATTCGAGACGATCAGGAAGCGCGAGCGCAGTTTGCCCGCGGCATCGGTCAAGGCAAAATATTTTTGATTGGTTTGCATCGTCAGGATCAGGCATTCCTGCGGCACGCTGAGGAATTCATCGCCAAACTTGCAGGCATACACCACCGGCCATTCGACCAGCGCCGCGACTTCATCCAGCAGCGATTCCGGCATCAGCACCTTGTCATTGCCGGCAGTGGCGAGCAAGGCTGTGCGGGTCTTTTCCTTGCGCAGATCGAAGCTGGCGATGACTTTGCCTTGCTCCGCCAGCGTGTTGGCATAGCTGTCGGCATCGGTCAGCGAGATGCGGCCTTGCGACAAGAAACGATGGCCTTCGGTCAGACGGCCGGCGTCCAGGCCGAGCAAGGTCAGCGGCAGTATCTGGTCGCCGTGCAGCGCAACCAGGCTGTGCGCCGGCCGTACAAAACGGACGGTGTGGCCGGCGGCGTGGCCATGCTGGCGCTGATAACTCATGACTTTCGGGATCGGCAGCTTGGCGACGCTGTCTTCCAGCACCGTTTGCAAACCGGTTTGCAGCGCCACGCCTTTGGCGGTGTAGCTGTAGAAAAAACTTTCGGATTTGCCGTCGGGCGCGCGTTCCAGCTCGGCCGGGGTGATCACCACCTTGCCGCATTGTGCGGCGATGGCTGCCAGTTTCTTGACCAGCGGCGCCGAAGGACGGCCTTCGGCATCCAGCGCCACTGATACCGGCAGCACTTTTTCACGCATGGTTTTATCCAGCGATGTGGCGCGCACATTGCTGATGGAGACTGCCAACCGGCGTGGCGTAGCGAATGCGGTGGCGAACGCGCCTTCTTCCAGGAAGTCGCGCGCTTTCAAGCCATTGAAGATGCCCATGGCGAAGGCATCGCCCAGTTTTGCCAATACTTTCGGCGGCAATTCTTCGGTAAAGATTTCGATCAACAGGGTACGGGTCAAGAGTGAGTCCTTCATGCTTGTTCCCCTGCGCGCTGAGCCACAGCCGCCATGTATTCATCTCCAAATTCTTGCAATAACAGATCGGCGTTTTCCTTGGTGATTTCCCACATCGGGAAGCCCAGTTTCGCCCGTGAATCGTAGTACGCCTGCGCTACTGCACGCGACAGGTTGCGGATCCGGCCCATGTAGGCCGCGCGCTCGGTGACCGAGATGGCGCCGCGCGCGTCCAGCAGATTGAAGGTATGCGCTGCCTTCAACACCATTTCGTAGGCCGGCAGCGCCAGCGGCACTTCCAGCAAACGCTTGGCCTGGGTTTCGTAGTTGCCGAACAGCGGGAACAGGAATTCGGTATCGGCGTATTCAAAGTTGTAGGTCGATTGCTCGACTTCGTTTTGATGGAACACATCGCCATAGCTGAGGGTTTTCTTGACGCCGCTTTCGACCCATTCGGTCCATACCAGGTCGTAGACGTTTTCCACGCCCTGCAGATACATCGCCAGCCGCTCGATACCGTAGGTGATTTCACCCAGCACCGGCTTGCAATCGAGGCCGCCGACTTGCTGGAAATAGGTGAATTGGGTGACTTCCATGCCGTTCAGCCAGACTTCCCAGCCCAGGCCCCAGGCGCCCAGGGTCGGGTTTTCCCAGTCGTCTTCGACAAAACGGACGTCGTTACGCTGCAGATCAAGTCCGAGCGCCGCCAGCGAGCCCAGATACAGCTCGAGAATGTTTTCCGGCGCCGGCTTGAGAACCACCTGGTATTGATAGTAATGTTGCAAGCGATTCGGATTTTCGCCGTAACGGCCGTCTTTAGGACGGCGCGACGGTTGCACATAGGCGGCGCGCCAAGGCTCCGGGCCTATGGCGCGCAGGAAGGTCGCCGTATGCGAGGTGCCGGCGCCGACTTCCATGTCATAGGGTTGCAGCAGGGCGCAGCCTTGCGCATCCCAGTATTCTTGTAATTTGAGAATGATTTGTTGAAATGTAAGCATCGTTTTTGTTGCTTTTCCGTACGGCAAGTGCCGATTAATAGTGGAGACCGAGTGAGGCGACCAGGAGCGCTTTAAATGAAGCTTCCGGCATCAGCGCCAAAAACAGCGATTTTAGCGGGTTTTACGGGCTTAGTCCCGTTTCTGCTCAGGCTTGCCGCGCAGCGTGCGGCAGCGCCACCAGCTCAAGGCCAGCATCAGCAGCACCGCCGCCAGCAGCGTACGGTTGCCGAGCAGGATGTAGGGTGTCATGCCGCCATAGCCTTGTACCGATAGTGCCAGCGTGCCACGGCTGTAGGGCGCTAGCTGGGCGCTGACCAAGCCATGCGGATCAATCACGGCGGTAGCGCCGGTATTGGTCGCGCGCAGCATCGGGCGGCCGCTTTCCAGGCTACGCATTTGCGAGATCTGCAAATGCTGCGGCAAGGCGATCGTATTGCCGAACCAGGCGATGTTCGACATGTTCAGCAGCAGCGTCGCGGTCGGCTGGCCGGCGGCATGGGTAGCGGCCAGCTGGGCCGCGATCTCATCGCCGAACAAGTCCTCGTAGCAAATGTTCGGCAACACCCACTGGTCCTTCACCGCGAACGGCTTTTGCACCACTGCGCCGCGCTGGAAATCGCCGAGCGGGATGTTCATCATGTCGACGAACCAGCGAAAGCCGAACGGCACGAACTCGCCGAACGGCACCAGATGCTGCTTGTCATAGCGGAACGCGGGAATTGTCTGGTCCCGTGGCGCAATGCCGATGACGCTGTTGGAATAGCGATAAGGGCCGTCGATGTAGGGAATGCCAAGCGCGATATGGCTACCGGTCTGGCGGGAAAAATCCGACAGGGCCGGCAGGAAATCCGGCGGCAGCTCGGTCTGCAGGATCGGCACCGCAGTCTCCGGCGTCGCGATCAGGTCAGCCGGCGCGGCGCGGATCATGTCGACATAAAGGCGCAAGGAATTGATGATCTGCGCGGTGTTGAATTTTTCTTCCTGCGGCACATTGCCCTGTAACAGCCGCACTGAAATCGGCTTGCCATTGGGCGAGGTCCAGTTAATCTGATGCAAGCCAAGGCCAGCGACCAGCGCCAGCATGGCGGCGAGCGCGGGAACTTTACGTTGCGGCAGCAACGCCAGGCAGCCTGCGATGACAGCCGAGATACAGCCCAGACCATATACGCCGACCAGTGGCGCATAGCCGGCCAGCGGGCCGGCGGTATGGGCGTAGCCGGAAATCAACCAGGGAAAGCCGGTGAACACCCAGCCGCGCAGCCATTCCGTCAGTCCCCACATGGCCGGGAAAATCGCCAGCGCAAACAGCAGCGGCGAGGCCGACCAGCGCTGCCGCAACCAGACGCTGAGACCGGTGCAAAGGGCTGTGTACACGCCCATGGCGAGCGCCAGCACCGCTACTGCCAGCACCGCCAGCCAAGCCGGCAAGCCGCCGAAGTCGTGCAATGAAATATAGATCCAGTAAACCCCGTGGGCGACCCAGCCGAAGCCGTAGGCCAAGCCGAGCAGCGCGCTGCGTTTGACGCAACCGGCCGCATCGTTCTGCAGCAAGCAAAAGATCAGCAGCGCCAGGGTCAGCAGCTGTATCGGCCACAGTCCGTAAGGCGCGAAGGCGAAGACGTTGACGGCGCCAGTAATGGCGGCCAACGCGAGCAAGAGGGGAAATCTATTCGAGGTAAGGCGAAAACGCATGGGCAGCCGTTGCTGTTGGTTGAGGTAGGTCGGATCAGCGTCCCGACCTACGCTCTCTCCGTCAGGATTCTTCCTGGGCAGATTCTGACAGCTTTTCGACCAGCAGGACATGCACCTGACGCGCATCGGCGCGTAATACTTCAAAGCGCACATTGTCGATGGTGAATTCATCGCCTTTGCGCGGCACGCGGCCGAGATGGTTAGCGACCAGGCCGCCGATGGTGTCGACGTCTTCATCCACCAGCGCCGTCTCCAGCGTTTCGTTGAACTGTTCGATCTCGGTCAGCGCCTTGATCCGCCAGCGGCCACCGTGATCGCCGTCGCGGATGGCCAGGATATTGTCTTCTTCTTCATCGAAGTCGTACTCGTCCTCGATGTCGCCGACGATCTGTTCCAGCACGTCTTCAATCGTGATCAGGCCGGCGACGCCGCCGTACTCGTCGACCACAATCGCCATGTGATTGCGGTTGGCGCGGAAGTCGCGCAACAGCACGTTCAGGCGCTTGGATTCGGGAATGAACACCGCTGGGCGCAACATGTCACGGACGTCGAACGAATCTTCGGCGTAGTAGCGCAGCAGGTCTTTCGCCAGCAGGATGCCGATCACCTTGTCGCGCTCGCCGTCGACGGCAGGGAAGCGCGAGTGGGCGGTCGACAGGACTTCCGGCATCCAGTCTTCGATAGGCTTGGTGACGTCGATCATGTCCATTTGCGAGCGCGGGATCATGATGTCGCGGGCAGAGAGGTCGGATACCTGGAACACGCCTTCGATCATCGACAGCGCGTCGGCGTCGATCAGGTTGCGTTCGTGTGCGTCTTGCAGCACGTCGAGCAGTTCGGCGCGGTTTTCAGGTTCGGGAGAAATCAGTGCGGTCAGGCGTTCAAATAATGACCGGTGGGGTTTAGCGTCAAATGATTTGACGCTACTAGGGTGCTCTGGCATATGGCGTTAGCCTTGGTTTCACATTGTTTCGGAAGCAATAGCATACAACAAATATGTGACAGGACGACTAAACGCGTGTGTCTCCTTGCTTATATTGTGGTCCAAACCGGCGATTTCGCCACATAAAAAAAGCGGATAGTGCTCAAAAGCACTATCCGCCTGGATTGCCAGGATGGTAATTATTTCTTCATTTCATCTTTAGCCATGCCGTCCTTGCTCATTTCGTCTTTCGACATCGCATCCTTGGACATGGCGTCTTTCTTGTGCATCTTCTTGTGCGGCTTGGCCATCGCGTCCTTCGACATGCTGTCCTTGCTCATTGCATCTTTCGACATGCCATCTTTAGCCATAGGTGCGGCATCTTTCGACATTGCATCTTTGGCCATAGGTGCGGCGTCTTTCGACATCGCATCTTGCGCATAAACGCCGCCGGCAGTCATCATCAGGCCGGTAACCAACAGGATTGTGAGGCTTTTCTTCATTTTGAATCTCCAGGTAAAAGTGGCGAAAGTGCCATGAAAATCAACGGATTCCGTTGCGCTGTTTTTTTAGCTCAAGAACCGCCGAACCAGTTGTACCCCTGGTCTTCCCAGTAACCGCCAGGGTACTTATTTGTGACTTCCATCGATACGATGTGCTTCGGATTCTTGTAGCCGAGCTTGGTCGGCATCCGCAATTTCATCGGGAAACCGTATTTCGGCGGCAGGATCTGGCCATCGTAAGTCAGTGTGAGTTGTGTCTGCGGATGCAGCGCAGTCGCCATGTCGATGCTGGTGTGGTAATCGTCGCCGCACTGAAAGTCGATATATTTGGCGCTCATGTCGGCGCCGATCATCTTCAGGAAATAAGAGAACGGAATGCCGCCCCAGCGGCCGATGGCGCTCCAGCCTTCGACGCAGATATGGCGGGTGATCTGCTCGTTCTGCGGCATCTTGTGCAATTGCTCCAGCGTCCAGGGGCGTTTATTGGTCACCAGGCCGAGGATTTCGAGTTGATAGTCGCTGCCGTCGATTTCCGGTACGTCTTCGATGCCGTAAAACGCATTGAACGGAAAAGGCCTGGTCATTTGGGCCTGCGTGTAAGTAGGCGCCAACTGCTTCGGATCGAACAGCCATCCTTGCACGCCGTCGTTCATGCGCGAGATGCGTTCCAGCATGTTGTTGACGGACGCCTGGTCGGTGATATTGCAACCGGTCAGCAGCGACAAGCCGCCCAGGGTGAGCGCTCGCTTCGCGAACAGGCGGCGCGATGGCTCGGCCAGTTCGCGACGTGCGTCTTTTAGTATCGATTCAACGTCAAGCAGCGCAGCCGGCCCTGGATTTTTCTTGATCATCATGTTCTCCTCAACGGCCGCGCAGCATGGCCAGCAGCGTGCGTGGAACCAGTGCCACCATGATGATGTGCACCACAATAAATACGACCAGGAAGGCCATTGCGCAGAAGTGGACGATCCTGGCATTGTCGAAGCCGCCCATCAAATCACGCAACAGCGGCAACTGTACCGATTTCCAGATTGCCAGGCCGGATACCACCAGCAGTATCAAATCCAGGATGACGGAGACATATGCCAGCTTTTGCACTGCGTTGTAATGATCGAGCGCGTCGTGCTGCAGTTTGCCGCGTAGCGCCTTCAGCAGGTCCTGCACGACTTCGGCCGGACGTAAAGGCAGGAATTTTTTCCACAGGCGGCCACTGCCGGTGTTGAACAGTAGATAGATCAGGCCATTCAAGGCCAGCAGCCACATCGCCGCGAAGTGCCATTGCAAGGCGCCGCCCAGCCAGCCGCCCAGGGTCCATTCGCTAGGGATGCGGAACGGGAAGATCGGCGACGCGTTATAGATGCGCCAGCCGCTCAGGATCATGATGATCACGGCCAGCGCATTGAGCCAATGCGTGATGCGTAGCCAGATAGGATGCACGACCGGTTTCTTGAGCAATGAAGTTGACATTTATGCCACCTGTTGGGATAGAGGAGCGGTCAATATGACTGGCGTAACTGGGTTCAAGATTGTCTCCGATGGCTGGATAATGATTGTTTTCATATGGCTTAGTCGCAGGCCGGATCAATTCATTACATCATTTCATCATATTCTTATTAATAAAAAAGATAAGGGAAGCAAGCCGATTCTAGTCCAGTAAATACTGATATTTTTAATAATTATTCTGTTTTTGGTATTTAACAAAAAGAAACGTTATAAATTACTTAAGTGATTGATTTGGATGATTTGTAATTATCAAAACAGAAAGACGCCGAAACCGCAGGCAATAAAAAACGCCGCAAATGCGGCGTTTTTAGAAGGGGCCATGCAGACGCTAGCTGGCAGCGTAGGGGTTGGGCCAACCCAAGGCCTGCAATATTTCGATTTCCAGGTTTTCCATTTCAGCCGCTTCCTCGTCGTCTTCATGGTCGTAGCCTTGCGCATGCAGGACGCCATGCACCACCAGATGCGCAGCATGTTCCACTACCGTCTTGTTTTGTTCCCTGGCTTCGCGCTCCAGGACATCGGTGCAGAGAATGATATCGGCCTGGGTGACACCATTGTCTTCCTGCTCCTGATCCTCGGAATAGGCAAAGGTCAGTACATTGGTGGCGTAGTCCTTGCCGCGGTAGTCGCGGTTCAAGGCCTGGCCTTCTTCAGCGTCGACGAAGCGAATCGTCAGCTCGGCCGGCGCCAGCAGGGCGGCTTGCACCCAGCGCCGCAATTGCGGGCGAGGTACGCTGTCTTTCAGGCGCGGGTCGGGATATTGCACCGACAGGGAAAGTTTATTTTTTGACGGCATGGCGGCTGCGAGCTGTTTTGGTAATGCCGGTCTGCACCGGCTTGGCGGGTTTGACCGGCGCGGGCGTGGCGGCTTCGATGACGCCGTGGGTAGATGCTACCGGCGCTGCCGCCGATGCGGTTTCGTAGGCGTCGACTATGCGCGCCACCAGGGGGTGGCGCACCACATCGCTGCTGTTGAAACGGGTAAAGGCAATCCCGCGCACATCTTTCAGGATATTCATTGCATCGATCAAG
This sequence comes from Collimonas sp., assembly GCF_039923675.1. Classification (GTDB taxonomy): domain Bacteria; phylum Pseudomonadota; class Gammaproteobacteria; order Burkholderiales; family Burkholderiaceae_D; genus Collimonas. Next base: position 86,980 of record NZ_JBDTCG010000099.1, read on the forward strand.
CCGCTCTTCTGGCCGCGTTGCAAATCGATCTGGGTGACGTCACCGGTGACCACGGCCTTGCTGCCGAAGCCGATCCGGGTCAGGAACATTTTCATCTGTTCCGGCGTAGTGTTTTGCGCTTCATCCAGGATGATGAAAGCATGATTCAGGGTGCGGCCGCGCATATACGCCAGCGGCGCGATTTCAATCGCCTGCTTCTCGAACATTTTCTGGGTACGGTCGAAGCCCAGCAAATCGTAGAGCGCGTCATACAGAGGACGCAGATAGGGATCGATCTTTTGCGCCAGGTCGCCTGGCAGGAAGCCCAGGCGCTCGCCAGCCTCGACCGCCGGCCGCGTCAGCACGATGCGTTTGACCGCATCGCGTTCCAGCGCATCGACGGCGCAAGCCACCGCCAGATAGGTCTTGCCGGTGCCCGCCGGACCAATGCCGAGCGTGACGTCGTGCTCAAGGATAGACCGGATGTATTGGCTTTGATGCGGCGTACGGCCGCGCAAGTCGCTGCGGCGCGTCTTCAAGACCGGGTTTTCGATATCGCTTTCTGTCAACTCGGCATCGGCTGGATCGGCGCTCAATTCTTCGTCTGTATCGGAGTCTGCCTTGCCGTTGCTCTTGGCTGCCTTGGTTTTTTTCCCCATACCCAGCTTGGCGCGCTGCTCAACCAATGCCAGCTGGATCTCATCGACCGAGATCACCTTGTTGGCGATAGCGTAGAACTGATCGAGGATCTCCACTGCGCGCTCGGCATTGCCGCCCGCCGCGATGAATTTGTCGCCACGGCGAAAAATCGAGACATCCAGCGCCGCGGAAATCTGCCGCAGGTTTTCATCCAGCGGTCCGCACAGATGGGCCAGCCGCGTATTGTCGAGCGGCTGCGGGATGAAATAATGCGGCTGGGTAGGAGTTTTAGTTTTCAAAC
>NZ_JBDTCG010000100.1:0-27293 GCF_039923675.1 Collimonas sp.
CCGACTACCACGCTGAGCTTTTCCACAAACAGGGGCTCGCAGCTGATCTCCTGCGAGCGGACCTGGCTGAAGGCGATGCCGAGATCGACCTCGTCATCGAGCAGGGCGGACTCAATCGCATCCAGCGGCAGTTCGATGATCTGCAGCGTGATACCGGGATAGGCGGCATTGAAACGAGCAATCAAGGGTCCCGCCAGATAAGAAGTAAAGCTGGGCGTCATGGCCAGCCGCAAGCTGCCGCGGCTCAATTCGGCTACATCGTGGATCGCCCGTTGCCCAGCCTCCAGCTCGCGCAGCGCCCGGCTGGCATAAATAATGTATGCCTCTCCGGCATCGGTGGCGCGCACGACGCGGCCGCTGCGGTCCAGCAACTGTACGCCTAATGTTTCTTCCAGCTGCCTGATCTGCTGTGACAAGGTAGGTTGCGAGACGTAGAGCGCTTCCGCCGCCCTGGTGAAGTTGCCATGTTCAACTACGGCAAGCAGATAGCGGATGTGGCGTAATAGCATAATTGATAACTATAGGTAATGGTTATGGATTTTATTGTATATCGGTCTTGGACCTAATAGTTTGATGGCTGCATGATGGCGTCACTGCATCACTTCACCACACAAGGAGAAACGCCATGAAGTCCATCGTCGAAGGAGTCTTGAAATTCCAGCAGGACGCTTTTCCCGGCTTGTCCGGCCTGTTCAAGCAACTGGCAACCACCCAGAATCCAAGCGCGCTGTTCATCACCTGTTCCGACAGCCGCGTGGTGCCGGAATTGCTCACCCAGCAAGATCCGGGCGACATCTTCGTGATTCGCAACGCCGGCAATATCGTGCCTTCGTACAGTTCGGAACCGGGCGGCGTCACCGCTACGGTCGAATATGCGGTGGCGGTGTTGGGCGTGACCGACATCGTGGTCTGCGGCCATTCCGACTGCGGCGCCATGACCGCTATTTCCACCTGCAAGTGCCTGGATCATCTGCCTGCAGTCGCCGGTTGGCTGCGCCATGCCGATTCGGCCAAGGTAGTGAATGCCTCTCGCACCCATGCATCACCCGCCGCACGGCTGAGTTCGATGGTGCGCGAAAACGTCATCGCCCAACTGGTCAACATCAAGACCCATCCGTCAGTGGCGCTGGCGTTGGAACAAGGCCGCTTGAACCTGCATGGCTGGGTGTACGACATCGAGACCGGTTCCATCGTGGCGCTGGATGGCGCCAGTAATACTTTCGTCTCGCTCGCCGAATTCCCGGAAACCGTCGCCACGCAAGCCAAGCGCAACGCCCTGGCCGCTTAATATTGGCCACTTACTATTTTTATGCTGTTCACTCACTGAAAAGGAAACATCATGCAACAAGCTAACGTCTATCAAGATAACCGCATCGCTCTCACTACCCGCGTCATCGCCGCCAAGGCATTGAAGGATCTGTCCTGGAAACAGCTGGCTGAAGGAACCGGCTTGAGCGTGGCCTATGTCACCGCAGCGTTGCTGGGACAGCACGCTTTGCCAAAGGTTGCTGCCGAAGTGGTTTGCCAACACCTGGGCCTGGAGCAGGAAGCAGCGCTGGAGCTGCAAACCATTCCTCTGCGCGGCAGCATTCCCGGCGGCATTCCTACCGATCCGACCATCTACCGTTTCTACGAGATGCTGCAAATCTACGGCACCACCTTGAAAATGCTGGTGCACGAAGAACTCGGCGACGGCATCATCAGCGCCATCAACTTCAAGCTCGATCTGAAACGGGTAGAAGATCCGGACGGCGGTTCGCGCGCGGTGATTACGCTGGACGGAAAATTCTTGCCGAACAAACCGTATTAAGCCGCTCCGGCCCGCGTCCTTTGGCGCGGGCTTTTTTATTTGTACAGAAAGGTAGTTGGCGATGGAAGCAACAACATCTTCCAGGCTGAGCCCCGGCCTGGTGGCATTGATGGCGATGGCCACCGGCGTCGCGGTGGCCGGCAATTATTACGCGCAGCCGCTGCTGCATACGATAGCCGCGCAGTTTGGCATCAGCAATGGCGCCGCCGGCGCCGTTGTGACCGTGGCCCAGCTGAGCTATGCGCTGGGTTTGCTGTTGCTGGTGCCGTTGGGCGACATGTTTGAGCGCAAGAAGCTGATCGTCGTCATGACTTTGCTGTCGGCCGCGGGCCTGGTGCTAACTGCGCTAGCCTCCAGTCTCGCCATGGTCTTGCTGGGCACCGCGCTGACCGGCTTGTTTTCGGTGGTGGCGCAAATCCTGTTGCCGTTTTCTGCAACCTTGGCAGCGCCCGAGGAGCGTGGCAAAGTGGTCGGTCACGTAATGACCGGTTTATTACTGGGTATCTTGCTGGCGCGTACAGTGGCGGGATATCTGTCCACCGTCGGCGGCTGGCAAACCGTTTACTGGTTCGGCGCCGCCATGATGCTGATCACTGCAATCGCGCTGGCGCGGGCTTTGCCGCGCTATCACCAGCCGCTAGGCCTGAGCTATCCGCGTTTGCTGAAATCGATCCTGCATTTGTTCGTACAAGAGCCGGTGCTGCGCATTCGCGCTTTGCTGGGGGCGATTGTGTTTGCCGTATTCAGCATCTTGTGGACCTCCATTTCTTTCTTGCTGGCGGCCGCGCCGTTTCATTATGACGACGGGACCATCGGTTTGTTCGGGCTGGTCGGTGCTGCCGGCGCGCTGGCAGCATCGCAGGTGGGCCGTCTGGCGGACCGTGGCAAGGCTGGATTCGCTACCAGCGCCGGGCTGCTGCTGTTGCTGCTGTCCTGGCTGCCGCTGGCGTTTTCCATCTATTCATTGCCGGCATTGCTGATCGGAGTGTTGCTGCTCGACCTGGTGGCGCAGGCGGTGCATGTCACCAATCTCAGCGTCATCAACCATCTGCACGGCGCCGCCCGCAACCGGCTGACGTCAGGCTATATGACGTGCTACTTCATGGGTGGCGCGGCGGGTTCGATGCTGTCCACGTTTGTGTATGAACAGGCGGGCTGGCCGGGTGTCTGCGGCAGCGGCGCGTTGCTGAGCGCAATCGGCTTGCTGCTTTGGCGTATGAGCCGGCGAGGTTCGGTTGCCGTAGCCGCCCGCGCCGGCTAGTCACGGCTCTGGTAAAGTGCGCTATTTACAGCCCGCGCACAGGAAACCACCGTCATGCAGCTCCCCAATCTGATTTTTCGCACGCATCCACGGCTGTTTGTCGCCATCATCGTCGGGCTCGTCGTCTGGGCCGTGGTGCCGCAGACGTCAACGATTACCCGTGCCCTGATCGGCTGGAATGCCGGTGTCTGGACTTATCTGTTTACCCTGTGGTGGATGATGGCCCGGGCCACCTGCGAGCTGGTCAGGAAAAAGGCGGCGATCGAAGATGAGAACGACACGATGATCCTGATCCTGATTTGCATCGCTGCGGTGTCCAGCATCGCCGCCGTGGTGTTCGGCCTGACCCAGGCCAAGGATTTCTTGCCGGGACCGAAAGAGATCCGCTATCTGTTTACCGGGATGACGGTGCTGGGTTCCTGGTTCCTGGTCGGCACCATTTTTACCTTGCATTACGCGCGCCTGTTTTACGCCGCCGATGAGGAGAAATTGCCGTTGCGCTTTCCAGATGACGAAAAGAATCCGAACTACTGGGATTTCCTGTATTTCTCGTTCACCATGGCGGTCGCAGTGCAAACCTCGGATGTCAGCGTGATGACTCGTTCGATGCGCAAGATCGTGTTGTTCCAGTCGGTGCTGACCTTCTTGTTCAATTCGGCGATTCTTGGCTTGTCGATCAATATCGCAGCAGGGCTGGTCGGCTAGTTCAGCTGTCCCCATAAAAAATGGCCTGCGTCAAGTCCTCTATGCGGGCGAGCCTGAAGCTGAAAGCCTATACAGGGCAAGAAATTAGGTCGGGTTTTGGCTGCCTCCGAGCTATGCAACTTTGTGGACTAGGAGCCACATAGGAGCATCGCGGTAGCAAGCCCAAGCGTGCCATAGCGGGGTGATTGCAGGCAGCCGAAGCAATGGGCTCGAGGCATGATAATCCAGCCGCAGCCACGCCACACCCTGAATCGGGATAGGGGGCGGCCTCAATGACCGCGCCCCTCCCACACCACCCGGCATACGGGTCCGCACCGGGCGGTTGAAACGTTTGAGGTCGCCATGCCAATACCCGAACATGAAGCCTGGACTCGCCTGACACCAACCCGGCCGATCTAGTTCTTCGCTGTCACCGCGCCTCAGGCTTAACCTTTGACGCGTTGCGTGGCGAGCCCCGTATCCGGGCATCTGAAGCCTATCCATCTCGGATGGTCAGCCAGACCCACTCTCCCGCTCCTTCGGCCCTTCGCCAGCCGTTTCGGCCTCACCGGCCCAGCCACTGACTACTACGACCTCTGCTGACTTCTCGCTCTGGCTCACCACCGTCGCCCTTTCAGGCACAAAGCGAGATCTTCCCAGGTAAGCACGCACCCCTTCACTGCACAACCGCCGCATCTACGCCGCCTGAGACTTGATCACGAGAGCTTCGCGGTTGCTTGCCCGCTCGCCCTGCTCGGCACCGCCTTCTATCCGGTTCTTGTCCATCGGCTCGCAGCTTCGCTACACGCTTCCTCCCCACACTCGGTCACCCTCATGCAGTTGCGCTTCGCTTCGTTCGCTGTGATCAACTTACGGGAGGACTTGCACCTCTAGGGGGGGCGCCCATGCTGGGCGCACAAGCGAAAGCGCAGCCCTTGGGCTGCGCTTTCGTCGATGGGATGTTGAAGGATTCGTCCGTATCGTCAGGGCTGTTTTGGTGGCGAAGCCTTGGCTGCCATCGTTCCTTTCCTGAATCCCCGATCCCCGGCCATGAACGTCTCCAGCATGTGCGGGATCAGCGCCGTTGCATCGACCGCTTCGTCGTAAGTCTGCGCGTGCAGTGCCGCATAGCGGTCGAGGTCGGCCTTAAGGCTGGCCGGACATGCGAAGGTCAACTTGATGTTCTGGGTCTTGGGCAGCGGCCCCATCCGTATGCTGCTAACCCGCATTGCGGCGGACAAAGCGCTGCCATTTGACGTCAATCGCGTACTTCCCCATTTGGATCGGAAGACGCCATGAGGTTGTGCCTGAAAACACTTAACCAGCCATGGCCCTGAGCCGCATGGATCGCATACAACAGCTCGGCTACGAAAAGATTTCCGCATCATCTTCCTTGACGCCATGGGGGATGGATTTCCGCGCCTGTTCGAAAAACTGATGGCGAAGGCCCACCCGAAGGATTTCATGGCCTGCCGACCGTGGGGTAATGTTGGCGACCGGAAAAATGACGGATACCTGTCTTCGGCTCGGGTGCTGTTTCCGAGTTATGCGCCCAATGAGTTGAGTGCTGCCTGTGTATTCCAGTGATGCTGCTCAACGGTTCCAGTTATTGTGACCCGTCCGTGCTGGAGGTTCTGCCCGGCCATTCCGGTAGTTGTGATCCACTGCACCGATGATTGTGACCCATCATGAGGATGCCTCCGGCCCTATGCGGCTATCCAAGTTACATAGATAATTGGCGTAGTCTGCGAGTGGTGTGGCGCATTGTGCATATCGTGACTCAGGAGCGCAGCGTAGATTAGAGCGACTCTTATCATCCCTTCAAAGGAGTCTGAAATGTCCAATCAAGTCGCTCTCATCACCGGCGGTGCTACCGGCATCGGAAAAGCTGTTGCCCTGAAGCTCGCCTCTCAAGGCACTAGCGTAATCATCAGTGGGCGTCGCCAGGAAGCAGGCGATATCGCAGTAGCTGAGATCGTTGCAATTGCCCAGGGGGGCGCTAAGGTGCGCTTTGTTCGCAATGATGTGTCTGACGAGAAGGCCGTCCAAGCCATGATCTCAGGCATCGTGGCGGAGTTCGGACGCCTGGACATGGCAGTCAACAACGCAGGGATCTTCAACGAATATTGCTCATTGGATCACTCCGGAACTGAGAATTTCCGCCAAATGCTCGATACCAACGTGATGGGCCTTTACTTCTGCATGAAATTTGAGATTGCCCAAATGCTCAAACAGGGAGGCGGTTCCATCGTCAACTTGGCGTCCATCGCTGGATTGAATGGCATCCCATGGGGCGGCACCTACGCTGCTACTAAACATGCCGTCGTTGGGCTGACCAAGTCGTCTGCTCTGGATCACGCAGCTCAAGGCATTCGTGTCAACGCGGTAGCACCTGGGGCGATCCGCACGGACATCATTGCGGAGCAGCTGAACAGCAATCTGGCCGAGCTGGAAGCAATGCACCCGATGCAGCGAGTCGGAAATCCTGCCGAGGTCGCCAATGCCATCTGCTGGCTATTGGCCGATGAGTCGAGTTTTGTGACCGGCCATGTGCTCAATGTCGATGGCGGCTTCCAGGCTAAGTGATCAGATGAAAAATACTGTGCCGGACAAAATCAGGATTCCCGATGCGTTGTGGGCGGGATTGAGCGGCGTCGGGATCAGTCGTGCAGATGTGGAGCGAGCTGTTCAGCTACCGATTGCTTCCATCCGCGATGGAGCGCCGATTTCAACGGCACAGTTCTGCGGTATCTGGCGTTCGTTGGTGGACATTAGCAATGACCCTGCTATTGGCTTGCGTCTCGCCACGGGACTAGAGGGCGGTGCGATGCCGCCCTCATTTCTAGCGGCTTACCACGCTCGGGACTTCCGCGATGCCTTGCAGCGCGTGGCGCGCTTCAAACGCCTGTGCGCACCTGAGGAGCTGCTACTCCAGGAGCGCAACCAGAACTGCGAAATTGTGGTGAATTGGTTGCATGCCGACGAGCGCGAGGTGCCATCTGCACTGGTGGATGCAACACTAGCTTCGTTATTCGAACTAGGCAAACGTGGCACCGCACAAGGTCTGACCGCTGCGGCAGTCGAGCTGATGCGCCCCGAGGGTTCGCGTGCACTGTACGAGAGCTATTACGGTTGCAAAGTGCACTTTGCCACAAAGCGAAACTGTCTTACGCTGCGGTGCTCCGATCTGGACAAGCCCTTTGTGAGCTACAACGCCGAGCTGCTCGATATTCTGCTTCCTGAGCTGGATCGACGCCTGCAGAAACAGGCGCTCAGTCTCAGCCTGGCTGAGCAGATCAGGTGGGTGCTGCGTTCTAGGCTGACAGCTGGTCGGCCCGATGTTCGCTCGGTCGCCGCTGAGCTGGCCATGAGCGAGCGCTCATTGCAGCGCAAACTGACCGACGAGGGGCTTACGTTCCAAGGCTTGCTCGGCGAGACACGTCACCAACTAGCGCTTGAGTATCTGGCCGATCCGACACTGAGTCTTATGGAAGTGGCCTACATGCTGGGTTATGAGGATCAGAACTCTTTCTTTCGTTCCTTCCGGCAATGGGAGAGCAGCACGCCTGCAATCTGGCGTGAGCGCAATCAGAAGGTGATTTCAGGATGAAGGTATTGATCTTTGGTGCCACAGGAATGGTGGGCCAGGGCGCACTGCGCGAGAGTCTTGCCGCGCCTGACGTTAGTCATGTCACTGCGGTGGGGCGCTCGCCCGTTGAACTTGCTCATCCCAAACTGGAACAGCTGGCACAGGCCGATCTCATGGAGCTGGAGAGCCGTGCCGATGAGTTGCAGGGGTATGACGCCTGCTTCTTTTGCCTGGGTGTTTCGTCTTTCGGCATGAGCGAAGAAGCATATAGCCAGATCACCTACGGGGTGACCCTGCATGTTGCCGGGCTGCTATCACGCTTGAATCCGCAAATGACCTTTGTTTACGTCTCGGGAGCGAATACTGACAGCAGTGAAAAAGGGAGCAGCATGTGGGCACGGGTGAAAGGCAAGACTGAAAACGCCCTGACGAAACTGCCCTTCAAAGGCGTGTATCTGTTTCGCCCCGGAATCATTCAGCCTCTCCAGGGGCTCCGCTCAAAAACACCGTCCTACCGTTATTTCTATTACCTGGCCAGTCCTTTGCTGTCGCTGATCCGCTGGATAACGCCTAGCGCTATCGTGACAACGGAAAGTATCGGCAAGGCCATGCTAAATGCAGCACGCCAAGAAGGTGGTCGTACAATCGTAGAAGCCAGAGACATCCTTCCGCTAGCAAGCCTATCGGTACATTGAGGCGTTTGCCAAGCCGCTGCTTGTACTGAGGAGATACCTAAGGATGCTCTGAACAAGTCAGCTCTGGCGCGCTACAATTAGCCGTCCAAACGCGAGTCGTCGACCATGAAGCAGTTGAGTTTCTCCGATGCCGAGTATGCCGGCAAACGCAAGCAGACGCGACGGGAGAAGTTCCTGGCTGAAATGGACCAGGTGGTGCCGTGGGAGGCCCTGTTGGCGGTGATCGAGCCGGTGTATCCCAAGGCTGGCAACGGTCGCCGACCGTACGCGCTCAAGACGATGCTGCGTATCCACCTGATGCAGAACTGGTTCGGCTACAGCGATCCAGCGATGGAGGAGGCGCTGTACGAGGTCGCACCGCTACGCCGCTTCGCGGGTTTGTCGCTGGCGCGTGGTGGCGTGCCGGACGAGACGACCATCCTCAACTTTCGGCGATTGCTGGAAACCCATGACTTGGCGCCGGCCATCCTGGCCGCCGTCAATGCTCACTTGAGCGACCAGGGCATGCTGCTGCGCCAAGGCACGATCGTGGATGCCACGATTATCCATGCGCCGTCTTCGACCAAGAACGAGAGCAAGGCCCGCGATCCGGAGATGCACTCGACGCGCAAGGGCAACAGCCCAGCAGCGCTACCGGCGTTGCTGGCGACGCGACAGGCACTTTGCGCCGGGTCATGCCGCCACCTCCTTGGCTCGCTGCATCCCCGTGATCGTCTTGCGCCGATTCGCCACCAGCTCGGCCGCGTCTCGCACCGGTTTGTCCTCGGTATGGACGTAGCGCATAAACATCACGACAGTCTTGTGCGCCGTCAGCGCCATACCGACCTTGACGGGGATGCCCGAGTTGGCAATGTCGGTCGCCGAGCGGTGGCGGATGCCGTGCGTGCCCACGTGCGTAGCGCCAGCCGCCTTGAGCGCACGGCTCCAGCCACCGTAATACTCGCCCGTGGTCAGATGCTCACCAGCGTGGCTCGGAGAAGGCAGCACGTAGCGGCTGCCCTCCTGGCGGGGTGCCGTCGAGAGTAGCCGATAGGCTTCTTCGCTCATGGGCTTGGACATGCCGCCAGTCTTGCTGTCAGGCCAGACGACGCGCCGGTTCTGCAAGTCAACCCAGTTCCATTCCAGCGCGATGATTTCCGAGCGGCGGCCAGCAAACTCGAATTGCAGACGGATTCCCAAAGGGATGACGTAGTTCTCCAGCCCCTCCGACTCGATCTTGTCGAGCCGCCGGAACAAGTCGCCCATCTCTTCGTCGCTGATAAGGTGGGTGGATTTGCCGGCGGGGAACATGGGGACGTGACGGCAAGGGTTGGTGCCATCGGGCCGATAGCCCCATACCTCGGCCATGTTGAACATCTTGCGCAAGACGCTGAAGACCTTGTTCGCCTCGGTCTGCTTGTACGAAAGCTTTTCCATCAGGCTCGCGATGTCAGGCCGCTTCACATCCTGAACCTTCTTCCGGCCTAGCAGTGGGATGATGTTGCGATTGATGACGGCCTGATAGCCGGCCTGGGTACTGAGCTTGTTGCGCTTCTTGGAGTAGTCCTCCATGAACTTCGTGCACAGCTCCGTGACAGTAGGAGCCTGACGCGCCTGCGCCTTCTCAGCGGCTGGATCGCCGCCCCGGCGAACTTGGGCGAGCCATTCCTGCGCCAGCGACCGCGCCTGTTCGACAGTCAGCTCTCCGTATAGCCCCAACGCGGGCTTGCGACGCTCGCCGGCGTTCGTCCTGTACTGGAGCATGAACACCTTTCGTCCCGCCGGGGTGATCTTGCACAGGAAGCCGGGGACCAGCGTGTCCCGGAGTTCGACGGCTTCCGCCTGGGGTTGCGCCGCATCGACAGCGGACTTGGTGAGTTTGATCTTAGCCATGATGACTCCTTGGAAAGACCCGGTTCCAAGGGCCGGATAGGAGTCAGGCGGTTGGAAGTCAGATCAGGTTTCGGAAAGCACCGGCATATGTTGAACTCGCCTAAGTTATTGATAAACCTGCTGTATCGGGCTATGGCGTAGTCCAGCGAATTTCGGTGCTGGAGGCATGGTGAAATAAAAAAACCGCCTGGCCAGATCACTGGCCAGGCGGTTTTTGTTTGCCGCGGTTGGGTCAATCCGGCATCTTATTGCCAGCCATAACGCCGTGCATACCAGCCCTTCATCGCCTGCGTCAGCACCGCATAGGCCACCAGGATCAGCGCCAACCAGGGGAAGTATGTCAGCGGCAGCGCCTGCAGCTTGAAGTAGTGGGCCAGCGGCGACATCGGCAGCAGGATGCCGATGATCATGATGATGATGGTCATGCTCATCAAGGCCCACGAAGCACGGCTCTGGAAGAACGGGATCTTGCGGGTGCGGATCATGTGCACGATCAGGGTTTGCGACAGCAGGCCTTCGATGAACCAGCCGGACTGGAACAGGGTTTGATGTTCTGGCGTGTTGGCGCCGAAGACATACCACATCAGGGCAAATGTCGTGATGTCGAAAATCGAGCTGATCGGACCGAAGAACACCATGAAGCGGCCGATTTCGCCTGCGTTCCAGCGCTGCGGCTTTTCCAGGAATTCCTTGTCGACGTTGTCGAAAGGGATCGTGATCTGCGAAATATCGTACAGCAGGTTCTGCACCAGCAGATGCAAAGGCAGCATCGGCAAGAAAGGCAGGAAAGCGCTCGCCACCAATACCGAGAACACATTGCCGAAGTTGGAGCTGGCGGTCATCTTGATGTACTTCAGCATGTTGGCGAAGGTCTTGCGGCCTTCCAGCACGCCTTCCTCCAGCACCATCAGGCTCTTTTCCAGCAGGATGATGTCGGCGGCTTCCTTGGCGATATCGACCGCGGTATCGACGGAAATGCCGATGTCGGCGGCACGCAGGGCCGGTGCATCGTTGATGCCGTCGCCCATGAAGCCGACCACGTGGCCCTTGTCATGCAGCACGCGCACGATGCGTTCCTTGTGGGTCGGACTAAGCTTGGCGAACACCGTGGTGGTATCCACCGCGATGGCGAGGTCGGCGTCGCTCATTTTTTCGACATCATTCCCGAGCAACATGCCGTCCACTACCAGGCCGACCTGGCGGCAGATCTTGGCGGTCACCAGTTCATTGTCGCCAGTCAGGATCTTGACGGTGATACCGTGCGCCTTCAACGCATCCAGCGCCGGTTTGGTAGATTCCTTCGGCGGATCGAGGAAGGCAATGTAGCCGATCAGGACCAGATCGCTTTCATCGGCGACGCCATACACTTCCTTGGTCGGCGGCAGATCTTTGGCGGCCACCGCCACCACACGCAAGCCTTCGGCGTTCAGGCTGGACGTGGTCTCGTAGATTTCCTGCAGCAGTTCCTTGGTGAACGGCACCACCTCGCCATTATGACGCGCATGGGTACAGACCGAGACGATTTCCTCGACCGCGCCTTTGCAGATTAATTCATGATGGTCGTCGCGTTCGCTGACCACTACCGACATGCGGCGACGCTGGAAATCGAACGGGATTTCATCGACCTTGCGGTAGGCCGAAGCCAGCGCCATTTCGCGCTGCAGTTCGGCATGGTCGAGCACGGCCACATCCAGCAGGTTCTTCAGGCCGGTCTGGTAATGGCTGTTGAGGTAGGCATATTCCAGCACCAGGTCGTCTTGCTCACCCAGGATGTTGGTATGGCGCTCGAGGAAAATCTTGTCCTGGGTCAGGGTGCCGGTCTTGTCGGTGCACAGCACGTCCATGGCGCCGAAGTTCTGGATCGCATCCAGGCGCTTGACGATCACCTTCTTGCGCGACAGCGCGACCGCGCCCTTGGCCAGGGTCGAGGTAACGATCATCGGCAGCATTTCCGGCGTCAGGCCGACTGCGATGGACATGGCAAACAGGAAAGCTTCTACCCAATCGCCCTTGGTGTAGCCGTTCAGCAGGAAAACCACCGGCGTCATTACCATCATGAAACGGATCAGCAGCCAGCTGACCTTGTTGACGCCGGACTGGAACGCGGTAGGCGTGCGGTCGGAAGCGGTGACGCGTTCCGCCAGCGCGCCGAAGTAGGTGCGGTTGCCGGTGGTGACCACGATCGCGGTAGCCGATCCGCTGACCACGTTGGTGCCCATGAAGCACAGGTTGTCCAGTTCCAGCGGATTGCTGGTGTCGAGGCCGCGATGGACCACGAATTTTTCCACCGGCAGCGATTCGCCGGTCATCGCGGCCTGGCTGATAAACAGGTCCTTGGCGGTCAGCAGGCGCAGGTCGGCCGGAATCATGTCGCCGGCGGACAGCTGGACGATATCGCCCGGCACCAGCTTTTTGATCGGCAGTTCGATGCGGCGCGCGCCTTTCGGATGCAAGGTGACGTCGAAATAGCGTAAGGCTTCTGCGGCAATATCTTCCGCCAGGTCATGGCGCAGCACGGTGGCGGTGTTGCTGACCATCGCCTTGAGTTTGTCTGCGGCGGTGTTGGAGCGCGATTCCTGGATGAAGCGCATCAAGGTCGATAGCACCACCATCGAACCGATGACGATGGTGGCTTTCATGTCTTCGGTGAGGAAGGACACGGTAGCCAGCACCGTCAGCAGCAGGTTGAACGGGTTCTTGTAGCATTGCCACAGATGGACCCACTTCGAAATCGGTTTTTCATGCTCGACTTCATTTGGGCCGGCGCTGACACGGATATCGTCGGCTTCGGCTTCGGTCAGGCCGTCTGCACGGCTATGCAGTTTTTGAAACAGTTCGCCGACCTCGATGCTGGCAGCGGCAGACAGGGACTGCGCCAGCGACGGCGGCACTTCCTTGGTCAGCGGCGTGCTGCGGAACATGTCGGGAGCAAGCCGGCGGAAATGGCGGTCCATGCCATGCGTGCGGACAAAGCTAACGAATGTGTCTTTGAGAATATTCAGATTCATGGAATTCTTCTTTTTTCATGCAGTGCGGTCGGCTGTCGTCGATCAGGGTAAGGCTACCTGCGCGCGTTTTAACTTTATGTTAACGATTGGCAATCCATATGGATGACAACATTGTTGCAAAAGATCAAAAAGCGTTCAGTGCGGCACAGACTGTAAATTCGATCGGTGACATCTTGATGACAATATCAAGGGCCCGGATACAAGCACACTATTCGATTGTCCCGTTCTGCACAGGCGGAACGGGATTAGCCAGGCATGCGGCCGGCGTAACACGGCTGCATGAACTGCATAACAAGATCAGGTGGTGGAACACGGAATGCCGGAAACATGCTCCGAACATTGGGGGAAACCATCATCCGCCGCTGGCGAGATGACGGCAGGAGAATCCTGCGTTATCTTGCCGAGGCGATGCCAGAACGGGTCTGGCAACAACTGTCACTCGAACAAGTGCCCATTAAAGGGGCTCCATAAAATTTAGACTGGTGGATAGTAGCCGCGCAGTTGATGGTGGTCAAGAAAATTGTGCAGGACAACAGAGGTTTGTTGTTCTTGTTTTTCTCTTGTTTTTTAGCCATTTCCAGTGTTGTCGTCCAATTATTGCTCCTTGCTTTCAGGCATGCAAAACCTATACTGAAATTACAAGTAAACCAAGGAGACGAACATGATCAAGCTGATTATGGACAACCTGCTGTTCTTCGTGCCAATGGCAGTCGCCGGACTGATCTTGTGCGGCGAGGTGCCGGTCGCGTCGACATGGACTCGTCGCACCTTGCGCGGCATTGGCGTGCTGTGCGGCGCTTTGCTGGCCCTGATTATTCTGGAGGCCATCCCGGCGCTGCTGTAATACGGCAGCGCGGCAGCAAATAGCGGGACGTTAGCGACGCCCCGTCGCGGCCTGATATTTTTCGCCGCGTGCCGGCGTTATTTCAAAGCCGGCTTCAGTAACAAGTGAAAGCGCTAGGTGAACGCGTGGGATAATCCTACGCAATCTTTCTTTTTTCACCGGTGCTCACTTGAAAAAAATCCTTGCATTCAGCCTTCTGCTTTCGTCTTCCTTCCTGCTGGCCAGCGTCCAGGCACAAGAATCCTCCTCATTCGTTCCCGCACCGTTCAGCAAAGCCTTGCAGCTCGCCGGCATTCCCGCCCAGAGCGTCGGTGTGTATGTGCAAGAAGTCGACGGCACCGGCAAAGTGCTGGCATCGTCGAACGCCGCCGTGCCGTTCAACCCGGCGTCAACCATGAAGCTGGTCACCACCGACGCCGCGCTGGAGTTGCTGGGGCCGGCTTATCGCTGGAAAACCCAAGCCTATGCCGACGGCAACCAGGTTGGCAATGTCTTGCAGGGCGATCTGATTTTCAAAGGCAATGGCGACCCTAAGCTGGTGCTGGAAAATTTCTGGCTGTTCCTGCGCCAGATCCGCGCCAAGGGCATCCGCGATATCCGCGGCAATATCGTGCTGGACCGTAGCAGCTTCGATGAGACCGCCTACGATCCATCCGAATTCGACGGCGATCCGATGAGACCGTATAACGTCGGCCCCGATGCCTTGCTGCTGAACTACAAGGCGCTGACTTTCCAGTTCGTGCCGGATCCTGACAAGCGCCAGGTCAATGTGGTCCTCGATCCGCCCATGAGCGGCTATCCGGTTAAAGCGCCGCGCCTGGGGCAGGGCAGTTGCGACGACTGGCAAGGCAAGCTGCAGGCAGCGATCGATGCCGATGGCGCCAGCTTCAACGGCGTGCTGCCGGCTTCCTGCGGCGAAAAGACCTGGTACGTGAATCCCTACAAGATGAGCTCCACCCAATACTTTGGCGCAGTATTCCGGCAGATGTGGGCAGACCTGGGCGGCACGTTCAGCGGCAGCATCAAAAACGGCAGCGTGACCCCGGGCGCCCGCTTGATTACCGAATGGAGTTCGGTCACATTGCCGGAAGTGATCCGCGACATCAATAAATACAGCAACAATGTCATGGCGCGCCAGGTGCTGCTGACGATCGCCGCAGACATTCTCAAGTTGCCGGCGACGCCGGACCGTGGCGCCCGCGCAGTCCAGAGCTGGCTCGCCAACAAAGGCATCGACGCCAGCGGCCTGGTGATTGAAAACGGCTCGGGTTTGTCGCGCAACGAAAAGATTTCAGCCAAGACCATGGGCCGCATGATGGCCGCCGCCTTCCAGTCGCCGGTCATGCCGGAATTCGTCTCGTCGATGCCGCTGGTCGGCTACGACGGCACCATGCGCAAGCGCCTGAAAGATCAAACCGTAGCCGGCCAGGCCCACGTCAAGACCGGCACCCTGAACGACGTCCGGGCAATCGCCGGCTATGTGTTGGCTGCTTCAGGAAAATACTACGCGGTAGTGTGCCTGATCAACCACCCCAATGCAGCCAGAGGACAGGCCGCGCAAGACGGCCTGTTGCAGTGGGTATACGAAAACGGGTGAATTTGACGTGATGAAATCGACTCTGACCCTAATAAAAAACAATTAGGGTCAGAGTCGATTTGTTTGTTGAAATTACAAGACTAGCGGTTTGTCCGATATTTCATTCTTCTTGCGGCCCTGGTCCGGGAAGTGCTGCGTAAGATAGCCGTTCATCTGTTCCAGCGCCGCCACAGTGCTGTCGTGGAAGGCGCCGTTGGCGAATTCCTTGGTCATGGTCTTGCACACGGCTTGCCATTCCGCGCTCTTGATGGCGCGGCCTACTGCGCGGTCGACGATGATTTCGACCCGGTGGTCGGCCAGGTTCACATACAGCAGGACGCCGACGTTTTCTTCGGTGTCCCAGATGCGGTAGTGGGCAAACAGTTCATGGGCGCGGTTGCGCGAGGTGACGCCGTTCAGCACAGCAGGCAAGCTCAGCGATCCTTCCACGATCATTTTCACTTCTGCCCGGTGCGTCACTTCGCCTTCTGCGATCTTGTGCTGGATGGCTTTGAGCGTGGCTGCAGGAAAGGCGCGCCGCGCGCTGCGCTGGGTGGTCAGCAGATGACGCCAGAGTCGTTGTAAAGTCTCCATTACCAATCCCCCGAGGCGCCGCCGCCGTCAAATCCACCGCCGCCGCCGGAAAAACCACCACCTCCGCCGCCGCCTCCAAAGCCACCCCCGCCGCCACGTCCGCCCTGGCTCAGGATGCTGCCGATGATGACGCCGGCGGCGTTGCCCCAGACATTGCTGTTGAGCGAACGGCCGGAACCGCCACCGCCGCGTGCGCGTGAAATGATGGTGATCAGGATGATGAAGCCGAAGAACAGCAACGGCGCCAAAGCGCCTAGCAGGTCGGAAGAGGGTTCTTGCGCCTGTGCAGCTTTACGGCTGGGCGGCGCAAAATTTTCCTGGTCGAGCAGCGGCATGATGGCCGAGATGCCCGCAGTCAGGCCGCCGTAGTAATCGTTCTTGGAGAAATACGGTGCGATGATTTCTTGCAGAACCCGTTTCGACTGGGCATCGGTCAAGGTGCCCTGGACCCCGCGTCCGGTCAGGATCATCATGCGCCGCAAAGCCTTGGGATTATCCTTGGCCACCAGCAGGATCACGCCATCGTCGATACCCTTGCGGCCGAGCTTCCAGGCGTCGGCGACGCGCACCGCATAATCCTCGATGCCTTCCGGCTCGGTCTTGCTGAGCAACAGGATGGCGATCTGGCTGCCGGTGCGGGTTTCATATTCGCTCAAGGTATTGTCGAGCGCCGCGCGCTGGTCCGGCTGCAACAGGCCGACCAAGTCGGTGACATGCGACTGCAGCGGCGGCACCGCCACCTGTGTCGCTATGGTTTGCGCCGCGGCAGGCAGGGCGAGGATGGACAGCAGGCTCAGCGCTAGCCACAAGGCCAGCGCCGACGCGCGGAATGCGCTACGCGACATTATTTTTTGCCGCCGAAATCAACGTCGGGCGAAGTCGAGATCGCCTTTTCGTTATCCACCGTGAACGATGGCTTGACCTTGTAGCTCATCGCCATCGCGGTCAGGTTGGTCGGGAAGCTGCGCGCCAGCACGTTGTAATCCTGCACCGCAACGATGTAGCGGTTACGCGCCACCTTGATGCGGTTTTCGATGCCTTCCAGCTGCGATTGCGCATCGCGGTACAGGCCGTCGGCCTTCAGTTGCGGATAATTTTCGGATACCGCCATCAGGCGCGACAAGGCCGACGACAACTGGCCTTGCACTTGCTGGAATTTCTCGAACGCGGCCGGATCGTTCAACACTTCCGGCGTAATCTGGAAGCTGGTGGCGGCGGAACGCGCCTTGGTCACCGCTTCAAAGGTGCTTTCTTCATGGACGGCATAGGCTTTCACGATCTGGGCGATCTTCGGCACCAGGTCGGCGCGGCCTTGGTATTGGTTGACGACTTCGCCCCAGGCGGCTTTCACCGCTTCATCCTTGGCCTGGAAATCGTTATAGCCGCAAGCGCTGAGAAGAGAGGCGATGACGGCAATTGCCAGCCATTTAAAGAAAGTTTTCATGGAATATCCCTGATAAAAGAAGCAATGTAATGCACGTTAGCAAACAATCGGGGGCTGCTCAAGTGTTAAATAGCGGCTTGCCGGTTTTTCGCGGGTTACAATATAGGGTTCGCTTTACATGGAGGCTCTACGTGACTTTTATTGAAAAATTATCCGCCGCCTGGAGCGCCAATAATTCCCTGCTGTGCGTTGGCCTCGATCCCGATATTGCCAAATTTCCAGCACATTTGCAGCAGCAGCCAGGCGCCATCTATACTTTCTGTAAGGAAATTATAGACGCTACCGCCGCGACCGCCTGTGCTTTCAAGCCGCAAATCGCCTATTTTTCGGCCATGCGCGCGGAAGACCAGCTGGAAGAGCTGTGCGCTTATTTGCGTGAAAACCACCCGAATATCCCGATTGTGATGGATGCCAAGCGCGGCGACATCGGCGCGACTGCCGAGCAATACGCGCGTGAAGCGTTCGAGCGCTACGGCGCTGACGCTGTGACTGTCAGCCCGTACATGGGCTTCGATTCGGTGGCTCCCTACCTGGAGTGGAAGGATAGGGGCGCGATCGTGCTGTGCCGTACCTCTAATGCCGGCGGCTCCGATTTGCAATTCCTGACGGTGGACGGCGTGCCGTTGTACCAACACGTCGCCCGTCTGGTCGCCGAAAAGTGGAATACCAATGGCCAGTGCGGCCTGGTGGTGGGGGCGACATTCCCGCAGGAACTGGCGCAAGTGCGCAGTATTATCGGCGACATGCCGCTGCTGGTGCCGGGCGTCGGCGCGCAAGGCGGCGATATCGAGGCGACAGTGAATGCAGGCAAGACCGCAAACGGCATGGGTATGATGATCAATTCATCGCGCGCCATCCTGTACGCCAAGCCAGATCATGCCGCCGGCGAAGACTTCGCCCAGGCAGCCAAACGTGTGGCGCAGGAAACACGGGATGCGATCAACCGCTATCGCGGCTGATCGCTTACTGGATCAGATTACTTCAGGAATTTCAACAGGCCTTGCAGTGCATGGATGACAGTCTGTTCACGCACCGCACGGCGATCGCCGGCGAACACCAGCCGCTCGGTATGGGTCTGATGACCCGCTGACCAGCCGAAGCAGACCGTGCCAACCGGCTTGCCCGGCACGGCGCCGCCGGGACCGGCGATGCCGGTAGTGGAGAGGGTGACATCGGCATTGCTGTTGGCCAGCGCGCCTTCGGCCATGGCGGCGGCGATTTCTTCGCTTACCGTGCCATGTTGCGCAATCTCGGCTTCAGGGATATCCAGCAATTCCGTCTTGGAGGCGTTCGAGTAAGTCACGAAGCCGCAATCAAACCATTCCGAAGAACCGGCGATTTCCGTCACTGCCTGCGATACGCCGCCGCCGGTGCAGGACTCGGCGGTAGACAGGAACCAGCCCTTGGCTTGCAAGGCGCGGCCGACTTGTGCTGCCAGATCGGTGATTTGTTCGGTGTTGTCTTCAAGCGCGGTGTTCATGTCGCAACTCCTGTTTTCTGCCTGGTCGGTGGTTACATACTGCCACTTGTTGCGGACGGATGCAATCCGTCCCGGCCACGCAGGCAAACTAAATCAAGCGCCACAAAGCCAGCGCCAGCAGCGTATAAAACGCTGCCACAATGTCATCCCACATGACGCCGAAGCCGCCCTTGAAATGACGGTCGAAATAGGCGATCGGTGGTGGCTTGACCATGTCGAAAAAACGGAACACGACGAAGGCTGCAAACTGCGCCTGCAGGCTGGCGGGGGTGACCACCACCAGCACCAGCCAGAATGCAATGATCTCGTCCCATACCATGCTGCCGTGATCCGGCGCATGCAGGTGGCGGCCGGTGGTCTGGCAAGTCCAGACGCCGACCACGAAGCCGGCGGCGATAATCACCAGCCAGTTGAGCGGCGTGAAAATTTCCGGCCAGCGGGTGGTCATCACCACATACGACAGCCAGCCAAACAAGGTGCCGAAGGAGCCCGGCATGATGGGTGACAGCCCGCTGCCGAAACCTTGCGCGATAAAGTGTGCAGGGTGCGACAACATGAAAAGAGGGCCGGGACGGATTGGTTGCTGTGGGGAAGTGCTGTCCGCTGTAGTCATGGTGTGTGAAAGTGGTCGAAAGAGCTGAGTTGTAGGTGCAGTGGCGCACCGTGTGCATCTTGCAAGCGCAGGCCTTGGCTGGCCTCAATGCAGCCGATGCGCGTCACTGCGGTAGCGCTTGCCTGGGCGGCGGCCAGCACGGCGTCGCGCTGGGTGGCTGCTGCGCTGAAGCAGAGTTCGTAATCGTCGCCGCCGGCCAGCGTGAAATGGCGGCGGATATCCTGCTTTTGCTGGCTGAGTATGGCGCCGGCCGGCAAGCTGTCGACAACGAGCGTGGCGCCGACCCCGGAGCGCGCCAGGATGTGGCCGAGATCGCCCACCAGGCCATCAGAAATGTCGATGGCGGCGCGGGCAATCCCGCGCAACGCCAGGCCCAGCGCAACCCGCGGCGTTGGCTGGTGCATGCGCGCGGCCGCCAGCAGGAAATTCTCGCTGCCGGGTTGCAGGTCGGGATTCAATTGGCCGGCAAGTTCGTTGCGGTAGACCGCCAGCGCCAGCCGCGCATCGCCCAGCGTGCCCGAGACCCAGATGTCATCTCCTGCTTGCGCTGCATCACGGCGCAAAGCCTGGCCGGGCAAGGTTTCGCCGAATACGGTGATGCAGATATTCAACGGTCCCTTGGTGGTGTCGCCGCCGATCAGCTCGCAATGATGGGCATCGGCCAGCGCCAGCAAACCGCTGGAAAACGGCGCCAGCCATTCTTCACGCGCTGCGGGCAGCGCCAACGCCAGCGTAAACGCCAGCGGCCTGGCACCCATCGCAGCTAAATCGGAAAGGTTGACCGCCAGGCATTTGTGGCCCAGCGCCAAGGCATCGGCGTCAGGGAAAAAATGCCGTCCTTCCACCAGCATGTCGGTCGAAATGGCCAGTTGCATGCCGGGTGCAGGCGTCAGCAATGCGCAGTCGTCGCCGACGCCGAGGGCAATATGCGCGATATTGCTGCGTGCGGGACGCGTAAAGTAGCGGGAAATAAGGTCGAATTCGGACAACATCTACAGATTGTACCGAATGATGGCTATCTACAGCCGTTTTGCTGAGTTTTTTGCATAAATGATTGTCTCGGCACAATCAAATCAAAACCCCGATCCGCAACTGGTGGTGCGCGATATAGCGCCGCGCTGGATGATGTCTTCACCCTTGGTGTTACCGACAGAGATCTGCGTCACGCAATACGTGCCGTTCGGCCCGGTCACCTTGGTTACCCGCTGGCCGTCCGGCCGCGTGATGTCTTCCATGGTGGTTTCTCCCGGCTTGGCCGGTTCTTTCGGCGCGACTTCCGGCGCCAGGGCTTTTTCCAGTATCTGCTGCCTGCTCAGCGCAGCAGCAGCGGCCGTGGGTTCGCTAGGCGGCGTGTCTTTGCGCAATTCACGGTCGATCTGGCCGGCATTGCGTTTGGCGGCATCGATCATGTCCTCGGCGGACGGCTTGCCGGAAGACAGCGGCACTTTGGGGTAATGGGTATCCTCAACCGTGATCGTTCCAGGCGGCAGCGGCGGCGCTTGCTCTCCGGCCTGCGCAAGCGAAAGATGAGACAGGACGAGCAGCGATGCCGAGGCGGCAAGCCTGGCAAGCCGGTTATCGATGCGGCGGAAAAATCGGATTGTCGGCATGCTGCGCACTTTCTATGGCAATGTAGCTTAAACGCGTGTAAACACCAGATCCCAGACGCCATGCCCGAGACGCAGGCCGCGGTTTTCAAACTTGGTCACCGGCCGGTAGTCCGGCCGTTCCGCATAAGTCTCCGCCGTATTCTTCAACTGCGGTTCGGCGCTCAGCACTTCCAGCATCTGTTCGGCATACTCCTGCCAGTCGGTGGCGCAATGCAGGTAACCGCCCGGTGCAATGCGCGACGCCAGCAAGCTGACCAGCGGCCCCTGCAGCAAGCGGCGCTTGTTATGCCGCGCTTTGTGCCAAGGATCCGGGAAGAATACATGCGCGCCAGCCAGTGCGCCAGGCGCGATCATGTTGGTCAGCACTTCCACCGCATCATGCTGGATCAGCCGCATATTGCTCAGCTGCTGCTCGCCGATCAGTTTCAGCAAGCTGCCGACGCCAGGGGTATGCACCTCGACGCCGACGAAGTTCTTCTCAGGCATGCCCGCAGCAATCTTGGCCGAAGTCTCGCCCATGCCGAAGCCGATTTCCAGGATAGTCGGCGCACTGCGCTCGAAAACCTGGCCGAGATCGACCACAGCCTTGTCGTAAGGGACCAGAAAACGCGGCCCCAGTTCCTCGATGGCGCGCGCCTGCGCCGTGGACAAGCGCCCGGCGCGCGTGACAAAGCTGCGGATCCGGTGTTCGGTCGGATCGTAAAAAAGGGGTTTGCCGGATTTGTTTTCTGACATGCTCAATAGACGAATAGACGGTTAAGGTGAAGCGAAGCAAGTGCCGGTTTGCCCAAGCAGGCAACACCATTGTAACGCCAGAAAAATGCCTGCCTCAAAAATACAAATGGCACCCTCGAATAACGGGTGCCAACGTTGGCCTGGAGCGGGTAGAGGGGATCGAACCCTCGTCTAAAGCTTGGGAAGCTTTCGTTCTACCATTGAACTACACCCGCAAGACCTTGATTTTAAACTAAATTTAGTTGTTTCTGAAAGTCTAAAATTATCGGAATTGCGGAGCGCTCCGCAAAAACTGAATATTCCCTACTTTGTCGGCTCTACAATCTTGCCTCTCCGGAGGTAATGCCGTTGTGTTGTTTTCACATTATCGTGACCCAGCAGATCGCTTGCGGCCTGGTCACCACGGTCAGCGGGCCGCTGACGATCGAGGACGACTCGTTGTTGCTGACGATTCGTACACGAGATGTTTTTTTTAACAGGTCCAGCTCCATGGTGAGCTGACCGATCTTGCGTTCCAGATGGGCAATCTTGACTTCGCACACGGCGACGGTAACCTCTTCCGCGTCCAGCTCGCCTAAATCATATTGCCTGAGCCAGATCTGAATCAGCGCGGAAGACAAATGATAAAGCCGCTCCGTTTCGCGGCGACCGTACTTGCCGCTGCGAATGTCGCTACAAACCTGCGCTTTGAACTGAAAGCTATGGCGCCGGCTGGGTGCTCTCTTTGACATGATGCTGCTCCTTTTGGTAAAGGCACAGCAAGCGTATCAAATTCTTTCCCCGGCCTGGTCCAGTTGCAGGGGTTCAGTCCATTTGCACAGCATTTAAGCAGGTTACTGAAGAAATTGCACATTATGCATGTTTTAGTGTTTTCTTCATTTCTATTTTCCCAATGCAACGTTAATTTTGCGTCACCAGTGGAAGACTAAATTTCTGAGGAGCATCTAATAACGTTCTTTACTTTTTAAATTATACGTATTAAATTCATTCAATCATTGGTCCAGCCACTAGTCCAATGTGTCGTTGTCAGCAGAGGAAAATCAACATTTGAACTATTAACGATAAAAACAAAATTCTAGGAGACTGTTATGGGTAGGGACGAAAAAAAAAGATTTGTTGATATAGCAATAATTGCATTTCTAAGTTTATCTGTGGCTGTTACTTTGAATGCATGTGGCAATGGAGATTCAGATCTTTCTGTTCAAAATAGCCCGCCCTCCAATAGCGCTGCATTGAATAAAAGTGCATCGAACAAGTCAAGTACTCCTCCTGCTAACGCAACAATTTTGTATGTCTCTCCAACGGGGTCTGGTGCAGCATGTTCGCAAGGCGCTCCATGCGGATTGAGTGGTGCACAGCAGGCAGTGAAAGCACAATTGTCTGCCGGTGCTCTTGACGTGGCGGTTCAGCTTGCCGATGGCACTTATCGATTGGCGAATACCTGGTCGTTCGGGGCTGCGGATTCAGGCAAGGCTGGTCATCCGGTGATTTGGTATGCAGCGCCGGGCGCACATCCGGTGATCTCTGGCGCCACGCAAGTTACGGGGTGGTCGCAAGTTGGAACCAGCGGTGTATGGGCTGCTTCGGTGCCTGCCAACAGCAATACGCGGCAGTTGTACGTGAATGGTGCGGCCGCGCCGATAGCACAGCAGTCCCCGGGACAATTAGGCTTCAAAGGGGGATGGGCAGGTTCCGCGACTGGGTATGACATCAGCGCCGATAGCGCGGCGATGGCGTGGTTTGCGAAGCTTAGTGCTGCCCAAGTAGCGAGCATCGAGTTCGATTATCCTGGCGGCAATGGACAGTGGACTGAGTCACGGTGCCGGGTGGCGAGTTATTCGGGCGGCAAGCTGGTCATGGCGCAGCCGTGCTGGACCAACACCACCAATCGCGCGGGATTCTCTCAAGCCAGCGGTGGGTTGCCATCGATGGGGGTGAGCACAATGCCGACGCTGGTGCAAAATGCGGTCGGCCTGGTGCAGCCGGGACAATGGTTTCTCGATTCGACAGCAAGCACGCTCTACTACGTGCCCGCGTCCGGTCAGCAGATGGCGGCGTTGGACATAGAGCTGCCCCAACTGGAGAGTTTACTGCAGGGTGCCGGAACGCTGGCAAATCCGCTGCACGATGTGACTTTCTCCGGCCTACAGTTTTCTTACGCGACATGGAACGACCCGTCTACCAACGCCGGGTTCGCCGACGTGCAGAGCAACTTGCGGATGACCGTGGCTGGCGGGAACCAGGGCTTGTGCACCTTCTCGAGTCCAGCAGGTTCATGTCCATGGGGGGCGTTGACCCAGCCGTTGGCAAATGTCAGCTTCAGCGCATCGAATAACATCACGTTCAGTGGCAATCGCTTCGCCAACCTTGGCGGTGCCGGCCTGGCGTTCATGTATGGCTCTTCGAACAACCTAATCCAGGGCAACGAGTTTACCGCCATCGCTTCAACCGGAATTTTGCTGGGTTGCACTTATGACCCGACCCCGGGTACGACCTACGCTGCGGCCATCAAGCAGAATTGCAATCCGGTCCCTGCCTTGGTGGCGAATGACACGGTCGGCACGAACGAGATTATGACCGGCAACACGATCTCCAATAATGTGATCCATCACATAGGTACCGACTATAGTTCAGCGTGCGGCATCACGTTGTTGTTCAGTCAGGGCACTACGATCACGCAAAACCATATTTATGATGTACCTTATAGCGCCATCACAGCCGGTGTCGTCCAGGGTCATGTCGACAATGCACCACATCCGCAAAACTCCGTCAATATCAATGCCAATAACACGATTAGCAACAATCTACTTCATGATTACTTGCAGGTGCTCGCCGATGGCGGTGCGATCTATATCGAAGGACACCAGGCACAGTATTACTACAAGGCCGATGGTGTCACCATCGATCCTGTAGCCACGCTGGCACACGGCATGCAGGTGACCGGCAATGTTGCCTTTAACGGTCGTCACAACAATAATACCTTTTACGACGACGCGGGTTCAGAATGGATCAACTGGCAGGGCAATGTCGACTTCAGCGCAAATGGTAGTACTCAAGGAGGGTGTCAGCCAACTGGCCATTTTTGGGTCACTGGCAACTACGCCTCCTTGGCATTGAGTAACTACGGTAGTTGCTCTCCTGGACCAACAGATGTCAATGCCAGCGGCAATACGACTATCTCGACGACTCCAGGGCCTGGTGATATTCCAGCGAGCCTTCTTAGCGGCGCGGGGCTGACTTCTGCCTATCAGTCGTTGGCGGCCTCAGTGGGTAGCCAGATGTTCTATGCTTCCGGAGCCGGAGGCAGCGGTTCCACACAAGTACTTGTTGCCGGTGTCGGATTCTCATCTGATCCTCCGGTGTACTTTAACGGCGTGAAATCCACGAATGTCCAGTATCTGTCGGACGGATTTTTGATTGCCGACATCCCGGCCGGGAGTACGGCCGCCAACGTAAGCGTGGGTAGTTCAACTACCCCGTTGAGTGGTCGAATCAATGACGATAATCCTCAAATCTCCTACTCCGCAGCGTGGCAGGTTAATTCCAATCGGGGATTGGGGGACTACCTCGATGATGTTCATTACGCCACCGCCAACAACGCGACAGTGACCCTGACATTCACCGGTATGGAAATCCAGGTCTTCGGAGAGATGAATACGGATCAGGGCAATCTCGGGATCAGCATTGACGGTGGTACACAACAAACGGTCAGCACGGTATCGACCGACGGTCAGCGACACGCGAATGTAGCCATTTATACGTCACCAACTCTGACGAGCGGACAGCACACCATTGTCGTGACCAAACTTTCTGGTACATATGCCACTATCGATGGATTCAATATCAACACGTTGTCAGGTCGAATTAATGATGACAATTCCAGATTCGCCTATGCTGGCGGATGGACGTACGCTGCCAATCGCGGCGCATATGGAGACTATCTCAACGATATTCATTACGCCACCGCCAACAATGCCGCAGTGACCTTGGCATTCACCGGCACAGGAATCCAAGTCTTTGGCGAGATGTATACGGATCAGGGCAACCTCGGAATCAGCGTTGATGGCGGTGCGCAGCAGGCGGTTAGTACAGTATCGACCGATGGTCTGCGACATGCGAATGTCGCTGTCTACACTTCACCAACCTTGGCAAGCGGGCAGCACACCATTACCGTCACCAAGCTTTCCGGTCAATACGCCACCTTCGACGGAGTCAATATCACCCCATAGCTCACTGTCGATGGTTGTTTCATAGTTGAGTGAGAATGCACGGGCTTTCAGGTATCACTAGAAGTTGTAGTGAAAAAGCCTGGAGGCCCGTTTACAAAAAGGCACACGTACCGTTTAGACGACTGGGTGTAGGCAGTTGCATCTGGTTATTCGACGGCTTGTGATCTGAGTATCTGCGAATTCATAGACATATTGGATGCTGTCGCCAAACGAAGTACGCCTACGAAAGGTAATATTCCAGGCTTGCTGCCTGGTCGTTTGTTGGATGGATCATAAAAGTAGGTTAGATCATGAATTGCGAACAGAAGAGGGTAGACCGGCTTGTGCAGGCGACAGCCGCTAAAGCCAAGGTGACGGGCATGAGATTCTGTGCGCATCATCAAGGAGAAGTGCTGGCAACAGAAGGCGACTTCGTTATGTGCGGAAAATCCAAACGTTGGATATGTTATCGATGCCAGCGTGCCAGGCAACAGCTCACAGATGCGACGAGACAGCGCAAACATGAGTAACGAAGATCGAAATACGCTAGAAATAGAGACTTGCCGTTGACAGCACAAAGGGCTTTGTCACAGCGATATTCGGTGGACTGAGCAATTATTTAAGGGGGCTTGGTTTTCGCCCTTTTGAATGTCAGGGATGACTACCAGAAGGAACAGGAGGCGCTCAGGCGCGCCGGACGCTGACGGTATACCTGCCACGCTGCCACATTGTTACGGCAGCGCCTGCATCGTCTGAAGCCGCTTTACGCGGTTTTTTTACGCCCCGGCATTGTCGCCTTGCCATAAAAAAGACCGTCGACTGTGGCCTTTCAATCGCAGTCCCACGCCTGGGGGCTTCGTTAAAGGGACTGCTTTTAACGCACTATGAAGCTCCCAAGCGAGGCGGGGTTCCAAAGGAAATTGACTGCATCACCGTGACGCAAAATGACGCTAACTCAGTAGTTATAGATCATTCCCCGACCAGCCATGAATACCCGGCCATAGACGCTGGTATCGGCTACGATCCGTGAAACACCGCCATACCGGTGATTATCGTCATCGATACGGGTCCACGTAATACCCTTATCGTCGGACCGATAAACCCCGTCCTTTCCATTGATCGTTCCTACAAGATAGACGGCCGCCGAGTAGGTGGAACCCGTAGCCGGCACCCCCAGCGCGACCTTGATGGCGCCGTGCACATTCGTGAATTCCGCACCTACCGTTGCCATTGCGGTCAGCTTGCTCCAGGTGGCGCCGGAGTCAACGGA
>NZ_JBDTCG010000101.1:0-45333 GCF_039923675.1 Collimonas sp.
ACCTCATTGGAAACGGAGCGAAGCGTGTTGCGGCGAAACGAAGCTCTTCGTGCCGTCGCTCGACGCGAAATATTGCAGGCCGTCGACTGCCAGCGCGGAACCGATGTCCTTGGCAGTCGCGATTTCATCGGCACGCAAGACATTGACATCGACCTGTTTGACCAGCGGTCCCAGATCGGCGCGGAATTGCTCTATAACTTTATGAACAGCCTCAGGGTGCAATACGGTTCCTGTCACTGCAAACACGCCGTCGCCCTTGTATTGCACGCTAACATCGGGGGCGCGCAATGATTCCTTGAGATCGCGCACCACTTCGTCTGCCGCCCTGACGTTCCACTTTAAATGCCCTGCTGCGAAGGCGTGCGCTGCCTGATAGATCTTGGCTGCGGCAGCTTCTTGCTTGACGATGCCGCTGACATTGACCACGCCGTCTTGTTCGGTAATCGTCAGGCCGTCTTGATTCAAGTGAGCCACGGCCAGCTTCAGTCTTTCCAGCGACGCCTGCGGTTGTGGCAGGACGACGCTGCGCAGCGGATTCGCGCCGGGCACGATCATGGCGGTGGCTGTCACCGCCGCCAACAGCGACGAGGCCAGGACCAGCCAGCTGATGGTGCCGTGGCGCGCCCAGATGGGGACGGCCTTGACTGGATGCCGAGATGCCGGCGCCTGGTCCGGAAAATTTTCGGACATGGCTTGTTGCTCAGTTGGCTGCTCAGTTTGCTGAGCGCACACCAAACGCAGCAAACTGATGTCGGACGGCCAGGTTGCATCGGCCGGTCCTGCGCAGAGAACAATATCGCTGAAGCTGCGCGGCTCAAAATCTTCCAGCTGGGCTTGGGCCAGCGGCTCGCTGTTATTCGAGGCGCCTATCGCGACCTTGCCTTGCACATCCAGCGTAAGCAACATAGTCGGTGCGTTCCAGTCCGAGATGTGAATTTCAGACGTGGCGTCGCAGCCGATCGAGGTATCGCCAATGGCCAGATTGATCACCGCTCCTGAGTGATGGCCAGTCAATATGCGAATCTGTTTATTCATGGACTAACTCTCTTGTTTGACTGTTGAATCAGGATCAATCCGGCTGCTGCCGCTTTCTACCTTACTGCTTTGATACAAGTCTATCTTTGCGTTTTGCCGGTCTGAGCCGAAGCGCGAATTTATTGGCTTGCGAACGAACTTAATTACCATCCGCGGCCGCGCTTGATAAGTGCGGAAATCTTCGCGATACCATTTGCGCATTCCTCGTCTGTACGCTTGCGCGAAAGGTTCAGCAGCAGCAGCGGCAGCAGCAGATTCATTGTTTCAGCGCCAGGAGCATGTACTCGGCGGGGTGTCGAACCGGACCGTAAAAACCTGAATGCGGAAGATGGATCGACGCTTTTAATTGCTGCCGATGCAGGTTGCTTTTCCGGTTCAACCAGTGCCACCAGACGGTCGCGCACCATGTGCAAAGTAGTCGCTTGTGTGCGCGCTGTCCTTGGCATTTGCAAAAATTCGCGCATGATTGCCAGAATTCTGTAAGTCGTTCCCGGTTGCGCCTTGCCGGTAGCCAAGTTGTCGCGAACTCCGAGCAATGCTGTTTCGGCCGCCGCTTGGCTACGCAACAGCGACTTGGTGTCATGCGCCAAAGGCCAGGTGCCGAGTAACAGCGCTTCTTCCCGGATTGGACGTTTGGCGGCGCGCATGGTGTCGAGCGTGCGCTCCGCACCCGCGGCATCGACTTGCATGCGCCCGGCAGTGCTTGCACTGTCGCGGCGGCCTTCGCGGCGGTCGCGATCGGATGGCCGGCCATCGTCGTTGGATTGGCGGAGATTTACTGTGCTGAGTTTTGTTCGTTTCGAAGAAGTATGCTCTTCCAGCATCATCAGCAAATCGTCGCTCATGGCGTCTGATTCCAGCTGCTCCGGATCGCCGCTGGCGCCGCGCCGGGCCGACTTCCGCTTGGCGCGCAGGGCAGAATCCCGGTGGCGATGGTGGCCGGGAACCGGGAGTTGAATTGGTTGCTGGATCGCCTCCTCATCTTCCACCTGGCTCAGACTGCCCCAGCTGCCGATGCGTGTGATGCTCATGGGAATATCACCTGGAACACCGAACGCGCATAGTTCTGGATTGCGGCGGCGGCCCATGGGGCGCTGATAACCACCACCACCGTTACGACTATCATTTTAATGCCTTGCGAAATACTGGAATCCTGCAGTGAGGTAACCGCCTGCAGAAAAGCAACCACCAGGCCGGTGATTGCAGCAACGCCGACAACCGGCAGGGATACCAGCAGGGTCAGCGTCAACGCCTGCGTTGTCATGTGAGTGATTGCGTCGTATTCCATGGCGTCACCGATAAGTGGATATGAGTCCGTGGACCAAAGTGGACCAACCGTCCAGCGATATGAACAGCAGCAGCTTGAACGGGATCGCGACGTTGCTAGGATTGACCTGGGATAACCCCAACGCCATCAGCACGTTGGCGATCACCAGATCGATCACGATGAAACACAGGTATAGCAGGAAGCCGATCTTGAAAGCTGCCGTCAGCTCACTTAATGCGAAAGCCGGCGCCAGCACGATCAAGTCGTCCGGTTTCAGTTCCGCGGCGCGTTCCGGCGGCCAGATCTGGCGGGCCGAACGCATGAAAAATGCCTTCTCGCGTTCCGACGTATGCTTGCGCAAAAAGGCGCGGAACGGTTCGCGTGCGGCGTCGAACAACGGCATGATTTGCGATCCGGCGGTTTGTTCGCTGGTGAGCTGCGCATGCTTAACAGCTTCCATGCCGACCGGCGCCATCACGAAGCACGAAATAATGATGGCGACGCCGTTCAGCACCGAGGTCGGCGGCACTTGTTGCAAGCCGAGCGCATTACGCAGCAGGCCGAGCACCACAACGATTTTGGTATACGAGGTGACCACCATCGCGGCGAACGGCAAGATGCTGAGGGCGAGCGCTGCGATCAGCAGCGAGGCGATGTCAGGAGAGCCGGTCATTGCGCTCTGCCATGCGGTGGATTTGCAGGCCCAACTGGCCGCCGACTGCTACCAGTTCGCCAAACGCCAGAACCTGGCCATGCGAAACCAGCCGGATCTGGGCGTCGTCCACCGGCACTGGAAGCTCGAGGATGCAACCGGGTTCCAGCGCGGCGATTTGCGCTATCGGCAAATTGAGCGTGACAATTTCAAGATGGACCGGAATCTCCAGCTGTCCGACATCAATCTGCGGCGCTGCTTCTCCTGTTTCTCCAGCTTCTCCCGCGCGTCCCACCTCTTGCTCCGCAGGCAGGTCGTTGTCTAGATTGTAGGTGGTCGTCATAGGTTTGTTCTCCAGAGTAATGGTGTGGGCTGCGACGCTGGCCTGCGCGCTGGCGCACCAGCCGTTGCCGACGCCCCAGCGCAGCGTGACGTTGTCGATAGATGCGCCGCGCACGTGATTTCCGCGCGGCTGCCAGCCGAGCAGGATGTCGCCGCAGCGCAAGGACGCGAGCAAGGCCTGGCTGCAATTGCGGCTGCGCAGCCGCAGATGCGTGGGCAGGGACAGCACAGGCAATGCTTGGATGGCGCCGGTGACAGCTAGCCATCGTCGCTCGAGCAGCATCGCCAGCGACAGCGGCAGATCGACAATGACGGCAGCATCGGTAATCTCGGAGCAGGTGTCTGCCGATGTGTGCCTGAATTCAAAGGCCAAGCCCTGCGGCGGGGTCGATTCGTCGGCCAGCACCAGTTCCGCAACAGTTGGTTGCGGATAGCCGTTCGCCGCCAGCTTTTCGAGCAGCGGCGCCAGCCATAGATTAGCCAGCGCCGTATTTCTTTGACGGTTGCTATCGAGCGCGATCGCTTCAAGCGCCGGATAGCCGGCCAGATCGATCCGCGCGGTCAAGACGCCGTAGGCGGAATCCAGGCGCAGCGTTGCAGGGCGCTTGAAGTTGACCGCTGCGGCCGGCATCGCACGCAATTCGATGCTGGCAGCGCGGGCCGCAATGCGCATCGCGCTACGCGCATCGAATAAGCCACGGGACAGACTGGCGAGCGTTGCCGGATATGTGCGTAAGTGGTTGCCGATAGGTGTTGCCTGGACTTGCGCCGTAACTTGTTCCGCAACTTGCTTATGCATAAGAATCCATCTCTTTTCTGAGGACACTAAGCCGCCTCAATATCGATATCGAAGCTGGCGTCGAGCCGGGAACGCAGACGCTGTAGTAAAGCGTCCGTGTTCAGGCAGATTAGGTCATTGGCGCGCGCATCATTGGACTCGAAGCGAAGCGACAGCCGGAATGGCGAAAGTTTTAAATGCAGGTTGGTCTCTGGCAGGATGGCCGGATTGAGCACGATGGCTACTTCCCAGGTGCCGCCTCTCTTGACCGCCGGTGATGCACAGAAGTTTGCGACACGCTCAGCCAGATGCTCGACCACCAGGTCAGCCTCCGTCGCCTGCGAGCATCGCCGGATCATGTGCGCGCGCAGCGCGGCGAGCCCATCCCGTTCAGCGTCGTTGCCGGCCTCGGCTTCGTGAGCTGCCGCAGCCGGGCTATTCCGGTCCGGCATGACTGGCGAAGCATCGTCCCGCGGGTCGGCGTCGTCATCCGTCGACCGATCTTCGGAGCCTGCGCGGGCGCCGTCTGTCAGCTCCTGCCGGGCGGCGCCGAGAAGTGTGGCGAAACGTGCTGTCCGCTGCCGTGCGGGCCGGCTTTGAGTCGTGTCGGAATGTTCAGAAGATAGTCGCAGGACCCGCAATTCGCGTGCCTGCCGGAAGCGGTTATTCATGGCTAGAGATTGACCACGCCGACCGGCTGCAGCTCGACATCCGCTCCCAGTTCCTGGAAGGAATACACCTGCAATGCCGGAAAACCTTGTTCAATCATGCGCCGGAAATAGCGTCGGATATCCATTGCCGTAACAACCGCGAGGCCGACCGCAGGTTCGCTGCCGATGGCGCCTTGGACCGACTCCAGCAGGGCGTCGATTTGTTGCGGTTCAAGTGTCAGGAAATTGCCGGCCGGGGTGGGCTTGATAGCCTGGCGAATCGTCTGTTCGACATCGGCGTCGAGCATGATCGCCTGCATTTTTCCGGTGCCTGCGGTCGCTCGGTGGGCGATGAAGCGGCCCAGATCGCCACGCACGTACTCGGTCAACATTAGAACATCCTTTTCCTTGGCGCCCCATGCCACCAGGCTCTCCAGGATTGCCCGGATATTCCGGATCGGTACGTGTTCTTCGAGAAGACGCCTGAATACTTCCGCTATCTTCGGCACGGTCGAGACTTTCTGCACCTCGGCCACCAAGCCCGGATATTCGGCGCCGACACGGTCCAGTATCCATTGCGTTTCCTGCAACCCGACGAACAGATGCGCTTCACGCCGCACCGAATCGAACACATCATCGGCCAGTGCCTTTTCGCGCTGAGTGACTGACTCCAGCATCTCTACCGGCGCCAGCGGCACCTCTTGCAGCAGGATTTGGTATGACAGGCCAGGCAAATCGTGAGCGGTCCACACCGCGGTGCGCGGGAAAGGCAGACCGAGTTCTTCCACCAGCCGCAGCCGTATGTCGTTCAGGGCCAGATTCAAGGCCGTCTCGGCGAGCCTGCCGCTGAGCTTTTTCGATAAGCGTATGGATAATGGTACGGCGAACGCCGGCGCGTGCTGCGCAATACTGGGCGCGCCCCCTTTGACGCCGTCGGTGAGCAGAGCGGAGAGTTCGGTGCCGGAATCAGGCTTGGCTTGCTGCTGCTTGCGTCGCAAGTTATAGCCACCGGCAAAAATTGCGGCCGCCAATACTAGAAACAAGGTGGTCGGAAAACCTGGCACCAATGCGAACCCGCATAACATTGCCGAAGCGCTAAACAGGGCATTCGCATTGGTTGACAGCTGCGAGGCAATATCCATGCCTAGCGAGCGCGGCCGGCTATGCTCGTCGGCCACGCGCGTGATCAAGATGCCGGCCGCGACCGAGATCAGCAAAGAGGGAATTTGCGAAACCATCGCATCGCCGATTGAAAGCACGGAAAAGCGGTTGGCGGCTTCGCCCGCACTCATGCCATGGTAGCTGACGCCGATCACCATGCCTGCGAGGATATTGACCATGGTGATGACCAGGCCGGCGATCGCATCGCCCTTGACGAATTTCATCGCGCCGTCCATGCCGCCATGCAGCTGGCTCTCGATGGCCAGCAGCGTACGCCGTTGCCTGGCGTCGTCGACGGAAATATTGCCGGCCTTGACGTCGGCGTCAATGCTCATCTGCTTGCCCGGCATGGCGTCCAGGGTGAAACGCGCACCCACTTCCGCCACCCGTTCCGAGCCTTTGGCAATAACGATGAATTGCACGGTTGCGATGATCAGAAACACCACCAGCCCGACCACCAGGTTGCCACCGACCACCAGTTCGCCAAAGCTCTCGATGATGTGGCCCGCTTCGGCGTTAAGCAAGATCGATTTGGTCGAGGCGATGTTCAGCGACAGGCGGAACAGGGTGGTAAACAACAGCAGGGAAGGAAAAGCCGACAGCGATGTGGCGCTGGGAATGTACATTGTCACCATCAGCAGCACGATGCTGATGGTGATATTCAAGCCTAGCAGCATATCGATCAGGAACGTGGGCAAAGGCAGGATCATCAAGGCGATAACCGCGATCACCAGCGCTACGATGCCGACTTCGCCGCTGATATTGAAGAGGCGCGACGATTTCATGTAAATCTCCTTCAAGCTGGATTGACAGCTGTGGTGTGGCCTTTGCCCATATCGTCAACCCAGGCCAGCACTGCTGCCACCGCGTCGAAAAGGGGTTCGGGGATAGTT
Organism: Collimonas sp.; assembly: GCF_039923675.1. Taxonomy (GTDB): domain Bacteria; phylum Pseudomonadota; class Gammaproteobacteria; order Burkholderiales; family Burkholderiaceae_D; genus Collimonas. The sequence goes on from NZ_JBDTCG010000101.1 coordinate 6,779, forward strand.
TCTTCCAGGGCAACCAGATACAGTGCACGCGCCAATGGCGGGTTGCCGACGATCGGAACGCCATGCAGAGTCGCCAATTCGCGGATGACGCGCGCTTCTTCATCGGTGCCTTTGGCGATGACGCGCGGCAAACCGCATTCTCCAGGCACGTAGCGCAGGGCGACGGCGTAGTGGGTCGGATTGACCACCACCACGTTCGCCTGTCCTACATGTGATTTCTGCGGCGCGTTGGCGAGTTCTTTTGAGAGTTTGCGCAGCTCTTGCTTGATTTCCGGATTGCCATTGCTTTCCTTGTTCTCCCGTTTGACTTCATCTTTGCTCATGCGGTGGTCGCGGATGAACAACCAGCGTTGGATAGCAAAATCGGCCGCGCCTATCACTAAAAAAACCACGGCAGAAATGGCTAGCATCTTGCACAAAGCGCCCCAGGCGATGCTATCCAATCCCAGGATCGGCTGGTAGACCACCCCAATCAGCAAGGGCACCAGCATCACCACGGTTTTCCACAGCACCGTGCCCAAAATGCAAGCTTTGACCACGGTTTTGACCAGCTCGATCATCGAGCGCATCGAAAAGATCCGCTTCAGTCCCGACGCTGGGTTGATTGAATTGAATTTCAGTTCCAGCGGCTTGAAGGCAAGTTGCAATCCGACTTGCGCTGCAATGACCACAGCTGAAATCAGCGCGGCCAGCAGCGCTATGGGTAGGCAAATAGCCAAGCCGCGGGTGCCGGCAGTCACCAGCGCATCGGTATAGCTAAAGCTTTCCGATTGTGCATTTGCAACATCAAGCCCCATGCGCAGCAGCAAACGCAATTGTTCGGTCATGGCTGGTCCGCCCAGCGAAAAACCGATCGCCGCACTGAACAGAATTGCTGCAAACGGCAAATCCTGGCTTTTCGACGTTTCTCCGTCGCGCCGGGCGTCGGTCAGTTTCTTGTCGCTGGGTTCTTCGGTCTTTTCGTCGGACATGGGGGCATACCGAAATAATGTGTGGAGTGATTATTGAGCTGACCAGGGGGCGATAACAGCGTGGATGCGAACCGATGCACGTTATGGCGAAACAGGGGATATTGCCGTCCCCGGGAGATTGCAGCGATATCCTGGTCCGGCCTTTGCCATGCAATGCGATGTTTCGCTTGTTGCGATGTAGGTTCGTATCTGCGGCGGTGACGGCTACGAAGCTGATTTATCTTCTGTTACTACCTGCCGTGCAGTGCGTGCTGTTTTTAAGGCGGCGTACGGTGGTTTTCTTCGAGGAGCCGGAAATGAAGACGGGAAATTGCGGTAACGAGCTGTTAACGGGGTTGATCGAACTATTGATGTTCGGCGCCAAGCACAACTATATCGAGCCAACCGAACGCCTGCTGGCGGCGGTTCACCTGATGCGGCCGGGGTTTATCGAATTGCGTGCCTACGACGCCTGGATATTGATCCGTCAGAGGCGTTTTTCCGACGCCGTGCGTCTGTTGCGAGAGCTCGAACAGCAGCCTTTGCGAGGATCGTTCGGGCCTTACGTCAGTTCGCTGCTGGCGATCTGCCTGGCCAATCAGAACGATGAATCCTGGCGTCACTATGCCAATGAGGTCATGTCGGGCAAGGAAGACGCCGACTCGATCGAGCTTATGACTACCTTGATGGGGCAGGCAGGCGATAAGACTGCGAAGCGGCCGCCTGTGGCGCAGATTGATAAAAGTCAGTTGCAATTTTTACTACAGCGCCGGCATCTGCGCGCTTAAGGAGATTGATATGAGTATGGCAATTCCACCACTACCGCCGATTTCAAGTACACCTGCAATGCAGGGTGGCGCCAGCGCAGTCAAGGAAAGCACGGCAGCCTCGGCGGCGCCGGCGCCACGGGCCGATCTGGTCGAACAGTTTCGCACCAAGTTAGATCAAGCGCGTCTTTCGCCGCAAAGCGTAACGCACTTCCAGGGACCGTCTGCGGTAACCCAAATGATTACGCAACAAGACCAGGCCATGGGAACTTTGACCGGGAAGGTCGATGCCTTCGCGGCGGGCGCCGACAAGATGAGCATGCAAGAGGTGGTGGCGCAATCGGTAAAGGTACAGCTCGATGTTGCCACCTTGACAGCCAAGCTCTATCTCGGACAAACGCTGGCGCAAGGCAGCAAGGGCGCCATCCAGACTTTGGTCAAGAATCAGTAGGAGAGCTAGATGCCACACTATCCATCGTTGGTCCGCAGGCTCTGCATCGCTGTGCTGAGCGTCGTGCTCATCAGCGGTTGCAGCGAGCAGCTGTTTGCGCAATTGTCCGAGGCTGACGCCAACGACATGCTGGCGGCACTGCTCGATGCCGGTATTTCCGCATCCAAGCAGAAAGATGAAAGCGGAAAAAGCTGGGCGGTGAGAGCAGAAGAACGGGATTTTGCGCGGGCCATCAATGTGCTGCGGTCGCAGGGAATGCCGCATCAGAAACACGAAAATCTCGGTGAGATGTTCAAGAAGGATGGCTTGATCTCCACACCTACCGAAGAGCGGGTGCGGTTTATCTATGGAGTATCGCAGCAGTTATCGGAGGTGCTTTCACGGATCGACGGTGTCAGTTACGCCAGCGTCCAGATCGTCTTGCCGAATAACGATCCGTTGGCGAACGAAGTCAAGCCTTCTTCTGCGGCCGTGTTCGTCAAGTATTTGCCTGGCACCGATGTCGCCTCGCTGGTGCCCAGCATCAAGAACCTGGTGGTGCATGCGGTGGAAGGGCTGACCTACGACAACGTTAGCGTAACAATGGTGGCCGGCGCCGATTTGCCGGCCTCTGGATCGCAGCGCCGCAACGCCGGCGATGCCTGGCTGATCGTAGCAGGGCTGCTTTTAGCGGCAATCCTGGCCACAGCGCTGGCGTTTGCCGCCAGACGCTACGGTCTGCTCCGCAAGCTGGCGCCAGGCGGCTTGCGCGCCTTGGTTTCACGGAGCAAGCCGTCGTGAATGCCGATGAAGCCGGCGCCGCTGGCAAATCCCTTGAAGGCAGCCCAGCGACGCTGGCCCAGCTGCATGTCTGGATTGGCGAATACGAAACAAGAGTGCGCAAGGAGGCGGCGCGCCAGGCGCAACTTCATTGCCAGCGCTGGCGCCGGGCTTGCACTCCTGCCGCTGCCCAGGCATGGCTCGCCGCGCGGCATGTGTGGCTGCCAGGCGCTATTTCAATCGATCAGTTGAGCGTGAGCGTCAACCGGCTAGCCCTGCTGGACGGCGCCGGTTTGCGCAAGGTCTTGTCGGCGCGCGCGCTGTACCGGTCACGCTCCAGCTTGCGCCGGGTGGTGGCGCGCAGCCAGCGTGAGCAGCTGCTGGCTGCGGTTGGAGCACGTGCTCTCGAATGTCTGCAGCAGGGAGATGCGGTTGTCACTGCTTCTACGCCGCCACTGCCGGAGTCGTTCACTGCAGCGTCGCTGGCGGCAGACGGCTGGCAACTGATCCAGTCCGAGGATACCGGGCTGGCCCCGGCTGCGGCTGCGCTGGTGAATTTTGCGCTGGCGCCGGAGGAGATTGCCAAGGTTGACATGGCAGAGATTGCAGGCACAAGCCGGGATAAACTCCAGTCGTCCGGCCAGCTTTCCGGCAGCTCCGAATCGGCGCGCTTTTTTTCGAAACTAGGATCGTTCTTCCCGGAGATGCAATGGCTATTTGGCTAAGCTCGGAACAAGCGTCCGTCGGACCCGACGTAGACGTGATACGCAGCGCGGAATTTGCCAGCGTGATAGCCCTCGATCAAGCGCATGGCGCACTCGAACGGCGTCATGTCCGGCTGCAGGCGGACGCCGAGGCGACTGCCCAGGCCATCGTAGCCGCTGCCCAGCAACGAGCAGATGCGCTTGAAGCAGCTGCGCAGCGCCGTTTCGACAATAGCGCGCGTCTGGGCTATGCGGCCGGCCGCCGGCGCGGGATGGAAGAGGTGCACACCCACATGTTGCACCAGGCGGCTTCGCAGCATCAGCTGCTCAGCGCCAGCCGTGGGCGGATCGTTCAGATTGTTACCGGCGCCGTCGAACGCGTGCTGGGAGCCGCCGATCCCCAGGCGCTGTTCGCGCAGGTTGCCGGAACCGTCGACCGGCTTCTGGCCGATTCGTCCTTTTTGACTGTGCAGGTCGCACCTCAAGACCTGGAGGCTGCACGAGAGGCTTTCGGCGCGGCCTGCAGCGCCAACCAATGGGGCGTTAATCCGCAAGTCGCGGGACGCGCCGATCTGCCGCCGGGCAGCTGCGTCTGCGAGTGGGATTACGGCGTGATCGACGGCAGCCTCTCATTACATGTCGATGCGCTGCGGCGTGCAGTTGCTGGGCTGGTTGCCGGCCTGGCTACCGGTCTAGTCCCTGAGCCGCTCGCCCAATGCCAGCAATTCGAAGAAGAACCCGCGCCGGATCTCGACGATGCGATGGCCGAATATGAAAGCATGGAATGATGGGCGGATTCGATAGCTTTCTCGACAAGCTGGACGCCACGCTCGACGCGACACCAATGCTCAAGCAGCACGGCAAGGTAGTCGAAGCCATAGGTACTTTACTGAAAGTGGGCGGTCTGGACGCTACGCTCGGCGAGTTATGCGAGCTGCGCGAAGCCGATGGCCGCCTGGTGCAGCGCGCCGAGGTGGTCGGCTTCACCCGCCAGTTCGCGCTGCTGGCGCCGTTCGGCAGCGTAGTCGGCTTATCGCGTTCAACCCGGGTGGTGGGACAGGGCCGGCCATTGTCGGTGCCGGTAGGCCCGGCGCTGATGGGCCGCGTGCTCGACGGCCTGGGCGAGCCGCTGGACCAGCTCGGCGCCATCGATACCAAGGAATTCCGTTCAGTCATCGCGCCTGCGCCGGACCCGCTTACCCGTCGCATGATAGAAGAACCGCTTGACACCGGCGTGCGCGTCATCGACGGCTTGATGACGATTGGCGAAGGTCAGCGGGTCGGCATCTTCGCCCCGGCCGGCGTCGGCAAGAGCACGCTGCTCGGCATGCTCGCCCGCGGCGCGGACTGCGACGTGAATGTGGTGGTGCTGATCGGCGAACGCGGCCGCGAGGTGCGCGAGTTCATCGAACTGATCCTTGGCAAGGAAGGCATGGCCAAGAGCGTGGTGGTATGCGCGACTTCGGACCGTTCATCGATCGAGCGCGCCAAGGCCGCCTATGTGGGCACTGCGATTGCCGAATATTTTCGCGATCAAGGTATGCGCGTGTTGCTGATGATGGATTCGTTGACGCGTTTTGCGCGCGCCCAGCGTGAAATCGGCTTGTCGGCTGGCGAACCACCGACCCGGCGCGGCTTTCCTCCTTCCATTTTTGCCGAGTTGCCACGCTTGCTGGAGCGTGCTGGCATGGGCAGAGTGGGCTCGATCACGGCGTTTTATACAGTGCTGGCCGAGGATGAAGAGGGCAATGATCCGGTCAGCGAAGAAGTGCGCGGCATCCTCGACGGTCACATCGTTCTGTCGCGCGCTATCGCCGCCCGTAATCACTATCCTGCGATCGACGTGCTCAACAGCTTGAGCCGGGTCATGACCCTGGTTGCGAGCAGCGCGCATTGCAACGGCGCCGGCCGGATACGCAAGCTGATGTCGAAATTCAACGAGATCGAGTTGTTGCTGCAGATCGGCGAGTATCAGCAGGGGACCGATCCACTGGCCGACGAGGCTATCTCGCATCACGACGCAATCGAGCAATTCCTGATCCAGAGCACGGACGAAGAGGCGCCGGGATCGCATACCCATGCAATCGTTTCGCAATTTTCCAGCTGATGGCGTGCGATGAGCGTTGATGCCGCAAAAATTTGGCGGGCAATCGTCGCCGCACAGATGCGCCGGCAGCAGCGCGCAAAAGATGAACTCGAAGCTGTCAGGCAAGACATGCTGGCGGCCGAGGCGGCGCACAACGCTGCTGCGGCTGAAACAGCGCAAGCTTGCGAGCGCCGCCGCATCCATGAAGATGGTTTGAGAGAACTGCTCGCTGGAAGCTTGTCGGCGGCACTGTATTTAAGCCATGACGCCTGGCGCAGCCATTTGCGCGGCGAAGTCCAGGCCAAGCAAGCCCGTGAGCGCCAGGTGCATGACGCCCTCGAAAAACACGAGCGCAAGGTCGCGGTAGTGCGTACCAAGCTGGCTCGCATAGATGCTGCGCTCGACAAATGCCAGCGCAAGCTGAAACAGATTGAAGACGACACGCGTCGCCGCCGCGAGGAAAGCGCCGACGAGGAAGCCATTGAAGCGCTGCTGGCGCGGCGCGCTTTAAGGTGACTCGCATCATCTCTGTGTTTGCGCGCAACGACGAAACTCTTGGAACCCCCTAAGGCAGATAACCATGAATGAATTAACGGTTCTAAGCAATACGCTGTTGTCCTTGTACACGGCGTATCACAATCTGATCGTCATGATGCTGCTCGCCGGCATGCGCATCATGATTGTCTTTCTCGTATTTCCGCCTACCAGCGATCAGGCGATACCGGGTATCGCCCGCAACGGCGTCATCTATTTGCTCACCTATTTCGTGACAGCGGGACAGAATCCCGAAGCCTTCGAAAATCTAAACAGCGCGATGCTGCTGGTGCTGACGGCAAAGGAGGCTTTCCTTGGCCTGGCCTTCGGATATTCCGCAGCCACGGCTTTCTGGATCGCGCAGAGCGTCGGCACACTGATCGACGATCTGGCAGGGTTTAATAATATTCAGATGAGCAATCCACTGCGCGGCGATCAAAGCACGCCGGTGTCAACCGTGCTGATGCAGCTGGTGGTCACCTTGTTTTATGTCGGCGGCGGCATGATATTCATACTCGGCGCCCTGTTCGAATCCTTCAAATGGTGGCCGGTGGAGCAGCTTATGCCATCGCTCTCAAGCACCGCAGAGGCATTCCTGATCCAGCGTACGGACTCGCTCTGGATCGGCATCGCTAAACTCGGCACGCCAATCATGCTGGTGCTGGTATTGATCGAAATCGGCATAGGCTTGATTTCCCGCGCAGCAGATAAACTTGAACCGAACTCGCTGAGCCAGCCGCTGCGCGGCGCGGTCGGCCTGGTGATGGTCATCGCGTTGACATCGGTGTTTGCCGGACAGGTTGTAAACGATATCAAATTTCTGGGTTTCGGTCGGGCGTTAAGTGCAGGGATGGTCGGTAACTCGCAAGATAGTTCGCAAGGTAACTCGCAAGATAACTCGCAAGATAAATCGACGTCGGGAAATACATTGAAGAAGTGAAGATTGTTGTGGAATCAGATGTTGTTTGTTGAAATTTGCGAAGTTGCTTTCGCCTAAGATGTACTTGTCGCTGGTGTCATTCATTCGGCAACCGGCAACGGAACGTCTGATTTTTTTTGACAACCCACACTGGAGTAACGTTCATGTTTTCCACCGTCTATTTTGCGCTCTCTTCGGCGCTTTCCTTGCAAGATAAACTTCCCGCCTATTCCACCGCATTGCTTGACAGCGCATTCGATCGGGCCTATTGCCAGGTCGACGAGGTGCTTGAATGTAGCCGCCGCGAGCTGACATCTGACGATATTGCGCGCCTGATTGCGTTGGGCGATTCGTCGCTGCTGCTTGGCCATGACGAGGACGCCGAAGAGGCATATCGTCGCGCCCAAAAACTGCTCGGGGCCAATGGCGACCAGCTGCGCATCATGTCTTGCCGAAATACCGGCTGGCAGCTGATGTTGCGCGATCGTTACAGCGCCAGCGCGAAATGTTTTACGCGCATGTGCAACGACGAGGCCGCCAGCGCCAGCGATGTGCTGGAAGGCTTGCTGGGGATTGCATTGGTGCAGCATCAAATCGGCCATCAGACCGCGGCGGATGACGCGCTGTTGCGCGCCGCGGAGCTGGCGGACCAACATCGCCAGCCTGGCTGGCGCTTGCTGGTAGCGCTGCTGGCAAGAGAGTTTGACGTGCAGTTGCAAATCCGTGGCGCCGCAACCTTGGGCGATCACGCGTTCTGGACTTCGGCGCGCAGCGCCAGCATGCAGTCGGCCGGTGAGCGCGCGGTTCGCATGCGTCATGTGCATGAGGAGACTGCTGTAATGTCGCCCATGCCGTTGTTGTTGACGCAGCGCCGGGAATATCTTAATTTGCTGGATCGTCTGGTGCAAGGCGACGCTAGCGCGGCGGACCGGCTTTTTTTCGCAATTGAGGAACCGCAGCGCTTCGGCGGTGCCGGCCAGGGTTTCCTCGCGAAACTCGACGTCATACTGGCGGCGCTGGCGGGCGGACTCGACGACATAGCTGATCGCGTTCTGGTCAAGATCAACCGGTCTGAAGGAGAAGCAGGAACGCGGCGCTGGAATGCCGAGTACTTGTATGCCTCATCGAAGGTTGCGGCGCGGCGCGGCAATCCAGCCCAAGCGCTGCAGTTCTATTCGAAATATGCCAGCGAGGCGTTGCGCTGCCTGCGCCTGGAGGCGGTTGAGGTGAGGCCGCTCGACAAGATACATGGCGGAACGCACAGCGGAACGGCGGCGAGCGATGATGTTTCAGCGCGGCTGCCGGCAAAATACCGGCGCGCATATCGCTACATCGTCGATAATCTGAACCGGGCAAATCTGAGCACGCGCGAAGTTGCCGCACATGTCGATGTCACCGAGCGCGCCTTGCAGCTGGCCTTCAAAAGATCGATCGGCGTATCGCCCAGCAACGTGATTCGTAGCCTGCGGTTGGACGGCGTTCGCAACGATCTGCTTGACGGCGATTGGGCCGGAGCGTCGATCTTCGATACGGCCAGCCGCTGGGGCCTCAGCAGCCGCTCGGCGCTGGCCAAGGGTTATCGCAGGCAATTCAACGAGTCGCCATCCGAGACTATCTACGGCTGAACCACGGGGCGGTTCCTTCGAGCCGCCCTTCACTCATACCTATTCCATGACAAACACTCCTCTGAAGTGCGGGCAAGCGCACAGTGCGGTTTCGCCTTTGCGCACACAGCGCAGCGCGCTGTATCGACAAATCTCCTGGGTATTGCCGCTGGTTCTATGTGTGGCGGCGGCCGGCGCCGGGGCTCAACCGCTGGTCTGGAAAAGTCCGAGATTCCAGTACGTGGCTGACCATAAAGATCTTAAGGACGTCTTGCGCGACTTTGGCGCCAGCGAAAATATCATGACTTCGATTTCCCCCCATGTCGAAGGTTCTGTATCAGGTCGTTTCGAAAGTTCTCCGGAGCAGTTCCTGGACAAGATGGCCAATACATTCGGCTTTATCTGGTATTACGACGGCGCGGTGCTCAGTATCGCCGGCGCCAACGAGGCGCGCAATGCGACCATCGGTCTCAAACACAGCAATGTGGCGGAGTTGCGCCGGATTCTGGCCAGCCTCGGCATAGCGGATCGGCGCTTTCCGGTCCGCTATGACGGCGAAACAGGGCTGGTGATCGTATCCGGGCCGCCACGCTACGTAGAACTGGTGTCCGATGTCGCCCACTTGATCGATCAAACTTCAGCGCCGAGTGACAAGGTTGTGGTGCAACGTTTTCCTCTGAGCTATGCCTGGGCCACCGACCGTACCGTCACCATCGACGGCCAGGGTGTGACAGTGCGCGGTGTCGCTTCGCTGTTGCGCGGTCTATATGCGGCGAATGGCGGCCAGCCGGCAGCTGGTGATACCGCTCCGGCGCCGCGTGATACCTACCGCATGAAGAGTCTGCGCAGTCTCGGCAGCAACGGCAATAGCGGTAACAACGGCGCCAATGCGCTAGCGTCCGGCGCTAACGGGCGGCCCCCGGTCCCGACCTTGCCTGGGCTTTCCTTTGGCGATAATGCGCGCCAGTCTGCCGCAGACGTGCCGCCGCTCCCCGGTGGCGCCGCGGCTGGCCATACCGACGCTAGCACCGTTCAACAAGGCGCGGCGTCTGCCGGACCGGTGATTGAAGCCGATCCACGCAGCAATGCGATTTTCATCCGCGACCGGGCCGAAAACATGCCGGCTTTCCAAGCACTGATCGAATCGCTGGACCAGCGGCCCGGGGTTCTCGAAATCGATGCGACTATCATCGAGATCACCGACAATGCGTTAAAAGAGCTAGGCGTCGACTGGCGGCTGCATTCCGGTCACATGGATGTGCAGACCGGCAATGGCGCCATGGCCCAGACTGGAAATCCGGACTCCCTCAATCCGCAGGGTTTCGGCAATCCGGCCAATCAGACCAACACCGGGGCGATACTTTCCACACCGGTAGGCGGCGTCATGACAGCAGTGATCGGCGGCGCCGGACGTTATTTGCTGGGGCGGGTTACTGCACTCCAGCAAACCGACCAGGCACGGGTTACCGCCAGCCCCAAAGTCGAGACGCTGGACAACGTTGAAGCCATCATGGACAACAAGCAAACCTTCTATGTGCCGGTGTCCGGCTACCAGTCTGCTGACCTGTATAGCGTATCGGCCGGTGTATCGCTCAGGGTGTTACCGATGATCGTGCCTACTTCAAGCAATGAGCAGATTCATCTTAACGTGCACATCGAGGACGGTCAGTTGAGCACGCAGCAGGTTGGCAGCTTGCCGATTGTCAGCAACAGCACCATAGATACGCAGGCATTGATGAACAATGGCGAGAGTCTGCTGATTGCCGGTTACTCCGTCGATCAGGATGACCATGCGGAAACTGCGGTGCCGGGTTTGTCGAAAATCCCGTTGATTGGCGGCTTGTTCCGTTTCAAGCACCACCAGGGCCAGCGTTTTCAGCGGCTGTTCCTGCTGACGCCGCGCATCATTGCGGTGTCGGGGCCGTCCGCGGCTAATGTTTCGACCAGTTCAGTTCACTAGCGTAGTCCAGAATGACAGTCTCGAAATAACCGGCAGCATAAAAAAGCATCCTTCGTGCTTTCGCAGGAAGGATGCTTTGTTTTATGCCAGGCAGTCTTGACCTCGCATTGCCGGCACCAGGTCAAGTACCATAAGATCAATTGTGGGTTATGCGAATGCGTGCTTCTGATGTGATGAGCGTTCGTTGTCGGCGTTTTTGTGATTGCGGCTGACATCGGGCGCCAATAACAGAAACGGCAGTGCATTCGAAACCGCATCCTCAGTTTTTGGATTCGACGCCAGTTTTGTTACAGCGTAATCTTCAACTTTGGAAACCACTTCGCTTTTGGCGAATTTTTCGGCGCCCTTGACCATTTCACCTACGTTGCCGTGCATCGCGCCGGCCACCAGGTCGTCGATCTTGGCGTTGCCAATATGCGCGGCCACCATCACCTGGCTCGCCATGTCTACCGCCAATCCTTCCGGCGTCAGGTCGGCCGCGACGGTTACCACATCTTCACCCACTTTTGCCATGTCACCCATCGCTGCCTTCAGGTCGCCATGGGCTAGATCTTTCAGCATCTTAACCGAACCGGTGGCGATGCCGACTGTGGAATCGGCGAGGGTCTTGACCGTCGAGTCAACGCCTTTCTCGACGTCGTCAGTAACCGTCTTGAGGTCTTTTTCAGCGCCGCTGACGAATTTGTCGAATCCTTTGGATATATGCAAATCGCCCGCCATGCTCATTACCATTTTGGCTTGCGACGTGGCCAGATCGGTGCCGGTCTTGACTACGTCATCCGTAACTTTCAGAAAGTCCTGCAAGCCTTCCTTGAAATTGCCCTCCATCAGCGCTTGCGTCATCTTCATCGTATCTTGCAAGACGTGTCCGACGTCCTTTTCCACTGCTTTGACGACGCCTTCAACGTCGTGGACAGCGGCCTTGGCTACATTTTCGATGTCATGGCCGACCTTCTCAAAAGCGTGCTTGATTTTTGAAAAAATGCTCATAATGTTTCCCCATTAGATTGATTACCAGATACGAGGCATAGCCCCGCGTTTAACGATGCGGTCAAATGATTTCTTGTATTTTCTTCAAAGCGGGGCTCACCTCCTTGGCTAGAAATTGAATTAATTGCGGCCATATGTGCCGCCATGGTGTTGAACAACTACGGCTTCGCGTGCTTCATCTTGTCGTTCTGGTGACGATGCATGTACGGAAAATATGCAGCGCATGCGGCGGAAGTCGAAAATTCCGTCGCACGTCTACATTCCGTTACACAGATTAGGTGATTTGCAGTTGTGGAGTAGGTCGTAAGCGCGAAGTTTGAGGCATGCATGCGAAGCGGCGTTCGCCTCGGCTGTGCGCAATATCGCTTCGGGAACCAATCCGCAGTTTCGCAGTGATGGACGAATCACTCGATGCAGCTGTCAAGCTGTAAGCCGTACCCGCAACAATATTTCTATCTGCTCAGGAAATATTTTTCTCGACTTCTTATGGTGATCGCTATGTCCTTGCATCTCTCATCGCCCCAGCATTCCGCCGCCGGCACGGCAATGGTTGCCCCGCTCGCGGCGGTCCTGCCCGAGGCAAGCGTCGAGGCAACGATCTCCGTACTGTTCAACCCTGGCGGCGCCATTGCACGGCTCGGCAGCGTTCGCGAGATGGCTGCTCTACTGCATGCGCGGCTCGGCGTATCATTCGATGCGGCCGGCGCCAAGGGCCTCGCAGCGAGACGATATCCGGAGTTTGTTGCAGGTAAGCTGAATCTGCTTTTCGGCAGCAACTGTGCTGCGGCGCTGGCGGCTCTGTATAGTCTGATCATGGCGCGCAAGCCGCTGGCGGCTGCGGGAGATGCTTTTCACCTGGCGCGTATGCTGGCAGGCAGTGTCACCGGTGAAGCTGCTTTGAGTGCATTACTTGAGGCGCCTGTGCGGGGCGCCAGGCTTGACACGTCCAGTATTCGGCGCGAGGCCGAAAAGCAAGCGCTGCGGGCCGCCAATTATCTGATCGCGGTCGCTCCGCTCGCTATGCCGCTGCCGCGCAATATCGATGAAATCGCCGCACTCGCGCAGCGCATGCTGCCTGCGCATGAACGTACAGAAATTGCCAAGCCGTTGCCAACCGGCGCATGCCGGGCAACCATCCCCGCTAAAGCACTACTCGCTGCGATGGCGTTGGCGCGCAATCCCGGCGTCGAGCTGTTGCCGCACTTGAAAATGGCTTATTTCGCGTGGTGCAACGGCTTTCATGAAGAAGGGCCCGGGACGGCGCTGGATAGCGCCAAAGAACATTTTTTTGCGCTATCACGTTATACCGGGCTGGCAAGCTAGATTGGAGTGTCGGTTGTGTAGATTTTATGCAGTTCGCCAATTGGATTCTTTGTCATTCCCGCGTTCGCGGGAATGACAAAGACGCGTACTCGGGGTAGCCAAGACGCACAGAACTTGCTCGCGGAAAATCAATCGCCGCTGCGTTTTGCGATGCGCGTTTTATAGCGATAGCTGGATAAATATTTCATTAAGCAATACTCAATAGGCTCGCGTCGATCCGACAAGGTGATTCTTTCGCAAACGAGCAAAGGATCGCCCTTCTGGATGTCCAGTAAACGCGCATCTTCTTGTTCGGCGGCGCCGGCGCTGAGATTTTCGACCGCCTCGGCAGGCGCAAATCCGAATTTCTCAGTCAGCAACTTGTACAAAGAGCCGGCGCGCTCTATCTGGGGGAGCGTGACTTTTGCTCCCAGCGGCAATACAAAATAGGCATCGTGCAAACCAACCGGCACATTGTCCATCAGGCGGATCCGATATACACGGAGCAACGGATCGCCCGGCCTCACGTTCAGCAGGCCGGCGATCGCCATCGATGCGGCAACCGGCTCGACGTTCAGAACGCGCTGGCCGGCGATGCTGCCGCGGTTATTTGCGTCCTGTGAAAAGCTGTCAATAAACCGAGTGGTGCCGCGCACGATGGCCGGCGCCACAAAAGTTCCGCGTCCATGCCCGCTGTAAATTATGCCGCGCTCCTCCATATAGCGCACCGCTTTGCGGACGGTGTCGCGACTGACTTCATAGCGCTCCGCCAGTTCGCGCTCGGAAGGCAGCGCCTGGTTGTCAGTGAGCATGCCCTGGCCGATTGTCGTGCCGATAATATTGGCAAGCCATTTGTAGCGCGGCAGGGTTAATCCGGTTGCATCGTCGATTTTCATCATATCGTCCCATGGTATAATGGTACGTACCAATTGTCAATTATCGAAATTTCCATTAAGCTGCCAGGCAGCTGCTTCCCCACATTCAGATTGCCATATCCTATGCTGATCAAAAATATATCATCAAGCGCGTGCCTGTCTTTGGTGTTGCTTTGCGCAGCTTGTGCAAGCATGGATGGCGATCGCTTGCAGCCGGCGTCCGCCGGCCGCAGTGTCGGCAGTTTACGCTTCATTGGCGAGCAGCGCATTCCCTTGGATTATCCATTCAAGGGAAGTATTGTCGGCGGCTTGTCCGGAATCGACTATGATCCGCGAACCAACAGCTGGGTGATGGAAAGCGATGATCGTTCAGAAGTCAATCCGGCGCGTTTTTATAGCGCTCGCCTAGACTATGACAGCGAAGATTTCCATGCCGTCGAGCTGACCGGCGTTACCTATTTCAGGCAGGTCGACGGCAGCCTCTATCCCGGCGTGGCTGATTTTCCTCAGCGCGGAGGAGGGCGTGGCGGCGAAGTGCCGGATATCGAGTCGATCCGCTTTGATCCGCAAGATAGCAGCATCTGGTATTCCAGTGAAGGCTATCGAAAGCTAGGGATGGGACCCTTTGTCAAGCAGGCCAGCCGCGATGGCGCTTATCTGGCGTCGCTGCCGCTGGCGCCGATGTTTCATATCGCGACGGATCGAGAACTCGGGCCGCGCGATAACCTGTCTTTTGAAGGTTTGAGTTTTTCGCCGGATGGCAGCTACCTGTGGGTAGGAATGGAAGCGCCCTTATATCAGGACGGTCCGCTGGCCAGCGTGCAGTCTGGCGCGATGGCGCGCATCACGAAATACACGCGTCAAGGCAAACCGCTTGGACAATATGCTTATCCGCTCGACGCCATTCCGGTTGCGCCGGCCGGTAAATATGCCGACAACGGCGTGTCCGAAATTCTGGCCATCAACGACCGTCAATTACTGGTGCTGGAACGCGCGGGGGTTCAGAATAGCCAAGGCGTATTCAAATTTTATATCCGGATCTATGAAATGGATGTCAGCGAGGCAACTGATATCGGCGCCATTGCATCATTGCAGGGCGCGGCCTATCAGCCGGTAAAAAAACATCTGATTCTGAATCTGAATGAAAGCAATCTCCCGTATGTAGATAACCTGGAAGGTATCGCATGGGGACCGCGGCTGGCCAACGGTCACGATAGCCTGGTGCTGGTTTCAGATAATAATTTCAACGCGACGCAGGTAACGCAGTTTCTTGCATTTGAAGTGATACCGCAGCAGGCGCGTTGACAATTTCTTGCCAGCGCTTGGCTGGCGCGGTGCCGTGATTTTTACTCCGCAGTATTTTTCAAATTGACAATCGTTCCACCGCCTGCCTGACTATATGACTGGCCTCTGATCGTCGCCTTGACGATCAACCAGCGATATCGATCTTTCCCTCCCTTTTTTTGCATCTTTTCCATGGGCGCGTCCGGCAATGGCGTGGTGATGGAGCGCCTCTGCACAGCTATTCCGGTCAGATAAAACATCAATGGTTCGTACCAGTCATGATAATGTCATATTTATCTTGTAAGCTTTGCGTGTGCTTAGAAAGCTTATATATATAGATATTGTTGGTTATAAGGAATTTATAAGGAAAAGTGGTTCGTACCATCTGGCATGGATATTGCTGATAAACGCTATGCAGCCGGCGCCGAAAATCCGGCCTGATCTTGCGGCGTGATCAATACATGAGAGTTTGAAAATGAAAACAACTTTGGATCGGATATTGCTCTGGGCAGTAGCGTCGCTAGTGCTTTCGCTAGCGATATTGGCATTGCCCGCGAACGCCGATACCGGCAAGCGCAAGCTGATCATCAGCCAAGACGCGTATGGACCTGGCGGCACCAATATGCAATCGATACTGATGTTGTTGCAGGCGCCGGATGTCGAGGTGCTTGGCATCGTGGTCGGCAGCGGCGATGGCTGGCGCGACGAAAACATCCAGCACACATTGCGTTTACTGGAAATCGCGGGCCGTACCGAGGTTCCTGTGTACGCCGGGACGGTGTTCCCGTTGCTTAACAGCGCCGAAAAAACGCAGCGCTGGGAGCGTATGTACGGCGAATTACTCTATAAGGGCGCCTGGTCCAGCCCGGTAGACAAAAAACGTCACGCCGATCCGTATGTGATCCCGGCCCAGCCAGAAGGAATGGCTACGATAAAGCCGGCAACGGAACCCGGTGTCGATTTCATGATTCGCAAGGTACATGAATTCCCGGGGGCGGTGACGATCTGGGCGGCCGGCCCGCTGACCGATCTGGCGGTGGCGGCTCGTCTTGATTCCTCATTCTCCGCGCTCGCCAAGGGACTGGTTTTCATGGGAGGAAGTTTCCGTCCGGTGCCTGCGGCCAATGCCTTCGCTGACGAATATCGGCATGACACTCGGCGCGAATTCAATCTGCGCTGGGACCCGGAGGCCGCTTCGATGGTGCTGCATGAACCGTGGAAACAGGTGGTGCAGATTCCTGTGGATCCGACCACGGCAACCTTGTTCCGGCCCGAGCTGTTGGCGCGGATTGCGAACGGCAAGACCGCCTTCGCGCGCTATATCGGACAGTACGGGCAGCCGTTTCCAATGTGGGATGAATTGGCGGCGATGGCCTGGATCGATCCCAGCATCGTGACAAAAAGCGCAACCGTGCTGGTCGACGTCGATACCAGTTTTACCGCCGGTTATGGCAACACTTTGAGCTGGGCCTTGGGAAAAGGTCCGCAACTCGGCGAACGGCCGGTGCTGGTGATTGAAGAAATCGATGTGCCGCGCTTCGAGCAATTGACTGTCGATCTGCTTACCCGTCCCCGAACCACGAATAGCGAAAGAGCGCACGCGCAATGAGCAATATATTTACAACCAGCGTTAAAACCAGCGCCGGCGATGGCAATCTGCGCCGATTCGGATTGCTGGCATTTGGCGACCCCAACCTGGATACGGTTATCGCGGTCGACGCCGTACCAAGAGCGGATCAGAAATGCCTTGGCCGGCGGCTCGATGCGTTTGCCGGCGGCACCGTCGCCAATGTTGCGTGCGCCGCCAGCCGCTTGGGCGTAGCGGCTGCGAGCTACGGCCGCATCGGAGCCGATACAGCCGGCGAGTTTCTGCGGGCGGAATTTCAACGCGCCGGCGTAACGACGGCATATCTGCGCAGCATGCCCGGAAAAGTTTCGGCCAATGCGCTGATCATGCTGGATAAATCTGGTGAAAAAGCGGTGGTGTATGAACCGATGCCGGGGCCGGCACTGGATCCGGAAACCATATCGCAAGCGCTGGTCGACAGCCGCATGGTGCATGCGATGCCCTACGATCTGGAAGAATTTGTTGAACTAAGCAAATTGGCGCATAGCGCCGGCACGGCGGTTTCGATCGACATCGAAACCGCGATGGTGAATGGGCCGGCTGGTCTCGACGCGTTGCTGGCCTTGTCCGATCTCGTATTCATGAACCAGCGGAGTTTCTCAGACATATTGAAAAAGCTGCCAACGGCCGCCAACGTTCGCCAGCTGCTTGAGCGCGGCCCGTCCATGGTCGTGGTGACGCGCGGGGCTGCTGGCGCTATAGCGGTCAGCCGTAAGCAGATGGTTGAGCAATCCGCTTTTCGGACGCAAGTCGTCGATACCACCGGCGCCGGCGACTGCTTCAACGGCGCATTTATCGCCGCGCTGCTGGAAGGCCGATCGTTGATGCAGGCCACCCGTTTTGCCTGCGCCGCCGCGTCTATTTCGGTGACGGCCGTCGGAGCGCGTTCCGGCTTGCCCGACCGCGAGGCGGTGTCAGCCTTGCTGGCCGCAGATCAATTACCTGATTATTGACATGGCCAATTCTTCTGCCTTTCAATTCAATTATTCAGCTTAATTATCAACTTAATTATTCAACTCAATTATTCAACCTAATCAACTAACGGAATTTTCATGACGTCTATAAAAACAACTCCAGCTTTCATTACTTTTACAGGAGTGGATCGCGCCGACCTGATACCTGGCATGCAGGAGCTTGCCGCGCGTTATCCGGTTGAATGGGGGGTCTTGTTTCAGGATGGACGCGAAGGTGAGCCGAGATTTCCGGCGGGCGATGTGCGGCAAGCCATTCGCTGCTCCGGCTTGCGGCTGTCGGCGCATGTATGCGGCGAGGCAGCGCGCGCGATCGTGGCGGGACAGTCGCCGGAACTCGATCTGGCGGGCTTTTCGCGGATTCAGGTCAACCATGGTTTCCACGGCAGCAGCGATATCGAAATACGCAACAGCCATACCTATGCAGCGCGTTACGGCATGCGCGCGGCGCTGCAGTGCCAGGGCGATTTCCCCTCGGATACGCGCGTGGACTGGCTGTACGACCTGTCTTTCGGTACCGGCATCCAGCCAAAAATATGGCCCTCGCTGGCCGTCGACCACCCGCTGTGCGGATACTCGGGCGGCTTTTCCGCCGCCAATATAGCCGCCCTGCTGGCCACTTTCCCGGTAGCGTCGCAAGTCGCGTACTGGATCGACATGGAATCTGGCGTGCGTACCGACGATCAATTCGATCTTGAAAAATGCACGACGATTTGCCAGCAGGTATTTGGCCGGTAAGTGAATCCAAAAGCCGATCCATAAGCCGAGCTGTCAGCCGAACAATCAGCCGCACATCAATCTTACCTGGGCGAGAAACCTTTGAAAATTCACCGATTCCTTGATCGATTTTTTCATCTGCATAGTCGCGGCACGACTGTCGGTCGTGAAATGGTCGCCGGTATGACGACCTTTGCCGCGATGAGCTACATCATCGTCGTCAATCCGATGATTTTATCCTCGACCGGCATGGATAAGCAGGGCTTGTTGCTGGCCACCGTGCTCTCGGCAGTGGTCGGCACCCTGATCATGGCGCTATGGGCGAATTTGCCAATCGCGCTCGCGCCCGGCATGGGTACCAATATCGTGTTCGCTCAGATATTGGTAGCGCAGATGGGCGTGTCGTGGCAAACCGGGCTGAGCATGGTGTTTTTGAATGCCCTGATCTTCCTGGCGTTATCGCTGACACGCTGGCGCGAACGTATCATCGCGGCATTTCCGGAACCGATCAAGCTTGGCATGCAATGTTCGATCGGTGCATTTGTCGCGTATCTGGGGCTGAAAAGCGCTGGCCTGGTGGTGACGGTTCCCGGCTCTATCGCAGGGCTGGGTAATCTCGGCGACTATGCCGCTTTGCTGGCGCTGGCCGGTATCGTGGCAACGCTGGTGCTGGTCAAGTGGCGGATTCCGGGCGCGTTGCTGATATCGATTATCGCCATCACCATAGCCGGCTCCTTCATACACGGCGTCGACGGCAAGGTGCTCACGGTATGGCCGGAGCATCTGGTCGCGATGCCAATTTTCAAGACCGACCTGATCGGCGCCTTCGATTTCCATGGATTTCTATCGAAGTTCCATTTGCTGTTGCCGGTCACGCTCTATTTCCTGCTGTCTGAATTTTTTGCCGGCACCGCAACCCTGTTTGGCGTAACCAGGCGCGCCAACTTGCTGACGGCATCCGGCAATCTGCCGGACGCGCGGGCAGCGTTTGCATCGGATGCGCTGGCTAGCGTGGTCGGCGCGGCAGTCGGCACCTCCACTGTCACCGCCTATGTCGAATCGGTGGCCGGCGTCGAGGCAGGTGGGCGCACCGGATTGGTGGGGGTCACGGTGGCGCTTCTGTTCGGACTGAGCCTGTTTTTCGCGCCATTGATCACGATTGTGCCAGTGCAAGCCACGGCTCCGGTGCTGGTGCTGGTTGGATTCCTGATGATGGAGGGATTGCGCGAAATCGACCTGTCGCGTTTCGATACCAGCCTGCCGCCGCTGTTGATGACGTTGGTGACAGTGTGGACCAGCGACCTGATGGTGGGCATGGCGTTTGGCTGTTTTGCGTACACGCTGCTCGTCGCCGTGCGGCAGCGGCCGCAAAGGGTGACGCTGGCCGTGCTGGCGCTGGATGCCGTATTCGTGCTGTACCTGGTTTTACGGAATTCGATTAATTAAATCATCAGATCAATAATTAAATAAAGAGAGCTGCCGCTATGCGTAAATGGGAAGAGCCGGAAAACCGCAAGGCCCGCATCGAAATCATTCCGATGATCGACGTCATGATGTTCCTGCTGGTTTTTTTCGTGCTGTTGAGTTTAAACGTGATCCCGGCCTTGGGCGTGAAGACTGCGTTGCCGTCGTCATCCACCGCCAAGGGCCTACAGACCCAGAATCTGGCACGCATCACCCTTACCGCGTCCGCTGAAATACAACTGGAAGGACAGACGGTGACTGCTGAAAGCCTGGTTTCGCGCCTGAAATCGATGGCGGCGAAAGAACCAGGCAAGAAGCTGGTACTACTGGTCAATGCCGATCAAAAGGTCGAATTCCAACATGTCATAGATCTGATGGATACCCTCAAGGGCAACGGTTTTGACGCGATCTCATTCATGACAAAACGGAAATAAGCCATGTCCATGTTTTATGCTAACCGGAATATGATCGCGGCTCTGCCCTCGGCCTCGCTGTTGGCCTTTCTGTTATTTGGAATGATCAGCAACGTCCGTCCGCTTAAACCGGCATACGACGAGCCGTTCAAACTGGAAATGGTTGAACCGCTCGAAATGCCGACACCGGTTCAGGCGCCGGCATTGCCCAGACCGTTGGCAACACCAGAAGTCAAACCGGAAGCGGCGGCGCCACAGCGGTCGCAGCCAGCAAGGCAGATCGAGCCGCAGCCGCCATCAACATCGTCATTGCCAGCGAGCCCGGCTGCAGCACCTGCGCCGGCGCAGCAAGCGTCTGCGACGCCTGCCGAGCCGGTGGCGCCATCGAAGCCGGCTGAGCCGACCCAGCCGGCGCCGGTTGCCGCCAAGCCGAACATCGACGGCGAGTACATCGGCCGGATCCGAAGCTACCTGAATTCGATAAAGCGCTATCCGAGCGGTCGTGAGGCGAGCCAATTGCGGCCCGAAGGGACGGTGAAGATCTGGTTCGTGTTACGGCGCGACGGTTCCCTGGTGGATAGCGGCATCGAGCAATCATCGAATTCGATTTTACTCGATGAAGCAGCACGCAAGACTGTCGGCAGAGCGACCTTCCCCGGCTTTCCGGAGCAGTTCATGGCAGATCAGGAGACGCATCGTTTTAGCGTGGATTTACAGTTCAGACCGGCGAATTGACGAAGCAATATAAAGCATGAAAATGTAAAACAAAACCGAAATATCAACGCAGTCCATTGAATGCAATCAAGGGGAAGTTAAATGAAATTCGAAGTCAACCGGCTGGCGCTGATCGTGTCTGGCCTATTCTTGGGCAATATGCAGGTAGCGCAGGCAGCCGACACCACCGATCTGGGGCAGATCAATGTGCAGGGCCTTCCCGGCGGCACCGGCACCGGCTTGATCCAGCAAGAGGAATCGCCGAAAGCCCGCAGTTCGGTGACAGCAGCGGCGATCGAAAAAAAGGCGCCGACCTCGACCGCTTTTCAGATGATCGAAACGCTGCCGGGCGTGTCGACCTTCGACCAGGATGGCACCGGCTTGTTCGGCGGCACATTGCGGGTACGCGGCTATAACAGCAACCAGATGGGCCTGACGCTGGATGGCGTGCCGTTGAACGATTCACTCAACTATACGATCAATATCCAGGAATTTGCCGATCCGGAAAATACCTGCGAAGTTTTTCTGACCCAAGGCAGTACTGACATCGACGCCCCGCATGTCGGCGCCAGCGGCGGCAATATCGGCATTTCAACCTGCGACCCGAAAGACAAGCTTGGCGGCAAGGTTGCATTCGCAGTGGGCAGCAACAGTTATCACAAAGAGTTTGTGCGCTTCGATTCCGGACGTTTCATGAACGATCGCGCCAAATTCTTTTTATCGCTGTCGCAAGCCGGCGCCGATAAATTCAAGGGCGACGGCAAGGCCGATCGCGAGCATCTTGACGCCAAGGCGGTGTTTAATTTCGACGGCGGCAGCTTTTCCAAGTTGAGCGCTCTCTACAACAAAATGAACAACGCCAACTATCGTACTGTCAGCAAGAACGATATCGCCAACGGCGGCTACGATCTCGATTTCGGCGCGCGCGCACCGCTGCACCAGCCTGCGATGGCCGGAACTACTCAAAACGACAGCACCTATGCACCCAACGCGGGCATTTTCGGCGCATCCGGCGCCCAGTACGCCGGTTTCAACAACAACCCGTTCGAGAATTACCAGATAGCGCTGCAAAACCACTGGCAAATTTCGCCCAAGGCCAGCATCGATGTGAATCCTTACTACAGTTACGGTTACGGCACCGGCGGCAACCAGTTGACTACCGTGACGGAGTCCAAGTCCAGCAGCGCACTGCATGGGGGTATCCGTGACGCCAACGGCGACGGCGACAGCCGCGACACGGTTGCCATGTATGGCAGCAACGTCAGCCAGACCGATCGTCTTGGCGTTACCGCCAAGGCCAACTATCAAGCGGGCATCCACAATGTGAGCGGCGGCGTCTGGTTTGACCGCGGCACTTCCAAGCAATACAGCCCGGTGGTAGCGATTGACAATAACGGCAACTCCGCCGACTACTGGCTCAGGGACAGCTCTGCCTATTTGCAATATCAGGACGGCACGCCCTATAACGCCTCAAGAAACTGGAAGACCAATGTCGATGCGCATACCTTGTTCCTGCAAGACAGCTTCGGCCTGCTCAACGATAAATTAAATATATTGCTAGGCTTGAAGCGCCAGTCTGTCTCACGCGACTTCAACAATTATGCCAGCGGCTCGGGCGTCAATGCCAATGGCGTGAACTACAGTGAGCATCAGGATTTCTCGGACAACCTGGCCAACCTCGGCTTGCGCTATCAGTTTACCGATAAGCAATCGGCTTTTTTTAACGCGGGCCAGAACGCGCGCGCTCCTGAAAATAGCGCGAACACGGGATTGGCGCAATTGACGGGCAATAATTATTCAACTTCGATCGTCAACGGTGTAATGGTGGCCAAGGATGCGGCTGGCCATATCATTCCAGTCAATATTCTGGCGGTGAACGTCAAACCTGAGAAATCCAACAATTTCGATTTAGGTTACCGCTTCAGCGGCGAGCAGCTGACATTCTCCGGCTCCGCGTTCTATGTGGATTTTAAAGATCGTCTTTCCAGCCAATACGATCCCAGCACCAATCTGAGCACCCAATTCAACGTCGGAAAATCCAGGACCGTCGGCTTTGAACTGGAAGCAGGCTACAAGGTGAACAGCAACTGGAACGTCTACAGTTCCATGACGCGCACGGAATCGACAATGCTGGAAGACAAGGTCTTCGCCAAAACCACCAACGGTGGCGCGGCCGCATTGCCGACCTCGGGAAAACAGATGCCGGACACGCCGAAATGGCTGGCTTCGCTCTCCTTGCAGTACAACTACGGATCGTTTTATTCGTCGATCCAAGGACGCTATGTCGGCGCACGTTATACCTCACTGGTCAATGACGATCAGGTCGGCGGCTATACCTTATACGATATCGGCGCCGGCTATCGCTTTGCGCCAACTGCTTTCATGAAGACGCCGACGATCCGCCTGACGGTATCGAATTTGTTCAGCAAGCAGTACCTGAGCATGACCGGCACCAGCGGCTCCTCGTTTACAAGCAACGTCAATCCGGTCGTGACAGCGCAAGGCACTGTGGCCGGCAACTTATCGGCGTCCGGTAATCCGACTTCGCCGTCGTTTTACGTCGGTGCGCCGCGCGCCTTGCAAATATCCATGAGCTCGGATTTTTAATCCAGAAGTGCATTCTTGTTTCAACCCGGTGCCGCCATCCAAGGCGGCACATCATTTCGACCAGGTATCCCTATGAACATCATTGAGCTATTCCATAGTCTTACGTTTTATGCGATGTACGGCGCCGCTGCGCTTGCCGTATTTGTCATCATTGAACGGCAAATTTTTTACATGACCGGCAGGCGCGACGCCAGCGCCATCCTGCGTCTCATGGCCGGCGCCGCCAACGATCCGACGCAGATTCCGGATGGATTCAAGAAGCGCAAATCGACCCCGGCGCAGTTGCTGCGCGAGGCCATGCAGTTCCGCGATGCGAAGCTGGCCCCGGCGCGCCTGGAAGACCTTTCGGAGGCGATTTATCTGTCCAGCAGATCGCGTGTAATCGCCCGCTTGTGGATATTGGATACGATCGTGACCGCGGCGCCGCTGCTGGGGCTGGTCGGCACCATCCTGGGGATTATCGATACGTTTTCGGTGTTGGCTTCATCCGGCATTTCGGATCCATCCGGTGTATCCAAGGGCATCGGTACTGCACTCTATGCGACTGCCTTGGGCATATCGATAGCGCTGTTCGGACTGCTTTTTTATAATTTCCTGCGCGAATGCTCGGATCGTTTGAACGACCAGCTGAAAGAGCTGTTGCTGAGAATCACCGATCCGTCGCACTGAATCCGGCGTTCGTTGTCGCTTGTCTTGAGAAAACCGGGTCTTTTCTTCTCATATCCGTAATTCAGTCTAACTACATTCGACCGCCATGACACTCATCTCCAGTAATTTGATGCGCAAGCCGGAATCGGAGCAAGCAGATAACGACGACGTTGGTTCGCTTGTCCGCATCGCTGCCGGCGACCGCCAGTCGTTATCTTCCCTATACCTGAAGTATCACCGCAGGTTAAGCCGCTTCCTCGAACGGGTGACGTATTGCGAAGATGCGATTGAGGAAGCGATTAACGACACATTCCTGGTGGTCTGGCAAAAAGCCCGTGAATTTCGTGGAGAGGCGCGGGTGTCGACCTGGATCATGGGAATCGCCTACCGCACCGCGCTCAAGTCGCTGCGCAGGACAGGGCAGGCTCTGTGGGAAAAAACCGCCCCTGCCGGCGACTTATTGATCGCCTGTCCTTTCGACGACCATGAAGTGCTCGACTGGGTCGCCAAAGGGCTGATTCTCTTGCCGTTCGATCAGCGAGTGACATTGGAGTTGACGTATTGGATGGGGTACACGCAGGAAGAGATTGCCGAGATCATGGAGTGTCCCGTCAGCACAATAAAAGCCAGGATGTTTCGCGCCCGCGCCACTCTGCGCAACACCTTGCCCCAACTAGGTGGTTTTTTGGTGCAGCGGCCGGGTCTCGGAACGTCTCCGGGAGCGGATCGATCAAGCTGCGCGCAGCACTAATCCGCGGCGGCCGAGGCAATGCTCTCGATGCGCAACGCATTTCATAAATACACCCCGTGCAAAACAAGCCGATGCACGGGGTATTTTTCAGTGACGGATAAGATCGATCAGCTCCAGATTGGGCTCCTTGACGCCTAAATGACGCAGCATCGTCAATTCGTCGCCGGACAGCGGCCCGATCTGGAAATACGGTCCACCGTGCAGATGGACGCCGCTCAATTTGGTGTGAATCGCGCAGTCGTTGATCGGAATTTCAATTGCGCCGGCGCCGGGCTTGGATACCTTCAAAATGTTGCCCGACAGCGTCTCGAAAAGAGCAGTAGTGTGATTTGCGTGCATGATTGTCCTCTGGTTAGGTTATGTCGCGGTTGCCAAGCCACCCTGGCTGTCGT
Organism: Collimonas sp.; assembly: GCF_039923675.1. GTDB lineage: Bacteria > Pseudomonadota > Gammaproteobacteria > Burkholderiales > Burkholderiaceae_D > Collimonas. The sequence goes on from NZ_JBDTCG010000101.1 coordinate 32,268, forward strand.
TTCAGGATTTCACAGAGCTTTACGGCTTTTCAACAACCTCGCACGGCAAATAATCACTCCGTTTTCTTCCTGCGACCTTGGTTCCGCCGAATCTTTATTGCGGGATACGAACCCTTCTCGATTTTGCCAATGGAAGTTTTGCGCCGCGTTCTCTGACGTCATCTCGTTTCGAATACACATTGAGATTGTGTATGGCAGTAGGGAGGGCGCGCATGCCAACGTCGATTGTTGATTGCAGATTGCAGATTGTCGAACGCAAAACAAGTGCTCGTCCCATTTTGGTGAGGATCATTAATTGATTCGCACGCCGACCATTTTTTTCGCTCATCGGAAGTCGGTCTGACTACGTGGAGGTATGCTGGCCGCAAGGAATTGGAGAATTGCGTTGCGCGTCACGCAGGCGCATAAATTCATAATCGGGGGTGGGAATGCCGGCATTTACTTTCATTACACGGAAATCAACCTCCACAACGGCCGAAGCGCCTGTCGCGCCGGATAACGCAGCGTCAACCGAATCGGCGAGCGGCAAAAAAAACAGCGCAAGAAGAACCGCGTCGAGTTCTTTTCTCGCACCGCTAAATAGCATCCGCAGCGGTTATCGTGCCGGGGTCAAGACAATCATGGGACGGCCAACCAGCGTTGGCGGTCCTCTGCCTGGCACTTCCCTGGCGTTAGAGCGCCCGCCTAGAACTCAGCTCAAGAAGAAACCCGAGCAAGCTCCTTCAGCTGAACCTCAGGATATTGCAGGCAAGTTCGATGACATTGTGGAGCAAGCGAAGTCCTTGCAGAAACGTCTGACGCAGCCATCGCACGGCCTGGCGGATAGACCGGGCGGCGCGACCACCGTCTGGGAAAAATTGGTCGCATGCTTTCCTGTGCTTCAACCGCATGCAGTGCCGAAATTGCAGACGTTCCAGGCGAGGCCCTTGAAGCAAGTCAATTCATCAGGCGCGTCGACGACCGCGGAAGCCGAATCCATCAAAACCCGTTTGGCGCAAAACTTGCAGGATCGTGAACAAGAATATCAGGAGGCGCGTCAGGAATGGCAAACGCAGACAAATGCATATCAGGATTTGAAAGCGCAGCGTGAAGCACTTGAAGAGAAGATTGCCATGCTGACTCCCTTGAGTGAAAAAGCAGGACAGGACATAGGCAACATCCAGAACCGGGTAACGGCTGCGGAGCACGCGCCAAGCTTTTCCCCGCAACGGCTGGAGGTGAGGAGCCTGAAGCAAGAAGCCGAGCGCCTCGAAGGGCAGCTTCAGCAATTCCGGTTGCAGCAATCTTCGCACAGTGGGCGGCTGGCGCCGTTGCTGCAAAGAGAAACCACTGCAGCAGACGCGAGCTCACGAGCTGAAAAAAAGATGCTGCATGCAGCCTCACGTCTGCATGCGCTGGTGACGACCAGTGAGGTAAATGACATAGCTGGAACCGTCTTGGCGTCAGACATCGCTGTCAAGCACCTGGACTTTACCCAGGCGGAATTGGGCCGGCTCAGCGATATTTCTCAGGCGCTGCTTAAGCAATGCGAGACCGACAAGGCCAGTCTGGAACCTGCTCTTGGCGCGCTGGTAGAGGCGCATCAGCAGATATGTGAAAACCTGCAATTGGTGCACACCGAATGTACTGTGCAACAACATACGCACGCCTCTCTCAAGAACGACCTAAGCCTGGTGCTCGGCCACAAAAGCGTTCTGCAACAACGTTCGACGGCCATTTCCGGGCAGCCTGAAGCCGATACCAATGCGGATGCCGATGAATTGAGCTCTATCCAGGCGGAGTGCATGCATTTCGAGCAGCTGGAAGAGGTCCTTAACGGCTTGATTGCGGAAATCGGGACGCTGGTGGCCTCGGCGGAGGCGCGTGTCGAGCACGCGGTTGGCGAGGCTGAACATGTTCTTGAACAAATGGATGCGGTGATGCGCGACCTTCACACCGCACGGAGCGGCATCCAGGGCTCTGAGAAAGCACAGGAAGCGCTGTCGTCGGCCAAGGCTGTGGTTGAGGAAAAACTGGGCGTCACGATCCCCGAGAACCAGAAAATTCATTCAATATCGGATGATGTGACCTCAAAGTCAGTCGACAAGTTGCTGCTGCACCCGCCGGGCTTCGGCGCCGCGGCAACGCTTCCGGCTTTAAGCCGGGAATTGCATATCGCAATGCATACGATACCGCCGAATCCGGCGGCTGACGCTCTGCCGAAGGCGGATATTGCCGAAAGCCTTTCCTATGCCTTGGCGATAGCGAGCGCAGGCGACGCCCAACGCGCCACCGCAATGTTGCAGGAGTTGAGAGCACGCCCCACCTTGTCCATGGTCATGCGAGAAGATGGCGCAGGAGCGTCTAGCTCATCGTCGGCGCAAACTCCGGCCGACCTCAAGGCCTTATTCCACCTGATGGCCGACATGCCGCGTGGGATCGAAGTATTGCAATCGCTAGGCAATAACGGTGGTGAAGTCCTTGCCGGCAAACAGTTGGTTGCATTGCGGGTGTATTGGCAAGCCGATAAGGCAATTTCCCAGTCAAAATCGGCGCCGGTCGTGGCGTGGCTGAATGACGCTAAATTGGTAGCTGCGGAAAGGTTGCAGCTGGATACCGGGGCCGACCCGGAGCAGCATTTGTCTGAACGGTTCGGCGAGCGCCAGCTGGGCGCCTACAATGCGGTGCGAAACGGCTATGTCAGCAATGCGCCTGGCTCGCCCTACGATGCGCGCGACAAGGAGTTGCGTAAAGTCGGCGAAGAGTGGATGCAGCGCAGGCTGGGACGCTACGGGGAAGGCTTGTTGCGGGGACTTGCCCCGTCTCGCGCAAAAACACCGTTTACATCACGCGCTCTGGCAAATACGGCAGCAATGGCCGAGCGTTTCGGCATCACGACGCATGCGAGCAAGGTCGCTGCCGCGATCTCGGCGGCAGCTTCGTCATTGGGCGAAGCTGCCAAAGGCTTGCCGCTGGGCTCTCTACACAGCGATGAACAAGAGCATTGTCTGGCCGTGACGGTTTTATGCGATCACATAAGAGAAAACTTCAGCGCACTGCGTGCGTTGACGCCGAAGGATTTCGATGCGATCAGAAAACGCTTCAATCAAGCGCTGCCGCCGGCAGCAGCCGCCACAACCGCGAAGAAGCAAACATTGCCTGAAGCATTCGAGGAATATGCCGCCGAAGCCAATGCCATGGCACACAGCAGCAGCTCCCTTCCTTTGGGCCGTAAAGCCGATATCGGCGTGAGCGCGGAGTCTGTCTTGCGCGACGTGTCGGAGCAATTTCTGCAAAGAAATGCTGAGCACTTGAGTCCGCAGCAGATTGATTCTATCGTGGCCGGGCTTGGTCTTGACGCAGCAGAGGTTCAGGATAATTTCCGCCTCTCGCACATTTCACGTTACGGGCAAGGGCAGAAATTGCGCCTCGACGATAACCAGGACTTGGTCAAATTTTACAGGCCGATGTTCGAAGAATGGGGACTGCGCAATAAATTAAAGACATCGAACGGCGGGGCGCTGGGCCTAGGTCTGCCTTTTCTGCCTTATATGTCGCCCAAGATTGTCAGCCCTGTGCTAACTGCCGGCTATTCTGAGAAACACGAAGCCTTTGTTCAATTCTTTCAGCCTATTCTTGGATTCGAAATGATGGTGGGTGAGAGCAAGACCAAAACCACGGACGGCAGTGTGGGCGTTACTGTCGGCAAGACGCATGGCAAGCACCTCTATGGCGGCGGAACGGCGACGATAGCCGCAGCGCACGAGCGCATGACGATGAAGGGCACTGTTGTGCGTTTTCTGCGCGCACGGGGACAAGATGAAGCGCAGCGCCAGAACATGTTGAAGGCGTGGGAATCCACGGTCTTATGGAGTGAACTGAAACCGGCGAAAAGTGATGCCGGTTTCTCTGGGCCGATGGAGGCCATCCTTTGCCGACTGCCTGACGCGGTGGTTACCGGATTTGATGCCGGATCTATCGCAACCCAGGCAGAAGCCAGAGGAAGTGCCGGCCTCCGGCTGCAAACCAAACCGGACAAGCGCGGGGCTGAATATGGCCTTGGTGCGATATTGACCGTCAAGGGGAAAGCGCAAAGGGCCTTTGAATACCGGACGGAAGATAAAGCCGCAGTATATGTGGTGTCCGACAAATCAAGCACCGGCAAGCAGACTTTCAATGCTTCACTGGATGTGCAGTTACCGCTACCGCGTAATGTAAAAACCCTGCCTTTGCCGCTACATACACACACACTTCCCTTAGCGGTACCGGACAACGCCAAGGCAAGTCCTGCATCGCTCGGCAAGAAAGGTGCATTGGGCGGAGGCAGTTTGCCCATCGACTTTTCATTTGAACGAGAGTTTGCCCAGCACCTGCAGAAACATGGATTGTCGCCGTTCCGCATCAATGACAAGCAGGATTGCGACCTTGATCGGCATTATTTTGGCGCCAAGGAAATGCTGGCGGAGATTTCCGCAAACCGCGACCAGTGGTGCGCTCGCGCCTTGGAGACGCTGCCGGAAGTAAACGGAACCAAGGATACGCCGGAGAATCGCGCCGAGGCGCAGAGACTGCTCAGTCAGTTTGAAAGGGAGATCGTGGCCTTGGAAAAAGATGGCAAGTATTGTCAGTTCAACGTCAATTACTCAATGCGGTCCCAGGCATCCGGACGCATCGATGGCGCTCGGCTGGTCGGCGGGCTGGCCGAAGTCCTGGGCGATGCTGGTCGAGTGAGCGAAAAAATCAAATTGGCTGATGCCGTTTTGCAGCAATCGTCCACGTGGCGCCCACTAATGCTGATCGTTCGGGAAAAGGGCAAGGAGGCGGCCAGTCTTGGTCTCAACTTCGGATTACGCGTGCAGAGTGTCGCCACAGTCGATGGACAGCGCACTGCAGCGCAATTTCCCTTGGCGTAGCCGAATTCGGATCCGCCTCAAAATTTCTGTTGAAAATCTCGCTGTTGCGCATGGCGGTGCGATATTGTCGAAGCTCGGAACTGAGAGCAGGGCATACCGTTCTTTTGCAAGTGCTGAAGATGCTTGTGTGACGTTACGGAGCATATTGTGTGACGCCTACCGCAATTGATAAGGCCTGCGAGGCAGCGAACCGGCTTGGCAACATGATTCACCAATCCAATCCGCCAGAGGGCGCGAGAGCGGAGTATCACGCAATTGAGATGCCCGAGGACAATCGGGAACCGACCACGTAGTCCTGTTTTTATTCCTCCGAGTTTTTGTGGGCGCCGGCGAATTTGGTGTTGAGATGAATACGCTCTACCGCAGCATTTGCTTCGCTGGCAGATAACTGTCTTCGTTGCGGCCATCGCCGATACGCAGCGCCCACAGTTAGAGTCTATCAATCCGATTAACTACGCTCGGGGTCGCGGCCAAAAGCCACGTCTTCAATTCCATCATGACTATCGATCGAATCAAATCCCCATCACCTTTGCATGTCGAAGCCACTCCCAGTCAGACCGATGTGCAATCCGGAAGCGCGACCGGCAGGGCCCGTGAGCGTTCATCTGAAGCAGCGGCAAGCGCAGGCGGTTTGCCGGCCAGCTATCTCCAGCGCGGCGTCACAGCCATCTCTTCCTTTGCGCCACGCAGCCATCTGCGGACGCTTTCAAGCAGCGGCTGGAACGCCGTCGCGCAGAGTGGTCAGACGCTGAGTGCCGCTTGTCATGCGATCGCCAATTTCGCTTGCGGCGTCCTCGCCAGTTCTGCTGCTGTTCCCGCTGTCCCGGACGCACCGCCGACCGCTCTGGAGCAGGAAAAAGGCGATCACGGCGTCACACAGGCCCGGTTTGATCAATTCATGAGCAAGCATCAGGCGGTGTTTTCGCCATCCGCCTCTGCCGGGCGCGATTTGCGCAGCCTCAACGATACTGCCGGCGTGCTGCTGATTCCGGCCAGGGACGGCAGGTTTACCGTGATGGAAAGGCTGAAAGTGGTAGCTGACACTGTACATGTCGGCAATACCGGGACCGAGCAACGTTTATTTGTCGTTGGCTATGGCGGCCGCCCCATCAAACTGGATGAACTCGATCACGCGCTGGAGGAAATCAATGCAGCGCCCGGGGCGGCCGTCAAAGGAAAGGGAAAAGTTCCGGCCACTCAAATGGAAACACCTTTGCGCAGCGCCATCATGGCTCTGTCCGAGCATTCGCCGCTGTCGGCACGCAGAGATAGCAAGGAATCAGACGACAAGTTCATGCTGTTGCCGCCGAATCCTTCGATATTTCCGCGTAAAAGCACCTGGGCCAATGCCGAGCACGCAATGCCGCACGGCGTCGGCACGCGCGATGCGGACGGATTTTTTCCCATCTACATGGACCACAACAAGATCGAAAACCATTTGCTGATCTTCAAGAAAGAAAAGTCAGCAACGGCGGGCAAGAGCGAAGCCGGCCATCCGACTTCGGTCAATATAGATGGCGCGGTGCTGGCCGACATCCAGGGCATCAAAAGCATCGAAGTGATGGGGCCGGCGGGCCAGGAGATGGGCGTCAAGGGCGCCAAGCTGCGCAGTTGGGCCGACCTCAACCTCAACCTTGACCTCGAAAGCGGCCGCGCGCCGCGCGCCGATGTCACGCTGCATATCACCACAGAAGATGCGGCCGTGCATCGGCTGGTCCTCGGCGACAACGGCATCAAGATGTCGCTTGTCAACCCGCAGCCGGCGCTGGCGGGCAAGGCGGCAGGCAGGGCGTTCGGCATGGATGAAACGGTGCATGCGCGCGTTGATGTCGACGTCTATTCATATCAGGGCCGCGATACCGGCAAGACCGGCAGCAAGGACGGTTTTGCCGATCCGGAATTGATCTTGTCGACGGGCGACAAGCTCAAGGCCGGCCCTTTGCTGAAGGGGCCTCCTGCTGCCGCATTGGCGACTGGCACCGGCGGCATCCGGCGCTTTACCGGCGACACCGTTGCCGATGCCGCGAGTGCTGCCACCGAGGTGCTGGCGGGACATGGCCAATCATTGGCCAAACTGGTGCTGGGAGCGGCAACCATGGCGCCGACCCTGGCCGGCGGCAGGGGGGCGGTCACCTACACCTTGAACCTGGCGACCAAATCCTTTGTCACTGCCGCCGTGGTGGTCGGGCTTAACGATGCGCTCAAGTTCTACAAACATTCGCCGAATGGCGCTATCGCCGGCGGTTCGCATGGGTTCAGCGCGGCTGGCGGACAAAGCGTCAATCCTGAAGTATTGTTTTGCGCGATCACCTCGATGGTAGTGGTGCAGGAAGCGCTGACCCATGTTTTTTCTTTCGTCGGCAAATTTATTCCGGCGCAGAGCAAGGACCGCGAAACCAAGGCCTCGATTCTGCTGAATGATTTGCTGGTGCCCGCCATTCCGGAGTTCACCCGCTTGGTCAGCAATCTTCTGGTGCAAAAAGGTTTCGGCTTCAACCGTGGCAGCAAGGCAGATGTCATCGGCCTGCTAGGCGCCTCGCTGGTCAACGCCGGCATTGACCAGTTGTGGAAAAATCGCGTCGGCGAAGAAGAAAACCATCCGGCAGCGCACAGTGCAAGAGCCATTGCGCGCTTTATGAACGATATTGCTTTCCGCTCTTTGGGCAATACTTATAATTCGGCAAAATTCAATTCGCATACGGTGGTTGCCGATTATCGCGAAGCGATCGTGACGCGCCTGGCAACCCGCAGCCTGGACAAGCTGGTGTTGCCCATCGTGGCGACGGTGCTCAATGGCTGTGGCATCGTGGGACCCAATGCCGGCGCCTATGACGGCCAGATCGAGCGCGAACGCGGATTCAACAATGCGATTTCAGTGCTGCTTGGCTTTGCCAACGACGTCGCCGCCGTCGGCGATCGGATGGGGGCGCATTTTGGCGACATCAAGATGATCCGCAACGCCATTTTTTCCGTTACCGATAGCCTTGAACACGTCAAGCAGTGGAGCAACCGCATCACGCTCAAGCCAAAAGGACGGATAGAGGGCGAAATCATAGCCGTACATGACGCCATCGAGTTCCATGCGATGGCGCCGCAGCAGCAACAGGAATATCTGGAGCAACTGGAACAGACGATGAATGAAATGGTTGCCAACCTGACCGCCCAGGGAGCTTCCAGCAGCAGCCAGCCCGATCCCGGCAATCTGCCGACGGCGCAACCGGTGCAAAACAACCGCAGTCAATTGCCGCCGAAATCGGCGGCCTACATGGCCCGACTGGACCAGGACCACGCACTGTACATGCAACAGGCGACCAAGGATACGCCGGGTTACAGCGCTTATCCGGTCAACCTCAGCTTCGACGGCAAAGCTCATCCGGCGGGCGCCGCCGCAGCGCCGTTCGGCCTGAGCGATTCGGCAAAGATTCCAAAGACGCTCACCACCTGGAGCTGGAACGCGCAAGCCTACGCATTGCCTACGCACGAAGCGATGTTGAAAGGGCCGGGACTGGATTCCATGCGGGCGTCCAAGCCGGAGCTGTCGCCGGAGCTGCAAAAAAACATTACCCAGGCGGTACGCGATTACACCATCGAATCGCAATATTTTCATTATCCACTACGTTGGGAAAGCACCGGCCAGGCCAAGCATCAGCCGGTAGTGCCGGGCATCGATTTTGTCTACAACATCATGAACAAGCCGGGCAACACCGAAGGTCCGTCGGAAAGCCATCGCATGGGCGGGGACAAGCATTTCGATCCGATCGAGGCGATCCATATCAATCTGGGCGCGTTGCATTCCAAGAAATTTCCAGCCATCGTGCAACGCGCCGTGGTGACGGAAGCGCCCTACGTCGAGCGCAAAACCGCAGATACCCCAGATTGCCATGTTGCTACCGGCGATGTCGCCACGCTGACTGAGATATTGTCGGCCTCGATGTCTAGCCGCCTGGCGGCGGCGTTCGGACAAGCGCTGGGTTTTGGCGCGGCGCCAAAAGCACAAAATCAACGCCTGGTGATGCGCCAGCAGACGGCCCTGAATATTTCCGCGGAATCCGATCTGGGACAAGCCGAAGTGATTGTCTTGCCGGGCGCTCTGTACAACATCCGGCATGTCGACAAGTCGCCGCCTAAACCGCAACTCCAGCCTGGCGAACCGCAGGATCTGGCAAAGGACATCGGCCAGGTGGTATACATGGACAGCATCGATACCGGAAAACTGGAAAAAAGATACTGCGATTTCCTTGAGGGAAAATTAACCGCGGCAGACGATGGCGCGTCAATGGTGCATCCTGAATCCGGACATTTCCACACTTACGACGCCAAAAGCAGGCAAGCCGTCTACGAGGCGCCGACCAAGAATTATTTTCTTGGCAGACCGCTCGAAAGTGCTTCACCGAGCACCGTGCATGCGCGCTGGCGACACCCGTATACCTCGGATTTCTCACCGCGCACCACCAAGGACGCGATCCATGCCGCGATCTTGCGCGGCGATCCCATCGTGGCGCATCTGGATGACGCCACCAAGAATATCCACCATGAGCATTTCCGGCTGCTGAACGGCTACTATGAAACGCCGACCGGCATCCGCGAGGTGGAGCAAAAGGCTGTCGTCCGCAAACAGGCCGCGGCGATTTCTGCGGCCTTTCCTGAACGTTCCGACCTGATCTTGACGGTCGTCAACGGCATGCCAGGCGAAATGCTTGCCTGGACCGCCGCCAGCATGCTACGCAAGCCGGTCAGCATGGTCCGGGTCGGACCCGGACATGAAATCGACATGGATAGCCGGGTCGACATAAACAAGACTTACGACAAGGTGTCGCTGTTTGCCGAGCCGGCCGTCATGATAGGCGTCGGCGACGACGGGTTTTATGCGATTCGCAGCGAGGACGGCAAGCACACGGCGCTAAAAATGGATGTCAGCGGGGAGGGGCACAGCGCCGGCAACCTGTTGCATGTGTTTCACCGCGCCGCCTATGCCGGCGACCGTCAGTACAAGCTGGCGACCGTGGCGGACGGCAGTAGCCGCCTGTCGGCCGGCAAGACGGAGAAAAACACGGTTGACCAGTTACTGAGCAAACTCAAGGGGTTTGCGCAAACCTCTTCCTACATGGTGTGGGAACAAGCCTTGGTGGATAAATTCACGGCGCTGGGCGGAAATCCGGCCGCGCCGGCGGACGGGATGGCAGCGCCAGGAAAGCAAAAAGCCTGATGCGGTCGCGCGCATGTTCGGCATTTTCCCTCTCAGAGAAGGCCCGGATATCCAGACAACGCTGAGCAGCATTCGCGGTTTCGTTTTGCAATTCCTGTATTCGCGCTTGCATTCCGGTTGCGGCGCCAATCTGCGATCTTTGAGTTTCTTTTAACCCTTGGAGATTTATATGGCTCACCACTCGGTAACTAACCCTTCGCCACCTCCCGCGCACACGCCTCCCACGCACGCACCAGACAAGACGCAGGGGCCTGATAAAACGGACAAATCCAAAAAAGATAAAAAAAAGGATGATTCCAATAGCGCTGATCAGGACACTCTGAACGCCCTGATAGTTAACTTCGCTATCTCTATCATGCAGAAATCGATACAGCAATCGAAAGAAATAAATGCAGATCTCAAGGCGGAGGATTCAGATGCGTTTTGACAGCGCCCATCCGAGACCGTATCGTCAAGTTGAATTCACTTCAATCTTCGACGAGATGACACGGTTCGAAACCGAGCAGCGGAAATGCGGTGACGATCGCGGGCTTTTAGCTGAGCATGGCGATTGGCTGAAGCATCGGCTGAGAAGCAAGAATACCGATGGCAGGATTGCCATCTGAAGTGGTCCGGCAGGTGAGCGGGTGCGATAGCAGTCGCATCACCTGTTTTCCGTTTCCATGTCAGTTTTCATCGAAGTACATGACAGCGTAGATCAATCGTGAAAATAGAGAAAAATTATGCTGCTTGCCGTATCCGCTGGATCGTATTGTCCGGGCTGGCGTCGATGCTGCTGCCGACGAACGTCGCGCGTGCCGATTGCTTCGACGACGCCGCGGCTTACCATGGCGTGAATCCGACCATACTGCGGGCAATTGCCTGGCAAGAATCCCATAACAAGGCCGATGCGATCCACGTCAATTCGAACGGCTCTACCGACTATGGCGTCATGCAGATAAACTCGGTTCATCTGGCCGAACTCGCCAAGTACGGGGTTCACCGACAGACCCTGCTGCAACCTTGCCAGAACGTGTATGTCGCGGCGTGGCATCTGCGGCGTATGGTCAGTAAATACGGTAACAACTGGAAAGCGGTCGGCGCCTATCATTCTGAACAGATGCTGGAACGCGACGCCTATGCGCTAAGCATTAAGCGTATTGTCGCCGCCTGGAGCGATATTCCACTTGCCGCTTCGGATCGTCACGGTGCGGCCGGGCAAAAATTAAACGTAAAACCATAGTGTAAAAAAAGACAGGGAGAATTGTTATGAGTGCTGTAATTTCGATTAATGAAAACAGCGTACGCGCGTCCCGCATCGCGACTGAATGCGGAAGACTGCGCAAGTACATCCATCAGCGCCTGAATGATGCCGATGAATTTTCCAATTTGCTGGAACAGCAAGAATTTCTCTTTGAAATGGTGCCAGCCCTGCGCAGCGAAATTCAGGGAATACTCACGCCGGCAATGCGCGCAGCGCTGCAAGTCAAGAATGTCGACGTTGATTGCGAGATCGGAGCGGAGGTTGAAGGAGAGTTGACGGATGACGGCAATAGCATTCGCTGCGAGATCATAGACAATTTCAGCGGTAACGCTGAACTTGAGAGAGCTTGCGAAATGTGGTTGCTGGTCCGATACGGAACCTATCGGCTGCTCAAGGAATTCAGGTTATTGCAAGCGCACTGCGCAATCGAGCGCTTGCCGTATTGCCCCGAGCTGGACGGCAGATATCCTTTCCGTGACGCCGAATCCCGGCCTGTAATGATTCGAAAAATATGGCAGGCGAAGGCCGCTGCGTCGGGACAAGTATATTCGCCCGATGCGGTCTGGCCTTCGATCGACCCGCTGGCGACTGCGCAGGCGAGAATGGCGCGTTACCAATCGATGATTCAATGCCGGTTGATCGAATCCAGCGACCTGCAGGATCCAAGGGAGTCGAGCCTGGTCGGCGAAAGAGGCGTTTTCACGATTCGTCAAGTGCAGAAAGGCGAATGCGTCGGGGTTTACGGCGGCCGCCTGATGACGCCTGCAATGTATTTCATGTTACGTTCCGATTCGTTCGCGATTTCATCGGTCAGCGGCAATGCAGTCTCGTTCCTGGATGGCGAAAACATCTTGGCGATGATGAACACTTCCCTCGAATACGACGCGTCCGGCCATTGCGCCCGGCAATCGCCGGACGCCTACAATGTCGAACCGGTGGCTTTTGACGTCGAGTCGGATATCGGCAGGAAATTTTCGATCCGCGCATTTTTTTCCACGCGCGATATTCCCGCCGGCGAAGAACTCAGATGGAACTATAGATATTCCGATGCCATGGTCCGTCAGGTTTTCGGGACGCGGCTGTAGTCCAGGCAGGTATTGCTTCAGTGCGACTTGCCTGAATACCCTGTGCTGTATGAATAACTGCTCATCTTGTGTTCGCTTGGGATGGTGTTGATTCGCTCGATAAAACATGGTCGCCTTGTTTGTACGTGAGACTGTCATCTATCCAGGTTGGATTTTACGTGAGGTACCGGAATGAACATCAAATTTCCAAGTAATTTTTTCAAGAGCTGTTTCGGACTTGACTCGAACGAAACGAAAAGCTCCGCACAAGGGAGACCTCATAGCCGATCCGCAAAATTTTCCGCAGATCCGCGTTTTCCGTCGCGTCGGGAGCCTGCTGGGGCTTCATTCACAGGCGGCCGTCCGTCTGCTTCGACCGGAAGCGCTGCGCGGCCGGCAAGCCATGCCGAGTCGGGGCCTCGATACCGGTCACAGACCGCGCCAACCGGGAAAACGAATTACCCTTCGCAAGGTCCAACTGGCGTCGACAAGGGAGCGGGAGCGGCGAAAGCTGCTGCAGGAACTCCTGCTCAAAATTTGCTGCGCGAATTCAGCATACGCGAGTTGGACGCCATGACGGACAAACACTGGCAAACTGCGCTTGCGATTCTCGGCGCGCCACACACTAGTGCGACCTCCGGCGTGCCGCTGGCCAGCAACT
>NZ_JBDTCG010000102.1:0-18343 GCF_039923675.1 Collimonas sp.
ATGACCCGTTCTTGCCAGACCTTCTCACGTTCTGAATTCAACACTATCCGCTCTCCCGAATAACCGAAAGTGACAGTGTGACGACGCCGAGAACGAATTCATAGGTGGAGCGGATGACCGCTTACGATCGTCGAGGCGGAGATGGTTTGTATGGAGTGGCGGGTGAGCAGGCTGGAGAACCCGGCAGGTTCTTGTCAGGCCTGCTTTATTTTTTGTTTTTCTGCGAGGCCAGCAACAACCTGGCCGCCTGGGAAATCGTCGAAGCCAGCCCGGGATCGCTTTCCATTTGCTGCTGGACGTCTTCCACCATCTGGTAAAAAGCCGGATCGTTGATCAGGTCGCCCCCCAATTCCGCCAGCAACACCGATTCCAGAAAAATCCTGAAAGCCTTGCGCTCGCGTTGCGGGTCGTCTGGATCGATCACCAGCACGCGCTGCGCGATCAGTCCGGCAATATCGCGCTCTTGCTGCAGCTTGCCCTGTTTTGTATTGCTTTTGCTGCCAGTGGCGGTGCCGGGCGGCTTGCGCAATGAGGCTACCTGGCTACGAATCAGCGCGGCGATCTGTGCCGAGGCGTTGATCGGGGAGGTCATTCTGGAGTCCTTCCGCTACCTGACTGGCGCAACATCAATGCAGCCGGCTTTGATTATAGTTGGACAGCAGGAAGTGGTTGTCTGGAAGCGCTTCCTCGTCCGCGGCCGGTTCGGTCGGCGTTGTTGGCGTGACGGGCTGGGTGGCGCGCAGGCGATGGATTTCCGCGATCAGCAACTGGATATTGCCGTTTAGCGCGGCGTTCGTGGTGTTGGCGACAATGCCTTGTTCAAAGTGATGCAGGGCGTCGTCGAAGGCGTCCTGCGCCAGCGCCCCATAGCCGAGTACAAATTGCTTGAGCGGGTCGCTGTCCGGCAGCTGCAGCAGCGGCTGCCAGGTCACCATGGCGATCGCGGGGCGTGCCGTGACGAATTGCAGCACGCCCAGTTCAAAGCGGGCGATGAGAAATTCCGGTGCGAGGATGACTGCACGTGCATAGGCTGCTTCGGCTTCTGCCATTTTCCCTAGCTGCGCCAGTTCGGCGCCCATCAGGAAATGGGGCAGCGGCGATCCGGGTTCTTCTTTGCCTGCCTGCTCGAACAGGCTTAGGGCGGCATCGCTATCGTTGGCCTGGCTGGCGCGGATTGCCTGCTGCAGCAAAGGGTGAAGGTTGTCGGGTACGGATTGCATAAGGCTTCTCAATGTTAAGCGTTGGTCAGTGCTAGGGACACGGTCGGGAAAACGGACAATTCGACGGCTTTATTTCTTGATCTCAGGCAGGCGTGGCAGCAAATCCTGTATCGAGCCGCCCATCGGCGCCATGCGGTTGCTGAGCAGGTGTTGCATGGCCTGCTGCAAGGCTCTCGGATCGGCGGCCGCGCCGTTCAGGATTGCCTGCGCATAGCCTGCGGACAAGCTATCCTTGTCCAGGCCGGTAGCGCGCCGGATCCGCTCGTTGGCGCTGTCCCGCTGCCCGCGCATAGCGGCGATGATGGCGAGGGCGCCGTGGCTCTCGCCGAAATTGCGGTCGAGCTGCAGGGCCGCCTCGAATGCCTGTTGCGCCGCATCGATATCCTTGTCGACCAAACAGGCCCAGCCCAGGCCGTGCCAGGTGCCGATATGGCCTGGCATCAGCGTGACCGCTTTTTGCAGGCTTTGTCGCGCGGCAGTGATATTCAGTTCCAGCATTTGCGTCAGGCCCAGCGTTGACCAGCAGCGGCCGTTGTTGGCTTCCCGTTGCATTGCCTGTTGCAGATAACGATGTGCGTTGGCGGTATCGCGTTCCGCCAGCGCCACGGCGGCGCGGGCTAGCAGCGCTTCCAGCTTGGCGTCACCGCCTTGCAGGGCCTGGTCCGCCAAGTCCTTGGCTTTGATGGCCTGGTCGGTATCGATTGCTATCAGGCTGGCCACGCCGAGGGCTGCCGGCGTCAGCATGGCTAGCGACTGTCTCTGGTCTACCCACTGCATGGCAAGTTCCAGTTTGCCCAGATGGTGCAGGGCTTTCAGCCACAGTGTTTGTATGGCGGGATCGACAGCCTCGGCCGGATCAGTACCGGCCCATGGTTGCAGTTCGTCGAAGCAGGCTTGGTAATCGCCGCGCAACGCCGCGATGAACGCCAGGTTATGCGAGATGGCTGGATGCGGGCCCATTTGCTGTTTTAACTGCACCAGCAGTTCCTCCGCCTCTTCAAAACGCCTTTGCGCCATTCTCAGATGCGCTTCACGGAAGCGCCAGGCGTTCGGATCGCGGCCCAGCTCCAGGCCAACCGTCAGTTGCTGTTCAGCGACCCCTTCGTTGCCGATGCTGAATGCCTGTTCGAAGACGTCGGCGCGTAAGTTGTCGTTTTGCGGATCGCCGTGCAGGAAGGCCAAAAGACGGTCCAGGCGTTTGCTGCCTTCGGAATCCGGCTGGCTGGTGTTAGAGAGGATGGCGCTCATTGACTTCCTTGCTTTTGGTTATTTCTCGGCTAAGGCGGGATACTTCGCATTCGCCTGACTTATGATTGTGAAAAATATAATTTTATTTGTGCTTTGTTGATATTGTAAATCGGCAGAGAGGCAGTTCGCTCAATAATTGCGTCCCAGGACCTGTCATTTCCTCACAAAACGGGGCTGGCCCAGGATTGCACACTACTTAGTCAATATATACAAGGTTCGGCTAATTAGTTTAGTGCGACGGGTCGTTTTGCTGATTATTTTCAAGAATAGGGGCGTTTGACGTGTTCTGAAATGACGTGCGTAAAATATTTTCAAAGATTGCTAAACACTTACAGTCATGAGTGGATGTATTGGATAGGGTTGGCATCCTGAGCGGGTTCGGGGGTGCCTCACACAATATACATACTGTAGACAGGATGGACTTATGGTAGCGATCGTCAGCGGCAATAGCCTAGGTGTAAGTTTAACTTCGATGAATACGCTGGGGCAGCGCGGCGCTTTGGGCGAGGCAGCGCAGGGCCGCAACGGCGAACTGGCATATGTCAATGTCTCCAGCGGTAACCTGGTGCTGCAGGATCGCGATGATCTGCTGAAGTACTACGGTAACGATATGGCGGCGCTGCGGACCTACAACAGTCAAGGCAAATTCAGCGACGACAATGGCGATAATTGGTCCAACGGCATCTATAACCAGCAATTGCGCGTCAACGGCAGCCTGTCGGCAGCAGGCAGCAGCATCGTCCGCACCGGGCGCGATGGCGCCGAATCGACCTATCTGTTTGACAGCGGCCGTCAGCTGTACGTGAGTACCGATGGCGGCGGCGCCTACAATATCATCAGCGTCGACACGGACCACAATCAACTGGTGTGGACCAGTGGCAGCACAGGTCTGAAGGAGGTCTACGACGGCGCAGGTGTGGGACGATTGCTGTCAAGTACGGATCGTGACGGCAATACAATCAGCTATGCCTATGGCGCCAATGGTCTGCTCTCCAAGGTGGCGGATGCGGCCGGTGAAGCCATGTACTACGACTACAGCGGCAACAACCTGACGCAGATACGTACGGTAACGGCGGAAGGCAATACTACAACCAGAGTGCGGTACAGCTATGATGCGAGCAACCGATTGTCAGTTGTCACGGTTGATTTGAGCCCGGTTGATAATACCATCGCCGACAACAAAATCTACCAGACTACCTATACCTACGACGGCAGCAGCAAGCGCGTCGCCAGCATCAGTCAGAGCGACGGCAGCAGCCAGAATTTTACCTACGTCCAGGCTGGCGCCGACTATAAGATTGCCACGGTGCAGGATGGTCTCGGTCGCGTTACCAGCTACAGCTACGATACGGTAAATGGCCGCACCACAGTGATCGATCCCCTTGGACTGCGGACGTTGTACGACTACGACCGCAACGGTCAGCTAACCAGCATTACCGCGCCGACCGTAAACGGTATCACGTCCAGTACCCGTTTTAGCTATAACGGCTCCGGCGACGTGATACAGATGATCGACGGCGAAGGTCACGCCACCGACATGGAGTACGATGGCAACGGTAATCAGGTATTGCAGCGCGATGCAGCCGGTAATACAGTCACGCGTAGCTACAATGCAACTAATCAGTTGCTCACGGAGACGGCCTATCTGGTGCCGGACACAGACGGCGCCGGCCAGGCACAGCCGTCAGCGCCGCTGACGACGCGTTACATTTACGACAGCTACAATAATAACGAGCTGCGCTACGTCATCAGCTCGGAAGGGCGGGTGACACAATTTTTCTATGTAAAGGGTGCATTGGTTGATAGCCGCCAATATATGGGGGGGACTTACGATGTCTCTGCTGTTGCGGCTACCGATGTACCTCCGATGATGGCTGTCAATATCTGGACCGGAAGTCAAGATCCGATACAGACGATTGAAGTGAACATGAATCGCGATGCGCGCGGCCAGCTGACGAAGTTGACGAACTGTGGAATTTCCATATACAGCAACAACAGAGTGAGCCGCGGCGATGGTTGGTCGGACACCGGTTATGTGTATGATCAGGCGGGGCGGTTGCTGCTGTCGATCGATCCGCGCGGCGGCATGACCCACTATAACTATGACGGCCTGGGTCGCATATTGACCACCACGGATGCCGCAAACCAGCTGAGCATCACTAGTTACGACGACGCTAATCATAAAACCACGGTAACCCTGGCGAATGGCCTCGCCACCATCAGTGCCTACGACCGAGCCGGGCGCCTGATCAGCGTACAGCAAAACAATGCTGCGGCCCAATCTCTGGGAACGACGCGGTATGCCTACGATGCCGACAATCGCTTGCGCATGACGCAAGACCCGACAGGGGCGCGCAGCTTCATCCTGTATGACGACGACGGCCGCAAGGCTGCCGATATCGACGGCAATGGCAGCATGACGGAGTATGTCTACAACAAGGATAATCAGCTTACGCAGATCATTGCCTACGCCACAGCGGTAGACGTGAGCCAACTGATCGATGGAAGCGGCAATCCGACAACAGCAACCTTGGCCGGTGTCCGCCCTGGCGCCGGCAGCACAGACCACAAGATCTGGCGCGCCTATGACAGCGCTAACAGGCTGTCCAAAACCGTCGATGGCCAGCCGGGGCGAGTGAGCGAATATCACTACGACGGCGCTTCGCGCCTGGTCGGCGTCACCAATTATGCCAATCTCATCGATACGGCGACCCTTGGCAGCAGCCCCGATGGCGCCAGCATAGCGCCGGCGGGGTCCGCGGCCGACCGCAGCAGCCGTAGCTTTTACGATGGCGATGGCCTGTTGCGTGCGACGCTCGACGCGGAAGGCTATGTTACCGAACAACGCTACGATGGCGCAGGCAATGTGACTAGCCGGATCAGCTATGCCACGCGAACCGATGCCGGCCTGCGTGCCGGCGGCAGCCTGGTTCAATTGCTGCCAATGGCCAGTAGCGGAGATATTGTCAAGCGTCTGCTGTTGAACATCAGAGGCCAGGTCGCAGGCGAGATTGATGGGGAAGGTTATCTGACCGAAACAATCTACGATGCCAGCGGCAATGTGACGCAAACGGTGCGATATGCGAACCCGGTAAGCGCGACCATCGGAGCCAGTGCGACGATAGGCAGTGTCCGCCCGGCCGCCAGCGCCGACGATCGTGTGAGCAAGGCGGTGTTCGATGCTCTGAACCGCATCAGCCAGAAAACCAACACCGAAGGAACTGTCACACTCTACAGCTACGACAGCCTGGGCAGCCTGGTCCAGACCACCAGTGCAACTGGAACCGGCGACGTACGCACGTTGAATGCGCGCTATGATGTGCAAGGACGACTGACCGGTGAATTGACAGCGGAAGGTGGCGCCCAGTTAAATGGTAACCTGACGCAACAGCAAATCGATGCAATCTGGGCCAGCTATGGAATCCAGCACAACTATGACGCCGCGGGCCGGCGCGTCAGTACTATAGACCAGAACGGCAACCGGACCTTGTTCTATTACGATGGTGCCGGTCAACTTACGCATAGCGTCAATGCGCTGGGCGAGGTCGCGGAAAACCAGTATAACGGCCAGGGACAGTTGGCGGCGACGATTCGGTATGGCACCCGGATCGATACCGTCGGGTTGAGCGGCGGCCTGGTGGGCGACACGTTGATGGCGGCGCTCAATGCAGTACGCAACTCTACCCTGGACAGCCAAAGCACGTTTACGTACAACGCCAACGGTAGCCTGGCGACCAGCACGGATGCGTTGGGCAACATCACTACACGCAGCTACGATGCGTTCGGCGCTGTCATTTCCAGTACCAAGGCGATTGACGCTACGCATGGATTGACGCAGACCAGCAACTACGACCGGCGTGGATTAAGCGTGAGCAGCAGTACTGATCCGAGCGGAATTAATGCCGTCACTTCAACCCAATACGACGCCTTCGGCCGAGCCATCAGTACGGTGGACGCCAACGGCAATGCGCGCAGCCTGAGCTACGACCGCTTGGGCCGTTCAGTGCAGACCTTAGATCGTCTGCATATACAGAGATCGACGACCTATGATGCCTTTGACCGCGTCTTGACGCAGGCCGATGGGCTTGGCCACGTAACGCGTTACGCCTACGATACTGTAAAGCGCAGCGTGACCATCACGACGCCGGAAGGCGTCACGATAACCACGGAAAAGACCCGTAACGGACAGACGCAGAGCATCACGGACGGCTTGGGCAATACTACCCAGTACAGCTATGACAAGAACGGCAACCTGTTGTCGAGCGCGACGCCGTTGGCGACGACATCGAGCAGCTACGATCACGCCAATCGCCTGGCGAGTTCTACCGATGCCAATGGCACGATAACCGTATACAGTTTTGATGCCGCCAATCGGATACTGTCCCGTCAGCTAGATACGAAAGATCTTAAGCTGACGACGATGTATCAGTACGATGCCAAAGGCCAGCAAGTGATCGTGACTGATCCGAGTGGCGTGGCGACAACGACCCATTCAATAGGCTGGGGCAAAAAGTTGTTGTCACTGTCGATGCCGGCAACCTGAATCTGGCCACCAGTTACGCCTATGATGGTGCGGGGAATTTGTTGACGGTGACAGAAGGAGTCGGCAGCGCACTGCCCAAAGTGACGGCATATGTCTACGACACGCTCAACCGGTTGTTAAGTAAAACCGTCGATCCGGCGAATCTGAGTCTGACCACGGCGTACCAGTATGACAGTATCGGCAATGTGGTGCTGGTGCGTCAGAACAATGAACCTGTGCCGACGCGTTATGCCTACGATGCGGAAGGTCGCGTTGCGTATGCGGTGAACCAGCTTGGCGAAGTCACCAATACCAGGTACGACGCCGAAGGGCGGATCACTGCACGGATAGCATTATCTGCGGCCATCGCCATGCCGCTGGGCGTCGTCTCCGCCGAGGATATTGCGGCGTTGATCGCGGCGCAGCCGGCCACCGCACGCGCTGCGGATCACGTGACGCAATATGCCTACGATGCGGATGGTCGCCTGCGTTATACCGTCGATGGCATGAACGGCGTTACTGAGCGGGTCATTGACAAGGCGGGTAATGTCATCAGTGTTATCTCGTACGCGACGCCGATCGGCGCTGATACGGCGATCACCAGCCAGGATATTGCCGCGGCATTGACAGCGCAAACGCCACAGGCCCATGCTGGCGACCGTGTTACACGAGCTTTATATGACGCTGCCAATCATGCAGTGTTTAGCATTGACGCCTTGGGTTACGTCACTCAAAATATCTACGATGCTAATGGCAACCTGACCGAGCAAACCCAGCACGCGAATCCTTATACGGAAAAAGCAGATCCGAGCATCGTAGATCTCCAGGCATGGGTGGCTAAAATCGCCACCATCTGGGGGATGCAGCGTCCGGCCGTGACCACTTGGGTGTACGACGGTGCAAATCGTATGCGGTTTATGGTTGATGGCGAGACTCATATTTCAGAGAATCGTTACGATGCGAGTGGGCATGTCGTTCAGGCCATTCGTTACGACCCATACGGAGGCAGCAGGGTGATGAGTTATCAGCAATGGATAACTGATAAACCCTATCAAATATCTAATGCCATGACGACGGCCTACCAGTACGACAGTGCCGGGCGTGCTACCGGCACTACCGACCCTATGGGCGTCGTTACCCGTTATGAGCTCGATGCGTTGGGCAATATTGTCAATACCATTGTGGCGGACGGCACCCAGGACCAAGTGGTGACCCATGCAGTGTATGACACCGTGGGCCGCAAGCTGGAACAGACACGCGCTTGGGGTACGGCAATCGCCAGCACCAGCCGTTTTACCTACAACGCCTTGGGACAAGTCACGGCACAGTACGATCCACGTGCTGTCGAGCTGGTAGAGCAGGACACTGATTGGGTATTGAACGAACGCAAAATGGCCGGCATGACGGACGTCAATGGCAATGCGTTAAAAGCGGCGGCATTGAATGCTGAACAAAAAGCGATCTTGACCGGGCGCTATGTCAAGACGAGCAATTACGATGCCCTGGGCCGTATCACGCAGACCTGGACAGCGGGCGATACATCGGCGGCAAGCACAACTTACGATGCCTTTGGCAATGTGGCGTCCGTGTCGCAAGGTATTCGCACGACTGCTTTTACCTACAATAAATCCAATAAGAATACGGTACAGACCGCGACCGATAGTGCAGTCGTGCAGACGGCCTACAATGCTTTTGGCGAACCTGCCACGGTCACGCAATTTTATAATGCGGCGCCAGCAGGAACGATTCCCGTCGCCAGCGCTCGCGACGCCATCACCCAGCTTGCCTATGACAAGGTGGGGCATCTCGTCAAATCCACCGATGCCGAAGGCAAGAGCGAACTCTACGAGTACGGCGCGCTAGGAAAGCGCGTCAAATATACCAACAAGACAGGTAGCGTATTCACATACGGGTATGATCGCGCCGGCAATTTGACTGGGGAAGGATTGCCGATTATTTCCGAAGACGGTATCAATTCCTTCAACAGCTACGGACGCGATGCGCTGGATCGGGTGGCGTACACGATCGAGAATGATAATGTCAGGAATCATACCAGCCCAATGTCGTATGAATACGACAAGCTTGGTCGTGTTATCACCACTTGGAGCAACAGGCAGGTGACGGTAACGTCGCCGACCGGCAGCACCAGCGTGGTGTCGCCGATCCAGCGTTTTACCTATGATGCACGGGGTAATCAGACCAGCGCCAAGGATGCCAACGGCAATATCAGTTATCAGTATTACGACACCCTGGACCGCAAGGTTGCTGAGATCAGCGCAACGGGCACTTATACCAGCTATGTATATGACAGCGCAGGCAATGTCATCACGACGCGTGTCTACGCTGTGCCTGTTGCGGCAACGACACCAGGGAAGCTGCCGGCGGCGCCGATCAATCTGGTCAGTATGCGTGAAACCAATGATCGCTACGATGCGCACAATCGTAAAATCGAATCGCGCATCATGAACGTCGGTACCGGGCAATTCGACCCCAAGGCGACGGACCCGAACAATCCTGGTCACGCAGGGATGTATTACATCGATAGCGAAAGCAGTATCACCCGCCGTTGGTCCTATGATGTGTTTGGCAATGCGATCAGCAGCATCGACCCGAATCGCAATCAGACCCTCAGTTTCTATGACGGCAATGGTAAGAAAGTACTGGACATCGATGCCCTGGGTTATGGTACGGCCTGGATCCGCGATTTGCAGGGCAATGTTATCGAACAGCGCCAGTTTGCGTTGCGTAACGTCGATGCCTTTACCAGCAGTAGCGATCCGCAGGTGATCATTAAATCCTGGCCGCGCAGCGCTGACGATCGCGTCACGCAGAATACCTGGGACCGCAATGGTCGCCTGGTCAGTGAAACCCGCATTGGCGTCAACTACGCCACGGTGGCCGGCAACGGCGTCATGACTGACGTTCAGGGCGGTGCTGCGACGACCAGTTATCGTTACGACGGCGAAGGTCATTTGCTGCACAAGACCGACGCCAATGGCAGCGACTACGATTTTACGTATGACGCCATGGGCCGTATGTCGAGCCAGATGCTGCCGCAGTTTGTCGATTCCCTGAACCGGCAGGTACGTAGCACGACCTTGTTTGAATACGATAGCCTGAATCATCTCATCAAGCAGACGCAGAAGGGGCAGAGCGCCGCCGAGGACCGCGTGACGCTCTTTACCTACGGGCCCGACGGCCGCATGGCGACTAAAACAGATGCGCTCGGCGTTGTCACCAGCTATGGTTATGACATCAACGGCAACGTGGTGCAAACCAGCCTGATTCGCCTGGATGCCAGCGGCAACAAGATCAAGGACACCACCCGGATCGCTTACGATGCCAGCAACCGCGAAACCAGCCGCAACACCCAAAGCACTGACCCCGACACGGGCCGGCTGCTATACGGTTACACCACGACCGAAATGCAATACAACACTTTCGGTGAAGTCACCGGCCGCCGCACCAACGGCGGCGGGGCGGATGGCTTGTGGCAGCAGTACGCGGAATACAATAATGCTGGCCGGGTGATACGCAGCAACTTCGACGGCGGCGTCAGTCATTTGTACATGTACGACAAAAACGGTAACGCGACCCTAAAAATGGAGTCGATGACTACCGACTTGCGCAGCGCCGTGATCGGCACTGTCGCCGATTTGCAAAGGCTGGTGCAGCAGGTGCAGTTGAACCAGACGTTTACGCGCTACGACGAACGTAACCAGGTGATTCAGATCATGCAGCCGAAGGTGTCGGCAGGGGCGCCGCAGATCACCTTCAGGCCGATCGATATCCCTATCGATGGCGGCAAGTTTGCCAATACGGAATTGTGGATAGGTGGCTTTATCAAACGTCCCGCCGGTGTTGTTCCAGGGCCGGCTATTCCTAGCACAGGAGAAGCAGCGATACTCGCGGGGTCAGGCGGTACCGCCAGCGTTTCTACGGATTGGGCGGTTACTAAACTGAGAGAACTGGGTCCTGAGGGCGTTGCGGTGAACTCGCTATCGATCAATGTTCCGGATTTGACGGCGATTTATGGTGCATACAGCATAGAGGCCAGGGTGAGTTATACCGTCGCAGGCAAACTGTGGCAGTACCGGAATGTAGGAACATCTACCGAGACTGAATATCACGGATACTTGCAACCCTTCTCTTTCAACAGCAACGCCAGTTCCGGAAATGTCCCAGGCAGTCCACGTTCTGTGTCGGTCAATATCGGTTTCTTTAGCGGCGCCCAGCCGGGAAATATAGGCCTCGGTGATCTCAAAAACGGCGGGGGGACGGCTAATCTGGCGGGGGGCAGCGGCGTTAGTTTTGCATACACGGTGGAATTTTACGTCACCCCGGCCAGTACAGGCGGGGCACCACAATTTATCGGTTCGATCGACAAATCGGCACAGCTGTCCGCCTCGGTCGATACCAGTACAAGTAATTTCAACGGTGACGGTACTGCCAGTGATATCCAGTACACGGCACCAGCCGATGCGTTGAACAGCGCGCAAGCTTTGTCGTTGGGGTCGCACACAACGCTGCCTCTGGCGACCGCGATTGTGATACCCGGCAACGCGTCACCCAATGCGACACTGCGCGTCAAGTTGCCGGATCTGAGTCAAGTTTATGGCAATTATCGTGCCGTCGTCGATGTGCAATATACGGCCAGGTATCCACTGTTAGGCGGAAACACGCAGGCGCTCAGTAAAAGCATTGATGTAGGGGGATTGTCCGATACGATCGATATCCCGCTAACGGATGCATCGAACCCAGGTTACGTGGGCACCTATACTGCAACGGTGAGGCTGATTGCAAAAGATGATCCAAGCAATGCCTTCGTGTTGACGACCCTGTCTAATGGCAATACCGGCAGCTACTATGATTTTAAAAAGCTGGTGCTGCCGGGTTATCAGGAGCAAAAAATCACGGCTAGTATTGGCGGAGACTATTCTGCACCACGTATGCTGCTTGCCATGCCCGATCTCTCGGCACTTTACGGAGATTACAAGATTGATGCCAAAGTCACTTACAAAATCCAATCGTCGTGGAACGGCAGTCCAACGATCAGCGGTGAGTATGTCGATAACTTCTCGCAAGACCATGCATCGGCAGCATTATCTATTCCTCTCACTGCGCCTATTCCGGTTTTTGGAAAAATGTCCGGCGCTGTGGGCAACGGTATTTATCAATATGCAGTAGAAATTCGTATCACCCCTAAAAATAATCCTGGGCAGTCATTCGTAATCGCAACCCTCAAAAACGATGGCGCCTCGGCAGCAGAAGCAACGGTTGTGCATGCCAGCAGCCAGATTCGCCTGGCTAACGCGACATTGCCTGCCGGTACAAGCGGCATGGCCTATTACCGTCCGTTCGGTTCCACGGCGCCGTTCCTGCCATTGTCGAAAGACGCCAGCGGCGATGCGAGATCCTATGTCGCCAACATCGACGCCTTGGCCGATGGGAAATACGAGGTAGTGTTCCTGGCAACCAGCAATGGTACCGATGGTCGTGAGGCAGGTACGCTGTTGCGCCGCAACCAGTACACCATGACTTTGTCCAAGGGAGGTGCGTCCAGCCTCAGCGACGACAATATCCAGCCCCAGGTCGAATATGCCGACGCCCATGGCGGCTTCCAGTACGACGTCACCGGTACCTACTTGTGGCAGACGCCCAAGGTCTTGCTGGCCTATAACCTCCAAGGATCCGACCGGAGTTTGGCCGATGCAGTGCAGTTGCGGGTACGCGCGCCGAGAGCGCAGGACTGGACTTATCCTGCCGGTCAGACCGTCCGCGATCCGGTCACGGGCGCATTCAAGTTTGATATGAGCAGCATTGGCAGTGACGTGGATGTCGAGATGATCCTGTTCAAAAACGGCTCGGCGCTCGATACTCTGACGGCGCGCGCCGGTTTCTCAGCCAGTACGACACCGGCGTTGTCCTTTGGTTTTTTACGCGACAAAAAGACCTCGATTACCTTCAATCCGCCGCCGGATACCGCGTACGTGCGGGTCAAGTACAACATCACGGTCGATGGTGTGGTTAAAACCATCAACAAGACTGTCTACAAGCAAGGCAATGGTGAGTTTCTTTGGGATACCAGCGATGCCGCTGCGAACGAGGGCGGCAGCCTGACTCCGGATCCGTCCCAGGCTTACACCTATGACATCGTGTTCAATGCCTATGATACTTATGACACCGTCTTATCCATGAGTAAGGGGACAGTGACCCTGGGTGGAGCGATTGACCCCGCCGGCGGGCGCCGCATGACGCTGACAGGCAGTGAGCGTCCCGCCATCATCGAATTTATCCCAAGAGCCGGCGATGGACCGAACCAAGGTGCGCCACTGGCCAACGCCAGCAAGCTCAATCTGTATTTCCGTCGGGTGCCAAAGGTACAGGCCGACTACGACCGGCCGATGACGCTGGTGACGCTGAGCCGCAACGGCGAAGGACGCTTCCTGTTCAACGCCACCGACTACGGCCTGCCGTCGGACACTGAATACGAATACCGTTACGAAGCGGTCGATAGCGCCGGTGTTGTGCTAATGGAGCGCAGTAGCTATTTCGACACCCGCACCCGCACCAATCCGGCGACCAACACCGACATCATCGGCGTCATCACAGAAACCAACAAGGACATGACGATCGACCGCTACGAGCGCTATAACGCTTTCGGCGAAGTCAGCGCTGAGCGCGATGGCCGCGGCAACTGGAACGACCTTTACTACAACGCCCAGGGCAAGCTGATTAAAAAGCAGCAAGCCGAAGTGATGATCACGCTGGCCAACGGTTTCCAGCAAGTGATGCGTCCTGAGACCCTGTTCTCGTATGACCGCACTGGCAATTTGATGGGAATGAAAGACGCCAACGGCAACCTGATCACCCAGACCTGGAACTATGGCACCGGTAAAGTCGACACCAGTTGGGACGCCACCCGCAACTATAAAACCTCACAATACGATCAACTTGGCAACCTGCGCATCCAGACCGATGAATTGCGGCAGGCAACCAGCTATGACTACGACAAGCTGGGGCAGTTGAAAGTGGTAACGCGCGGAAGCGGCACCCAGACCAGCATCGACCGCTATAACTACGACGAAGCCGGCAACCGTATTGGCGTCACCAATACCTTGAATGGCCTGACCAGCACTTACTATGACGGCGAGGGCCGTATCATCCATACGGTCAGCGCAGAAGGACGCGCCGTCTGGTACCAGTACACCTGGAACAGCAGCATCGCCAGTGCCGGCAGCGCGGTGACTGGCGGCTGGCAGAAAGTCACCACCGACGCCAACGGCCACACCCTGACCGACAACATCGACACCTTCGGTCGCGTCACCTGGCATCAGGACATGAGCAGCCGCACTACCAGCTATGCCTACAACTGGGCCGGACTGCTGGCGAGCGAGACCGGCAGCACAGGCAAAAACGTGGTCTACGATTACTACAGCAACGGGTTGGTGTGGACTATCAAGGACAACGGCACCGGCAAAATCGCCTTCTATGAATACGACGGTGACGGTAACCGTACCTATGAAAGTTACCGCTCGATTGCGAACGCTTACGTCTACACCCAGGCGCAGGTGGAATATGACGCCTTAAACCGCGTCACCAGTATCAAGGACCTGCTGTATAGCGTCAGTTACGAATACGACGCGGTCGGCAACCGCAGGCACATGGCGGCGACTTATCACGATTATGTTGGCAACAACAAGCAGAGCCAGGATTACTGGTATGCCTATGACGGCTTGAACCGCTTTACGGTCACCATGGGTCAGCTGTCGGGTGCGCGCGGAAAAGATGCAACCGACACCAGCGTATCGATCGTAACCGGTCCTAAAGGCGGCGACGGCGTCTACCTGGCCTACAACGAGATTGGGCAACGCAAACTGGCGACGTATGCCAGCGACGGCCGCACCGAGCTGTACGATTATGACAAGCTCGGCTATTTGACCACGCAAACCATCAACGGCGTCAAAACCAGCGAACGCAGCAACGATCAGCTGGGGCGCGTGACCAGCTACGCCGAATGGCTGGCGGACGGTAGCAAGCAAGTCACCAGTCTCACCAAAACCTACGATGCCGACGGCCTGCAAAAAACCGAGCGCGACAACCTCAACGCCACCGGCACCGCCTATACCCGTCTGGCGGACGGCACCCTGAGCCAGGTCAAGGTCACCCCCGATGACAAGGACAAGGGGACGACCATGACCATGGACTACGCCTACGAATGGTGGGATGGCGCCAAGCAAAGCAAGATTACGTCGCAAGGCACGAACCCCAACGCCCCGGGCTGGAAGCCGGCCAGCAGCCTGTTCAACTACGACATCAACGGCAACCTCAGGGCCACCTTCGACGACGGTGGCGGCGAGAAGGCCAAGCAGCGCGCCTTCAGCTACGAGACCGACCAGCAAGGCCAGATCCTGAGAAGAAATGAACTGGGTGGCATCACTATCGACGCCAACAACCAGATCACCGGCGCCAGCAGCGACCGCATCCACAATTTTTATTATCTCAACGGCCACCGCATCGGCAACGTCGGCAACGACGGCATCGAAAAGATCGACTACGTCAAGGAACTGGCAGGCAAGCTGGACAAGGGCAACGACAACACCTACAAGATCTTTACGCCGATCAGCGCCGTCGATTTCGATGAAAACTACATGAAGATCAGCGGCAGTTATCCGGCCATGAGTGCGGATAACTGGACGGTGAGAGAAGGCGACACGCTGCAAACCATCGCCGCGGCGATGTGGGGCGACAGCAGCTTGTGGTACCTCATCGCTGATGCGAATGGCTTGAAGGGCGAGGACGTCTTGAAGGCTGGACAGATACTGAAGGTGCCCAACAATGTGGTCAATGTGCATAACACGGCGACCACGTTCAAGCCATACGATCCGGGGCTGGCGATAGGGAATACGCAGCCGACGTTGCCGACACCGCCACCGCCGCCGGGTAAAGACGGATGCGGCGGGATCGGGACGATTATTGCCATCGTGGTGGCGATTGTGGCGACGGTGTTTACCGCAGGAGCGGCTGCCATTGCCATGGGTGCGGTGGCTGCTGGTGGTGCTACCGGACTTGGAGCTGTCATGGCCGTAGGCACAAGTATCCTGACCGGCGGTCTGGTGGGTGGCGCGGTGGCAGGTATAAGCGCGGGATTTGCGCTCGGTGCCGCCGCCATTGGTGGTGCTGTCGGTTCGGCGCTGTCGCAAGGCTCCATGATGGCCATGGGGATGCAAGACAGCTTTAACTGGAAAGGGGTTGCCATGGGAGCTGTCAGCGCGGCGGCTAGTGCCGGCGTCGGACAGATCCTGCAGGGCACGAGCCTCGCCACTGGTTTCCAGGGCATGTCGAAATTTGCACAGGGTGCGAGTTTCGGCGGCGCTAGCTCCGTCGCTGGTCAAGGCATAGGTGTAGCGACAGGCGCTCAGCATAGCTTTGACTGGAATGGTGTTGCTGTTTCAGCGATTGCTTCAGGCGTTGGGGCTGGCGTTACGGACAGAATGCAGGGCTTCAATCCTATCGTTTCGAAAGCAACGGGGGCTTTTGCGGGAGGGGTGGCAAGTACGCTTGCCAGGGGCGGTAGTTTAGGACGGAATGTTGGTGCTATTACAGCGGACGCGATTGCCAGCACGATAGGGAACTCGGTGGTTGACACTATCGCAGCGTCCAGCGCGACTAAGGCCTATGGGTACGCTGACGGCAACATTCCGGTGGCGGGCTTTGTAAGCGGAGGTGGGAACGATACAGGTCAGCGAATGTTGGAAATGGCGCGGTTGCAAGGCCAGGCAGGCACTGAGCTGGCCGGCTCCTTTAACGGTGTCAGTAGCGCCCCCGTTGAAAGATATGGCGCTGTCGGTAATTTGCCTGATATCGTGATGCAACCAGGCCGTGCTTATGGTCCGGGTACGGTCTATAACGCGGAAACAGGGACGATTGGTTACGCGGTATCGATGCCGCCGCCTACAGACGTGCGAATGCTTGACAACCCTTACATGCCGGGGCCACTAGATACTGGTTATCGTTCGTTGGTCAGTAGTATTCCGAGCGACACTAATGTGTATACCCCGCCTTCTAATGCGGCAAACAATACAAGCACAATCAATCTGGCGAATAGTGCTATGAATGGAACGAGGAATTTCATTGACGGTGGATATGGTGAGAAAGTTGGGCAAGCGTTTACAGATGGTGAATATGGAAAAGTCGCCGGGTATAGCGTAGCAGGTGCACTCTTCGGGGTAATGAATGTTGCCAGCTTTGGTGAAGTTGGTGTGGTTGCTAATACTACACGTGCGGTTGGGAAGGAACTGGTTGCTGGCCAAGGGGGGCGTTTTGCGGAACTTGTTGGAACAGTTGGTGATGATTTGACAGCACATCACATACCGCAGGCCGCATTGAAATTCACCAGTCGTGCTGATGGGGGAGCTATAGTAATGACGACAGCTGAACATGCGGAAACAAGAACATTTGCTTTTAAAGGGGCGTTAACGAAAACTGAAGATGCTGCGAATAGTTTTCGTGATGTTCTAATGAAAGATATACGTGACGTTCGTAATATTGCAGGCACCCGTTATAACGAAGGCCTAAGAGACGTGATCAAATATTATAAAGAGTATTTCCCTGAATTGATGAAGAAAGACTAATTATGCTAAATGTCCGTAAAGAGATTGAAGAAATGAAGAGCCTCGGCGCTCTTCCATCGGAAGATGATGCTAATGTTGAATTGCTGAAAAAATACGATAATTTATATAGGGCCGTCAGTAAACCAATAACAGATCAAGAGGCGCGTGTATTGATTGAATTATTTGGCCCTGATGGCTGCTTTGGATTGGCATCATCTATTATGCACCTTATTGAATCTGCCCCAGGATGGCCTTTAAAGGACTGTCTATCTATTTTAGATAATGAGTGGAAAGTTGAATTGCGAAATCGTGCGGTGCAAGGAGGTTACCAATTTTGAATGCGGTACGATGGCATCTTGTAGAAACACGTGAGGTGTAAGCTTAAGGCAGCATATCGATGCAATTACCGTGCATGCGGTTGCCAGCACTATTGGGAACTCGGTGGTTGACCAAATAGCAGCATCCAGTACCCAGCCGAAAACTTTATCTCAAGATATGCCGGATCGGCAGGCAAATACTTACTGGCGTCTGCAAAACAGCGTCTTCTCTGGAGTAAGTGATGCTGCTGTGGAAGCCACTATAGCTAGCGCAGGCCGGGGTCAAGCGCAGGCCGGGGGGGTGTACTGGATTCTGTGTAAACGGGTTTTCGTTTAAGCCTGCGGCACCCGGTCTTCAAACTGGATGGCGAAGCGATTCAGCGCCGCTTTCCAGTCCCGTATCGGCATCGTCCACTTCTTGCT
>NZ_JBDTCG010000103.1:0-46462 GCF_039923675.1 Collimonas sp.
ACCTCATTTATGGAGATTTTTACCTCATGAAGAAACAACGATTCAAACGTTCCCAGCAACCCGCGCCGACGCCGCCCGGCCAGGTGGCGCCGGCCTCATCCGTGGAGGCGTTCGCCTTTGGCGATCCAACGCCAGTGCTGGATCATGCCGACATCATGGAAAGCCTGGAGTGCTGGCTCAATGGCCGCTGGTACGAACCGCCAGTCAGCTGGCAAGGTCTGGCGAAGTCGTTTAACTCCAGTGTCCACCACAGCAGCGCTATCCACTTCAAGGCCAACATCCTGACGTCGACCTTTGTGCCGCACAAATGTCTGTCGCGGGATGCCTTCAAACGGTTCACGCTGGATTTCCTGACTTTCGGCAATGCCTACCTGGAGAAGCGCGCCAGCCGCACCGGGCAGATCCTCCAGTTAAAGCACTCCCTGGCCAAGTACGTGCGGCGCGGCAAGGATCTCGACACCTATTACTTTGTGTCCGGCTGGCAGCAGGAACATGCGTTTGCCAAGGGCGCGGTATTCCACCTGATGGACCCGGATGTAAACCAGGAGGTCTACGGCTTGCCGCAATACCTGTCGGCCTTGCAGTCGGCCTGGCTCAATGAATCGGCCACGCTGTTCCGGCGCAAGTATTACAAGAACGGCTCTCACGCCGGCTTCATCCTGTACATGACCGACGCCGCCCAGGACATCAAGGACGTCGACAAGCTGCGCAATGCGCTGAAAGACAGCAAGGGGCCGGGCAACTTCCGCAACGTCTTCATGTACGCACCTGGCGGCAAGAAAGACGGCATCCAGATCCTGCCGGTGTCCGAGGTCGCGGCCAAGGACGAATTTTTTAACATCAAGGGCGTGACCCGCGACGACCTGCTGGCGGCGCATCGCGTGCCCCCGCAGTTGATGGGGATCATGCCGAGCAATGCCGGCGGCTTCGGCGCCGTCGAGCCGGCGGCCAAGGTGTTCGCCCGTAACGAACTGGTGCCGCTGCAATCGCATTTTTTAATGATTAACGAATGGCTGGGAGAAGAGATAGTGAAATTTAACGACTACAACTTAGAGAACATGGAAGGGAAGGCAGCATGAGTGACGTAGCAGACCGCGCCGAGTGGCGCATTGCCCAGGACATCAAGGCAGCCATGGCGCATGCGCGCCGTACGCCCAAGCCGGAGGCGGATGGGCATTGCCATTACTGTGATGATGATGTCGCCCATGGGGCGCTGTTCTGCAATACGGATTGCCGGGACGACTACCAGAAGGAACAGGAGGCGCTCAGGCGCGCCGGACGCTGACGGCATACCTGCCCCGCCGCCATGTTGTAACGGCGGTGTCTGCATCGATCTGAGCCGCCTTGCGCGGCTTTTTTAACGTCCTGATAATGCCGTCTTGTCATGGAAAAGACGCCGGCTGCGGCTTTTAAAATCCAGTCCCCCACCCGCCTGGAGGCTTCGTTAAAGGCACTCCTTTTAACGCAGTTCGCCAAAACGCTGAACTTCGGCGTCACGCGGGGTTCGAGGGCAAATCGGCGGCATCGCCGTGACGCAAAATGACGCACTTTGTATGGGATTTTTGGCGCTTTGGGAGGGTTACAGCAAATTCGGCACGGAAAACCGTTTTTTTTCTTTGTGACGATCTAGGTTCTTTTGCTTATCCTGGTCAATCAGGCGGCACTCAGGACACCATGAACCTTGTTTGACGCTTGCCGGGTTCGCTTCCCAGCGATAGCCGGCTATGCATTGCCATTCCAGCGCTGTGTATAAATCTACATACAATATCGACAAGCAGCGCCCGCCATGCCGGGTGGCCCATTCCTGCATTTTTGTCATTCCCAGGCGCTTGCGGTCAAAGACACACTTGGCACACCATTGTTTTTTTTTGTTTCTTGGAATATTCAGCCAAACATGACCCGCCGCGCATTGCCATTGCATAGTGGTCGTTGAATTAACGTAGTCGGTGGACAAACAACGTCCTCCTCTGGAAACGACAATTGCCTGCATTTCCTCTATGCTGCTGCGTTTTCGGTCATGACTACATTGCGGACACCACGTGCCGGAAGCAATTTTCCCGCTTCCAGATTTCCATATATGCCCCTCCGCGCAACGCCAGCGCGCCGGCGTCTTATTGTTGCGGTAAGTCTCTTCCAGATACTCGCCGCCCCGATCTTTGGCGAGTCGTTGCACGCGCTCCAAACTCCCGTTCCGCTCCCTTGCGCATTCAGGACACCAGCGCCCATTCTTAATGTGATGAGGAACACAGGACCATTGATGCTGCTTGGCGCACTGCCAGAGCAGTGGTGTCTTGGTGTTAATGTAGCTGGTCGACAAACACAGTCCGCCGCGTTGCTGGGCACGCCGCTGCATTTCTTCAATTGTGAGTCGTGTATTGCTTTGTTTTGCGGGCAACTCGACTTCAAGTGGTTTGATGCTGGTCATTCGGAATATTGTATTAACCGCGACCACTGTTCGGCATAGTGGAAATCAGCGATGCACCACAAGTGGTCTTGTGTCCGTCAAAAGCGACAGGGATCCCGTCGATCAACACCTCGGGGTCGCCTTCAGCAATAAAGCAGACTTGATGGCCTGGGACTGGGCAGATGCACCGATCCCCCTTGCGCGCCACTTGACGATCCATCACCTTGCTGTTCGGCGCAGCCGAGACCACCATGCCGCCGTGGCTGGTGGGGTCGTTCAAACGGATAACACCGCGCATATACAATTCTCCCGATCAATACAATTGACGCGACGTTACTTGGAATAGCCTTGGGAGCCGGCACGGGCATCATGGCGAATACCCCACCATGGTAAAAACGCATTGCCCTCGCCACGGGCACGAAACCACGGTTTGTCAGAATCGATAGGACGCACTATCGCCGGTGGCACAACCAACACGGCAGTAGGATGCGCAGCATCGCTGGTGCCGGCCACCAGTACATTCTTGCCAAAGTGATTAGCGTAAGCGATGCCGAGAGCGACGTTGGTCAACGCGGTGCCAGCCCCCATTTCCCCTAGCAATGCCGGCGTATTGAATGACTGCTTCTTGAAGTCGAATTCGACCAACTCCGTGCTGAGCGTGTGCGCCAGGTTCGCGATACGGTCCCCGGAATCAGGATGCACAGCATTGGCGTCGTGGATCACATAACCGATGTCGGTATCTTGTTTTCCTGCGTTGTGGGTAGCAGCGTCCATCGTTGCTTTCCATGCCTGGACAACGCGGGGTGGCTTGCCCTTCTCTGCATTGAAATCAGTTACAGCCTTGGTGGCCGGATAACCAACCCAGGCCAAGGCTGCGCGCTCAGTGTTGTAACCGGGACCGGCTAAAATCAGCAGCACCATGTTTTCGTTGATCTGTTCATCTTTTGGCGGATAACTTGGTGCGTCCCAATTCATGACCCAGACGGTTTCGGCCGGGTGCGTCTGCAAATAGTCCAGTGCCGCTGTCAACGAAGTAAAGCCAGCGTTCGGTCCACCCATCGTAACGTGTACATCAGGTGGCGTGTTACGTGTCCAGACCGTTGGGAAATTGACGTTTCCGATGTCAAACGTATCGACAATAGTGTCTCGGGTGTAATTGGCAGCTTCGACCGGATCAAGCTTTCCGGTCGGGAGGGCATATTCCACATGGATACCAGCAAGCTCGCGCCACGACTTCTTGTCTTCAACCGAGTGTACATTGTAAAAATAACGTGAATCGGCGCCGTAGTTATCATGAAATTGGGATATCAGCTCAGTAATATATTTATGGTGATAACCCTTGAAGGTTTCTTTTCCACTATTACCTGAAGCAATCATGCCAATGGATTGCAGCGTACTAAATTTTTTTGGCTCCGTTTTCACCATATCGTCGTTCTTGTTTGGCTGCGCCAAGCCCAATGTCCACAAAAGTTGCCATTCAGTGGGATAGTCGCGCCGCTGCAGCGGGTTGAGCCATTGCACGCCAACGACCTGGGCCACAAACGGCTTGGAAGATTCAGTGGCGACTGGGGCGGCAGCGTTTGCCGTAGCAATAATTGGTGTCCCCGCAAACGCAGTCAGTAGTCCCAGCGCAGCTGTAGCTGCGAGAGTGGGTAGAGCAAGGAAACGAATCATAAGTTCTCCAACAGATATAGATTGCGGCGTGCTGGCATTGGCGCGGCCGGTAAACCAGAGCGCGATACTAAACACGAGAAAAAAAGCTAAGACAGCCCAAACCAGACGTTGGTTGCGGGAAGCGATTAAGGTATTCAATGGTGCTCCCTAGGCTGTGGCGCTGGTTTCGATTCGGGTGGGTCTTTTCGTCGGTCGACAATCTTTATGGGTATGCTTCCATTGAGGTCACCATCGCCTGCATGGTTTGCCCATTTGAGCGCGGACGTTTTCTGAAATTCGCCTTTGATGAAGTATTCAAGAAATATCTTGTTAGAGTCGGCGTCATCCAATCCATTGAGAAATCTCCAGTCTGCGGCGATTCTCAAATTGTGCAAATCCGTTTCCCGTATATCACAGCAGCCAATCGCTACATCATAAGCGAGTGCCTTTTCGGCATGCATGCTGTTGGTCATGATCGTTGAATGATTGGTGGCATGAGTATCCAGATTGAGTGCCAAGGTTTCCCTGATCTGCTTTTTACGCCAGTCGGTATATTCCGCGCTTGCGCTTCCCGGATCGTCCTCTGCAGTCACCGGATCGCCGTTCTTGTACATGCCTTCGCGCTTGGCTTTCATGCGCAATAGTGCATGATACTCATAACGCAAGGACGCTTCACTATCAACATCACCCTTGGCTGCGTCATTGGCATCTCTAGGATCTGTCGTACCCTCGGTATGTTTTGCATTGATATCATGGTCGCCCGCAAAAGGATCGTCAGGGTCTTGTACTCGCTTTGCATCGCGCGACTGGCCTGGGGCATCGAAACTTTGATTAAATTTCAGCGTTGTCGTGCCGAATCGCTTCGCCTCTGGCTTAAATGCGGATTTAGCATCTTCTGCCAATGGCGGGGCTTCCAGTGGGATTGTCCAATCTTTTGGCGGAAACCCATTGATGCTCATCCCCATGAGTTTTGTTACAACGATCATCAACGGAGCGAAAGTGACAGTCATAATCTTACCGACAGTGCTTTCGTTTGCCTCAATCCCCTTGCTGACTGAATATTGCGCATCGGGTGAATGCGGAATCCAAAAATCCTTTTTGGACTGCGGCTTGTTGTATTGGTTGACCATATAGTTGTATTCCATCCGCTCCGGATCGCCAACTCCTATGTCTTGCGCGAATACACGCTGGGTGAATATTCCTGCGCCTTCGCAAGCATCAATTTCTATTTGTTCCAACCCACGCCAGCCCATACCTTGTACCGGAGTCGCTGAAATAACTTGGTCATGTGGATTACAATATAACGTGACACGCCCATAAGTCGATTCTTTGTAGCCGTATTTGGTTCTGTCCGCTTGGGCGGTAAAACCATGGCTCACATTCGCCATGCGCTGATCAATACGCACGACCTCCTGGTGTTTTTCCTTGCGTGCTCCAATGATTTTAAAAAAAGCCTTCAACGTATCCCTACGCGCAGTAAAAGTCTGGCGTCCCGTGTGGCCTTGGGGGTCCTTCATACCGCGTTGCCCCCAGCTTTCAGTGAAATTTCCATCCAACAGGCTGTAAGGAGGATTGCACAATACATAGTTATCGGCCACGCATGACGAGGACTTACCACAGCCATCGATGGCCAACGGCATTCTATCCCCAAGAAAAGCCGCTGCCATGCCGACCATATTGCCTTGACTGTGACAGACAATAGTGATCGGCACATCGGCCTGTTTTTCGCGCAAAGACTTCACGAGTTTCGCCAAGCGTAACGCCGCTAGTACATAGTACGGACGTGGCGGACAGGCATAAACATTACGATCATTGGTAGGATTCATGTGTTGCACATGTACCCAGAGAAACAACTCTTCTGACAAACCTTCGCCCCACAAATCGGGCAACGTGGTGCAGCCGTTCGCAAAAGGACCGCCGCCCCAGTAGTTTTTTTCGTTGACGTAAATACCTTTGCCGTATGTTTGTAATTCCTGCAGACTGGCTTTGTAACCCCATCTGAACCGAATCACCGGCGAGAAAGTGTCATCGTTCTTTATAAACGTATTGGATGTCAGGTTAGGATTCAGATAGCCATCGGGCGTCAACTCGGTCTCGTATTTGCTGGACGTCAACTGACCTGCCTCTGGGGTTGCAAAGAAAAGATGGTCATTCCCCCGCTTTATGCGGTTGTTGAGCCCAGCGCAGATACCGTCTTCCGACTCCGAATACCATTCGCCATCGGAATTCACTCCATGGACGAAGATCACGATGCCGGGCAACGGCAGTTTCATGATCACGTCCAAAGGATTACCGTCAAACAGTGTGACGCCAGATTTGCAGCCCAATTCCAAGTTCTGCGGATCATCCACAGGAGAAGGAGCTGCGACACTCTCCGGATTTGTAGAAATATCAGTCATCGCGCATCCCCAAATGTAATCGGTGACTGCAGTGTCATTAAATGAAATTTATTGAACATGGGTAGAATTCTCATGAACGTGGTGTGTAGAAAAATGCCTTAATTTGCTGTAGGCGGTCGGCATCAATTTTGCTGGCTTTGCCGTCGCTGCCGCTTTGGCCGCTGACAGGGCTATCGCCTGCACGTTCGACGTGCGCTTTCATACCTTCCACCGGTTTGCCGTCCATCGGACTCAACAGCCGTGGCGTGCGGTTCAGATCGCCCTGGTTAAACTTAGGCAATTCCGCAGGTGAGCTGGCAGGACCATTCCAGTTATGGCCGGCGGTCTTGACGGTCAACGCACCCGGCCCGCCGATTTCGGGCGTACCGCCTTTGAGTTTGATGTAGGCGCCACCGGTGGTCATGAGCGTGATCTCTTCCGCCATCAGGATCAGGTGCTTATTGGCGGTCACCTTGAGATCCTTGGCCGAATCGACCTGCATGTCGTCATGCTGGCTTTGCATGAGGAATTTGCCGTAGTGGGCGATCTGCACGATACCGTCCTTGTGCGAGAACAGGGAAATACCTTTGCCCGCGTTCAGATTGAAGCGCTGGCCGGCAGTGAACTGCATGTGCTGCTGCGCCACCGAATCAATGTTCTTGCCGCCATAGCTGACAATGGTTTTAGGTGTGCTGATGGCGATGCCTTCCGGCGCCGTGACGCTGATGGTCGGCTTGCCGCCCTGGCCCTGCTGGTTGACGTTGCTGCCGGCGGAAGCGCTATTGATATCGTCCTTGAGCGCGCTCTGCGGCGAGTCATCCAGCGCCAGGCCCTGGTGTTCGGCGGCGTACTGGCCCAGCGATTTGAACAGGTCCAGGCAGTCTTGCATCAAGGCGACATGCTCTTCGTTGCTAAGTTGGTTGCCGCTGGCGTCGAGCCGTTTCCAGGCCGATATGAGCAAGGATTTGGCCGTTCTTAAACTGCCGCTTTCGTTACTCGTCAGCTCGAAGCCGTCGCCCCTGGGCGTGGTTTTCCCGTTGTTGCGTGGGTGCGTCAGGTAACCCAGGTTCAGCTGGCTCGACGCATGCTCACTACCTACCTGGACCGAGATCTGGGCCGGCGTGTCATCGAAGCGAACCTGGTTTATCCTGGTCCCTTTGATTTCCTTGCTGACAATACCGGACAGGTAGCGGTCACCAGGCAGGTTGCTGGTGCGGCTAAAACTCGGCGGCGGCGTCGGGCCACCATGCACGGCGCTGGTAATCACGATTTTATCCGGATCCCCGCCAATGAACGAAATTCTGCACTCGCTACCAACTCGCGGCAGAAAGATCGCACCGCCTCGGGCGAAGGCCGACGACGCAGCGACCCGCACCCAGACGGTGTCGAATTCGGTAATGTCTTCGCTGGCCGCCTGCGGGTTGGCGCGTTCTGTCGGCCGAATACCAGGGAGCCGAACCTTGACTCTTCCCAGCGAGTCGCAATGTACTTCTTCGCCCGGCGGGCCTACTACGATGACGGTCTGCGATTCGGTACGCGGTAAATCGATGCGCGGATCGTAGGCCGGCACAATGGCAATACCGCGTCGCACACAACTAAATTGATTGGTGTAGCGCGCATTGCGTTCGGCGTTGGCCTGGCCCAGCGTGGTCGCTCGGTCGCTGCTGTCGAAGCCCCAGCTGTTCAATGCAAACAGGCGCTTGGTACGTTCGCTCAGCGCGTGCGGGAGGTTGTTCTCCGCATCGACGCGCAGTTCGGTGATGATGAATTCGCGGTCCTTGGCGGGATGGCTGTCGATGCCATCGTGGCCGGTGACGGCGATCCATTGGCCTATGCAGAGGTCGCGCACGCCGCTTTCGCCCTGGAAGCATTTTGAGGCGTATTCGTGATGCTGCATGCGTAGCGTGCCGAGACTCTGGTAATCGGCGGCATTATCGCCAACATGTGGCGCGTCAATCTGAATATCTTCAATACCGGCAGCAAAACGATTGCCCAGCTTGCCCTGATTATTCATGCTCTGCATGGTGGCGCTGGTCAGGCGCGCTGTCTTGTAGTCCCAGCTCAGGCGCGTGAGATTGCCTGGCGTCAGGCTGCGCACGGCATGCCAGGCGGTGATACAGTCGCTGACCTCGGTACCGGCGTCGCGATGGTAACGCACGCTGCCAGCCTTGTTTTGCTCCAGCGTCCAGGCGTCGTCGAAGATGACCAACGTATGCGCCGGCGTCTTGTCGCTGCCGGCGGCGCTGGATTTTCCGGGCCGGATAAACCATGACAGGCCGCGTCGTTTCCACAAGCGGCGCAAGAAGGCCGCGTCCGACTCATTGCACTGATAAGTAAATTCTCGTTGCGGATAATTACCCTTCAACTTCCACAGCTCAAATTCAAACGCACGCGCCAGGACCGGATTGCTGTGGCGCCAGTTGTTCAAAATGATTTCGGTGATTTCGATTTCACTTTTCTTGTGGAAAATTCGGCTGTTGCAGCTTTTTTCCATGATGGCCAACGCATCGCGCACGATCAGCTGGTAACTGGCCAGTCCCCCATCTGCCTCACCGGCCACCACGCCATCCACGATGCCGCACACGGAGCGCAGGTCACCGGAATCGGTAACGAACTGCACTTCGACTGGCAGCGCCATGAATTCTTTGGTCGGCAGATTGGCCTGGGTGGACACGCACAGCAAGTGATATTCGATGCCGCCGCAGATGGTTTCCACACCGCGCACGTGCTGGACCAGCAACGCATCATCGACCACACTTTTTTCTTGCGACAGGCGCAGGCGGATTGGACGGTTGGCTTGGGTCAGGCCGGTGACTGCGCCGAGTAATGTGTTCGGATTCATCGCGCTCTTTTAAGTGGTTACGGAGGAAACGTAAAGATTTCTTTGTAAATCAGGAGCCGGCAAGTAAAGTATTTCCCGCGGGAAATTATGTATACCATTTTAGCAAACTTTATAGACATATTGGCATGCACATTGCAAACAATTGTGCCATAACAACATATTGCCGATATGTTAATGGTAGCATTAACGTAAACCTAAAATATAAACCGACAACTAAGGAGTCAATTGATCATGAGCACTAACCCCAGCCAAGATGCACCGAGCGGCAACACACTCAACGATCTCGTGACTTATGATCCCAATCACCTGCTTGATTCGTTGATTGAAAAATTGCACCTGAAAAACGATGCTGCGCTCTCGCGTGCGCTTGAAGTTGCGCCGCCAGTCATCAGCAAAATTCGCCATCGCCGATTGCCGGTTGGCGCATCACTATTAATTCGCATGCACGAAATTAGTGATCTTACGATTGGGGAGTTACGCGGCTTGATGGGGGATCGCCGTGCCAAATTCCGCATCAGCGACAAGCAATTCAAGCCGAAATAGAGCGAATTTCCAACCTATCGATGCGTAGGAGGTGCTTTCGCCACAAGTGAAAGCACCTGGACACGTTACCTCGATGAACATTTCCCCCGCATTTATAAAGTCGAGTTATACTTTTTAGCGATTGCAAAGCTCAACGCAGCACATTCCGCCAAAAATAGATGAAAACATCCCGCCTTATTGCCATTTCCAAACAGTTTGCCTCCTGGCAGCTGCGATGGCGTCCCTCGACTTAGTAAGGCCGTGGCACTGAAACCACACGTTGCCCCTATAATCTAGGGCTACTTGGCGTCGCCCGCGACATTCTTGCTCCAGCGCCTGAATAACAGGACAACATACCGGACAAGAAATTACAACGCGGGCAGCTTCACCCAATAAAATCAATGGGTTAGAACTAATATGCTGCTAATGATCGACAACTATGATTCCTTCACCTACAACCTGGTGCAATACTTCGGTGAACTCGGTGAAGATGTGCGGACCTACCGCAACGATGAAATTACGCTGGAACAGATCCAGGCGCTGAAACCGGACCGCATCTGTCTGTCGCCAGGCCCGTGCAGCCCGCGCGAAGCCGGGATTTGCGTCGACTTGCTGCAGCAGTTTGCCGGCAAGCTGCCGATCCTCGGCGTCTGCCTTGGCCACCAGGCCATCGGCGAAGCGTTCGGCGGCAAGGTGATCCGCGCGCAACAGGTCATGCATGGCAAGACCTCGCCGATTACCCATACCGGGGTCGGCGTGTTCAAGGATCTGCCTAGTCCGTTTACAGTGATCCGCTATCACTCGCTGGCGATCGAGCGCGCCTCGATTCCGGCTTGCCTGGAAATTACCGCCTGGACTGAAGACGGCGAAATCATGGGAGTGCGTCACAAGGACTACGATATCGAGGGTGTGCAGTTTCATCCGGAATCGATCTTGTCGGAACACGGCCATACGCTGCTGCGCAATTTTGTTCAGCGAACCGCCTGAACGCGCGGTAGCCGTATGCAGGCGTCAAACTAATTCCGGGTAAGGACATCATGCCAATCACAGACCAAGAAGCGCTGTTGCGCTGTATCGAGCATCGCGAAATTTTTCACGACGAAATGCTGTCGCTGTTCCGCCGCATCATGAAGGGCGAGATGTCGCCGCTGATGATTGCAGCGCTGACCATGGGTCTGCGCGTCAAAAAAGAAACCATCGGCGAAATCGCCGCCGCGGCGCAAGTCATGCGCGAGTTCGCCACACCCGTGCCTTGCCGCGACACCAGCAACCTGGTGGATATCGTCGGCACCGGCGGCGACGGCGCTCAGACTTTCAATATTTCCACCGCTTCGATGTTCGTTGCCGCCGCTGCCGGTGCGCGCGTGGCCAAACATGGCGGCCGCAGCGTCTCCTCGTCGTCCGGTAGCGCCGACGTGCTGGAATCGTTCGGCGCCAATATCAACCTGACGCCAGCGCAGGTAGCGCAATCGATAGAACAGACCGGCATCGGCTTCATGTTCGCGCCGAATCACCACGCAGCCATGAAGCATGCGGCGTCGGTGCGTAAAGAACTGGGTGTGCGCACCATTTTTAATATCCTGGGGCCGCTGACCA
This sequence comes from Collimonas sp., assembly GCF_039923675.1. Classification (GTDB taxonomy): domain Bacteria; phylum Pseudomonadota; class Gammaproteobacteria; order Burkholderiales; family Burkholderiaceae_D; genus Collimonas. Next base: position 11,396 of record NZ_JBDTCG010000103.1, read on the forward strand.
ATCCGGCCGGTGCGCCAAATATCCTGATGGGCGTGTTCCACGCCGATCTGGTGGGGATCCAGGTGCGCGTATTGCAGCGCCTGGGTGCGCAACATGCAATCGTGGTCTGGGGCCGCGATAACATGGATGAAGTGTCGCTCGGCGCCGGCACCATGGTGGGTGAACTGGTCAACGGCGAAATCCGCGAGTATGAAATCCATCCCGAGGATTTCGGCCTGCAAATGATCGCCAGCCGCAACCTGAAAGTATCCAACTCAAGCGAGTCGAAGCAAAAAGTACTGGAAGCGCTGGAAGACCAGCCTGGCGCAGCGCGCGATATCGTCGCGATCAATGCCGGCACCGCCTTGTATGCGGCCGGTGTAACCAGTTCAATCGCCGACGGCCTGGAGAAAGCCCGTGCCGTAATCGCATCCGGCGCAGCCAAAGCCAAACTTGATCAGTTCGTGCAAGCCACGCAAACCATCGCCGCCGCCGGCTGATCGCAACAAACCGCAGTAAAGGAAGAATGCCATGTCTGATATCTTGAACAAAATTCTGGCCGTCAAAGCGGATGAAATCGCTGCGGCAAAAAAACAGCAAGACTTCGCCAGCCTGCGACGTGAAGTGGAATCGGACGCCGATGCGCGCGCCGGCTTGCGCGGATACGAAGCAGCCTTGCGTGCGAAAATTGCCGCAGGCAATGCCGGCGTGATCGCCGAAGTCAAGAAGGCTTCGCCATCCAAAGGCGTGATTCGCGCCGACTTCCGGCCGGCCGAGATTGCAGTCGACTACGCAGCGCATGGCGCCGCCTGTCTGTCTGTACTCACCGACATCAACTTCTTCCAAGGCGCGCCGGCTTATCTGCAACAAGCGCGTGCGGCATGCAGCTTGCCGGCGCTGCGCAAGGATTTCATGATCGATCCTTATCAGGTGTACCAAGCCCGCTCCTGGGGCGCCGACGCCATCTTGCTGATCGTCGCCGCATTGGACCACGGCCTGATGGCAGAGATGGAAGCGGTCGCCCATGAACTGGGGATGAGTGTGCTGGTGGAGGTGCACAGCAAGGAAGAACTGGATGCGGCCCTGAAGCTGAAGACCAATCTGCTTGGGATCAACAACCGCAATCTGCGCACTTTCGAGACATCGCTGCAATCCACGCTGGATCTGCTGCCGCATATCACGCCGGACAAGCTGATCGTCACCGAATCCGGCATCCACACCAAGGATGACGTCAAGCGCATGCGCGACGCCAATGTCCATGCCTTCCTGGTGGGCGAAGCGTTCATGCGCGCGGAACATCCAGGCGTTGAGCTCGCTCGCCTGTTCAATAACTAACCGGCTTTTCTCGTGCCTTGGCCATAGCGCCAAGGCATGCAATCAAGACTTAGAGGCTGTTGCAAAATTAACCTGGCGTTGTTGCATCTCCTAGCCGTACTACTCGTACTGTTTTCGTCGGCGCGCCTAGCCATCTTAATTTTGCAACAGCCTCTTAGAATGCCGGAATCAAGGAACCCTTGAATTCTGTCTCAATGAATTTGCGCACGTCTTCTGACTGATATGCTTTTATCAGTTTTTTCACCCAAGGTTTGTCCTTGTCGTCCACCCGTGTGACGATCAGGTTGGCGTACGGTCCCTTGGCATCCTCCACCACAATCGCATCGCGCTGCAATGACAATCCCGCCTTCACCGCGTAATCGTTATTGACCGAAGCCGCAGCCAGGTCATCCAGCGAGCGCGGCAACTGCGCCGCATCCAGTTCTACCAGCTTGAGTTTCTTCGGATTCGAGATAACATCCAGCGGCGTCGCATTGACGCCGTTTTCAGCGACACCTGCCTTCAACTTGATCAGGCCGGATTTCTGCAGCAACAGCAGTGCGCGATTGCCGTTGGATGGATCGTTCTGGATGCCGATACTGGCGCCGATCGGCAACTGGTCGACATTTTTGTATTTCTTCGAATAAATCCCCAGCGGCGCGGTGATGGTCAGGGCGACCGGGACGATCTTGTAGCCGCGCGCCTTGATCTGGCTATCCAGGAAAGGCTTGTGCTGGAACGCGTTGGCATCGAGATCGCCTGCCGCCAGCGCTTCGTTCGGCTGCAAGTAATCGCTAAAAGTGATCAGCTGGATTTCCAATCCATCGCGCGCCGCCACTTTCTTGACCACTTCAAACGTCTGCTCGGCATTGCCCACCGAAACGCCGACCTTGATCCTCGTCTTGTCCTGCGCATGCGCCATGTTGATGCCGGCGGCCAGCAATAAAATCGGTAAGGTCTTGAGGATCAGGCGACGCATTGTTTCTCCGTGGCGGTGTGTTGACAATAAAGTGAATGACAATATTCACATAGTCGTCGCCATTCGCGAAGGAACGATTTTGCATGTCGATATATCTCAATTACTTATTGATTGAGATTCATTCTTGTTTTATTCATATAATAAGCTTGCCGATCAAGCAAGCCATACCGCCGCTTACGGGTTCTCAGCAACACGAAAAATGACGACCGAAGTACTTTTGGAGGTTTTTGATGCGCACTATATACAAGGTGGTTACGGCCACATGTTTCAGCTTGTCCCTAATCAGTGGAGGTGCAATGGCAGCCGACCCGCCCAAGCAATATTCAGTACGCGATTTCTTTCGGAATCCTGAACAAGCCAGCTTCCAGCTATCCCCCAACGGCAAATACGTCAGCTTCATGCAACCGTGGGAAGGACGCATGAATATCTTCATCCGCACCGTCGGCTCGGATGCGGCGCCGCTGCGCATCACCTCCGAAAAGGCGCGCGATATCAGCGGCTATTTCTGGAAGGGCGACGATCACATCCTGTTTGCCAAGGACTTTGGCGGCGACGAGAATTTTCACGTGGTCTCGGTCGGGCGCGACGGCAAGGATCTGAAAGACCTGACGCCCTATCCCAAGGTGCGCGCACAGATCATCGACGACCTGAAGGACGACAAGGATGAGATCCTGGTCAGCCACAACAAGCGCAATGCGGAAATATTCGATGTCTACCGGATCAACGTCAAGACCGGCGCCGAAAAGCTGGTAGCGAAAAACCCCGGCACGATCCAGTCGTGGATTACCGATCACGATGGCAAGGTGCGGGCGGCGACCACGTCGGATGGCGTCAACACCAGCCTGCTGTACCGCGCCACCGAGAGCGCGCCGTTCAAGACCATCCTGACTACCTCGTTCAAGGATTCTGTCAGTCCGCTCTTCTTTACCTTCGATAACAAAAAGCTGTATGTCTCGTCGAACCTGGGCCGCGACAAGCAGGCGATCGTGATTTTCAATCCAGAAACCGCCAAGGAAGAACAGGTGCTGTATGAAAATCCTGAGGTCGACGTCGACGGTCTTTCCTATTCGAGGAAACGCAAGGTCCTGACAGAAATCAGCTACACCACCTGGAAACCCGAATATAAATTCCTCGATCCTGAAACCGAAGCCTTGCACAAAACCTTGCAGGAAAAGCTGCCCGGCTACGAAGTCCTCACGCAATCGCATACCAAGGACGAATCGAAGTGGATCGTGGCGGCCTATAACGACCGCACCCAAGGCAGCCGCTATCTGTTCGACAGCAAGACCGGCAGCCTGACCAAGCTGGCCGACATCAATCCCGCCATCGCCGAAAAGGATATGGCTGAGATGAAGCCGGTGCAGTACAAGGCCCGCGACGGCTTGCTCATCAATGGTTACCTGACCCTGCCGCTCGGTAAAGATCCCAAGAACCTGCCGGTGATCATCAACCCGCACGGTGGCCCGTGGGCGCGCGATGTCTGGGGCTACAACCCGGAAGTGCAGCTGCTTGCCAACCGTGGTTACGCGGTGCTGCAGATCAATTACCGCGGCTCGACCGGCTATGGCCGCAAGTTCTGGGAAGCGTCGTTCAAGCAATGGGGCAAGACCATGCAGGATGACCTCACCGATGGCGTCCAGTGGCTGGTCACGCAAAGCATCGCCGATCCTAAGCGGGTGGCGATCTATGGCGGCTCCTACGGTGGCTATGCTACGCTGGCTGGCGTTACCTTCACGCCGGATCTGTACGCGGCGGCGGTCGACTATGTCGGCGTCTCCAACCTGTTCACCTTCATGAATACCATCCCGCCGTACTGGAAACCGTTCCTCGACCAGATGCATGAGATGGTCGGTGATCCGGAGAAAGACAAGGCTTTGCTGAGCTCGGCGTCGCCGGCCCTGCATACCGACCGCATCAAGGCGCCGCTGTTCGTTGCGCAAGGCGCCAACGATCCGCGCGTCAACAAGGCGGAATCGGACCAGATTGTGGAAAGCCTGCGCAAGCGCGGCGTGCCGGTGGAGTACATGGTGAAGGACAATGAAGGCCACGGCTTCCACAACGAAGAAAACCGCTTTGATTTTTATACTGCAATGGAAGGCTTCTTAGCCAAGCATCTGGCGCCGCAATAAAGATCTCGGCACAGCTTTGATACAGGAATAGCGGGCACCGGCAACGGTTGCCCGCTTTTTTATGGCCGACACCAAGGTAACAATCAAAGCGCATCAGCTTTCCTCGTATAAACACATATCCCGCCGGTGTTTAGATACTGTTTCTCGGCAAATGCCTATTTGTTATAGGTCGAATCACAAAAGTTTAGTACGTTTACTAAACAATTAATAAGACTATATGTTAAATAAATCCTTATATATCAGTTAGTTATGTTTATTTATTTTTCAAAAAATTTGTACATTTAGATTTTTTACTATACATTGATACTCACAAAAACATTCTTGAGTTCCGGCGACATAAACCGCAGCAAGCTGCCGCGTCGTCAGCCAGCTCTCAAGTCAATGCGTGCGCCGCTGGCAGCATGCAAATAAGGAGGAGAGAATGAGAGCAACGATTCGCGATATCGCCCTGGCTGCCAACGTCTCGATTGGCACCGTGTCGCGCGCCTTGAAGAAGCAATCGGGGCTGACCGAGCAGACCCGCATCCACGTACAAAAAATTGCGAGCCAGCTCGGCTACAACGAATCCAATCTGCGTCAGGGAAAAATCCGCCGCCTGACTTTCCTGCTGCATCGACAGCATAATAATTTTGTCGCCAGCCCGTTTTTCTCGCATGTGCTGCACGGCGTGGAAACCGCCTGCCGCGAGCGCAGCATCGTGCCGACCGTACTGTCGATCGGCCCTGCCGACAATGTGATGGAGCAGATCCGCCTGCACGAGCCCGATGCGCTGGCGGTGGCCGGCTTCATGGAACCGGAAGTGCTGGAATGGCTGACGGAAACCGGCAAGCCGGTGGTGCTGATCGACTTGTGGGCGCCCGGCTTCCGCTCGGTCAATATTGATAACCTCGGCGGCGCGCTGGCCGCGACCCGCCATCTGATGGATCTCGGCCGCAAGCGGCTGGCCTTCATTTCCGGTCCGCTGTCCCACTACAGTATTGCGCAACGCGGGCTCGGCTACCGCCAGGCCTTGTTCGAGGCCGGCCGCCTGTTCGACCCGCGGCTGGAAATCACCCTGCAGCCAGGTCCGGAGCTGCATCTGCAGGCAGCTGCAGCGATCCAGACCTTGCAGCAATCGGGCCAACTGCCTGACGCCATATTTTGCTACAACGACGCCGCCGCGCTCACCGTCATGAGCGTTTGCCAGGCGCGCGGCTTGCGGATTCCGGAGGATATTGCAATTGTCGGCTTCGACAATATCGACGGTGCCACCAGCGCCACGCCGCCGCTCACCACGCTTGGTGTCGATAAGGAGGCGTTGGGACGGATGGGCATCAAATTATTGCTGGAAGACGCCCCGGCACAAACCGAAGTGACGCTGCCGGTGGATTTGATCCAGCGCGCCAGCACGCTTGGCAACTGAGCCGACCACACCATGAACATGCTCGAACTGACCGCAATGCCAAAAGACGAATTTCGCAATCCCTCGTTCCTGTTGCAACACGTGCGCGACACCATGCACTTCTATCATCCGGCGGCAATCGACGCCTCGGGTGGCTTCTATCATTTTTTCAAAGACGACGGCAGCGTCTACGACAGCGAGACCCGGCATCTGGTCAGCAGCACCCGCTTCATCTTCAACTATGCGATGGCTTACCGCCAGTTCGGCGATCCAGCTTATCTGGATGCAGTGAGCCACGGCGTGAAATTTCTGCGCGACGTGCATTGGGATCCGCAACTGAAAGGCTACGACTGGACTCTGTCGTGGAAAGACGGTCGCAAGCAGGTCACCGATCCGACCCGACATTGCTATGGCCTGGCGTTTGTGCTGCTGGCTTATGCACATGCCGCGATGGCAGGGGTATCCGGCGCGGAAAAATGGCTGTACGAGACCTATGATTTGCTGGAGCAGCACTTCTGGGAGCCGCATGCCGGCTTGTATGCAGACGAGGCCAGCGCCGACTGGCAAGTACAGTCGTATCGCGGCCAGAACGCCAACATGCACATGACCGAAGCTTTGCTGGCGGCCTATGAAGCGAGCGGCGATACGCTGTTCCTGGACCGCGCCGAAGCCGTGGCGCGCCATATCACCGTGCGCCAGGCTGCGCTGAGCAACAACCTGATCTGGGAACACTATCACCCCGACTGGTCGGTCGACTGGAACTACAACAAGGAAGACAGCAGCAACATTTTCCGTCCGTGGGGCTTCCAGCCCGGCCATCATACCGAGTGGGCCAAGCTGCTGCTGATCCTGGAACGGCACCGCCCGCTGGAGTGGCTGCTGCCGCGCGCGATCGAACTGTTCGACGCCGGACTCGATGCAGCCTGGGACATGGAATGCGGCGGCATCTACTACGGCTTTGCGCCGGACGGCGTGATCTGCGACCAGGACAAGTATTTCTGGGTGCAGGCGGAGAGTTTCGCCGCCGCCGCGCTGCTCGCCAAACGCACCGGCAAGAACCGCTTCTGGGACTGGTACGACCATATCTGGCAATACAGCTGGCGGCATTTTGTCGATCATCAGTACGGCGCCTGGTTCCGCATCCTGACGCGCGACAACCGCAAGTACAGCGACGAAAAGAGCCCGGCCGGCAAGACCGACTATCACACCATGGGCGCCTGCTATGAAGTGCTGGGCGCCTTGTCCGCTGAACCGAAATGATGAATCTCATGCCGCAAACAGGATCTCCGCAGTTCGTCTCCGCCGGCGACATCCTCACCGACCTGATCCGCGTCGATGACCGGCATTGGGCGGCGCAAGCCGGCGGCGGCGTCTGCGACGCATCGATCAGCGGCTTGCCTATTCAGTCTCATGCGCCATTCGCACCGCAGCTGGGCAGAACATCTCAACTTTGCCGTAGCAGTGGCGGCTGCATCCTGTCGCCGGCAAGGCGCTTACGCGCCGATGCTGGACGAAGTGGAGCAGCTGCTGATTCACAACCCGTCGAACGTATCGACCACATGTCTCTACTAAAGATCCCTTAGCACGCGGCGCCGTTCCGGCCCGCCCTGTCGCCAATCAGTTTTCCGATTTGGCAACGCCGGCAACGAACAACATCGAATTGCATACGTAATTCGTAGTGGGTAGGTGTATCCGATTACTTTGCACAAGCAGGTAACGATTATAAGGAGGAACGATGAATACGCAGTCATTCAGGAAGCTTGCTATTGGTGTTCTCGCCGCCATGTTGTTCGGCTGCGGCGACGGTTCAAACGGTCTGGATGGCGCGACAGGAAGCGCCGGAGCATCCGGCGCAAATGGCGCCGCCGGGGCTGCCGGTGTTAACGGCGTTCCCGGCCAGCCTGGTGCTGCCGGCGCAACGGGGCCGGCCGGTCTGCCTGGCGTTCCAGGAACCGGCACCACGCCACCGGTCACCGAGGTTGACGCCAATCAGCTCAAGCCGCTGCCCGAACTGGCGCTGACCAAATACATCAATCCGTTTCTCGGCACCAAGCAACAACCCGGCGGCACCCATCCCGGCAACACCAGCCCGGCCGCAACCCTGCCGTTCGGCATGGTGTCGTTCGGGCCGGATACCGACATCGATCATGAGTACTATTCCAGCGGCTCCGGTTATAACTACGACAGCAACATGATCAATTATTTCAGCATGACCCGCATCAGCGGCCCCGGCTGCCGCAGCGGCGGCACCTTACCGATCATGCCGACCATGCTGACCAGCCAGCTCACCAGCAACAGCAACCTGGTCATGCGCCAGAGCACCACCACTTTCGATCACAAGGATGAAAGCGCAACGCCAGGCTATTACAAGGTCAAGACCAAGGATGGCATCGTCACGGAATTGACGGCGACAGCCCGCAGCGGCTTTGCTCGCTTTACCTATCCGGACAAGACCAAGGCGATCCTGGTGATCGATGCGACCCAGAACAACTCGATGACTGGCGTCAACGCCCAGATCTGGCAAGATCCGGCCGATGCCAACGGCTTCTACGGCAAGACCACCAATAAGTTCAATTGCGGCGGCAGCTACGATGTGTATTTCTACATCCAGTCCGGCTCCGCCTATGCCAATGCGCCGCGCTTCATCAACAATACCGGCACCTTGATCCTGAATTTCGATCTGTCCAAATCCGCAGGCAGCAGCGCGGCGGTCAAGATCGGCCTGTCCTATGTCAGCCCGGCCAATGCCCTGCGCAACCTGAAAAAAGAAAACACCGGCTTTGACTTCGATAAAACAAAAAGCAAGGCGGACGCCGCATGGAACACCCGCCTCAATACTATCCAGGTGGATGCAGCCGGCGCCAGCAATGACTCCCTGACACAGTTCTATACAGCGTTCTACCACGCCATGTCCGGCCCGACCTTGTTCAGCGATGTGGACGGCAGCTACATCGGCCTGGACAAGCAGCGTCACCAGACCGATACCTACAAGGACAAGAATGGTGTGCTGGTGCGCAGAAACCACTACACCACCTTCTCCATCTGGGATACCTACCGCTCGCTCGGCGCCATGCAGGCCTGGCTGTTCCGCGACGAAGCGGCAGACATGGCGCAATCGCTGGTGAACGACGCCATACAATGCGGCGCCTTCCCGCACTGGGCTGACGCCAATGTCGATGATGTACCGATGGAAGGCGACCATGCGCCGATGCTGCTGGCCAGCCTGCAAGCCTTCGGCGCCACCAGGTTCGACAGCGCCACCGCCCTGACGTATATGCGGCGCGCCGCGTTCGGCCCTACACCAGACTGGCCGCAATGGCCGGCATGCAATGGCAATCCAGCTTTTGGCAGAAACGTGGCGGGCACCGCACAAGGCAATATGCCGGATTACCTGAAGCTGGGTTATGTCGCTGAAGGCAGCGACGCCAGCGGCATTCATACCGGCTCGATCACCATCGAAGGCGCCAATCGCGATTTCGCCATCGGCCGCTTCATCGACAACCTGGACCAAAGCAACGTCAGCGCCGACGACAAGAAAAATGCGAGCACCCTGCTGTTGCGCGGTGAAAACTGGAAAAATATTTTCAAGCCCGACACCAAGGTCATGGCGGTCAAGGACCTGGCCGGCAACTGGGCAACGCCGTCACAAGACGATGGTTACCACGAAGGCACGGCGGCGCAATATCTGTGGGCGATTCCGCACGACCTCGGCAAGATCGTCACTGCGCTGGGTGGCAACGCTGCTGCGATAACACGATTGGATACCTTGTTTTCCATCACCGCCAAGCCAGGCACGCCATCGGGATTGGCCATCGATTCCGGCAGGTTGAACGGTGGTGAAAACTCCAATGATTTCTACATGGGCAATGAACCCGGCTTCGCTTCACCGTGGGCCTATAACTGGACCGGCACGCCTTCGCGCGCACAGTTCGTGCTGCCGCAAATCATGGCAGCCACTTTCTCCAACAAACCCGAAGGCTTGCCGGGCAATGACGACGTCGGCGCAACTTCAGGCTGGTATGTGTGGGCATCGCTTGGACTGTATCCGATGATCCCGGGCGTGCCCGGACTAACCCTGGCGACGCCGCAATTCTCCAACGTCACGATCCAGCTGGCCGACGGCAAACGGCTGGTCATCAAGCGCGACAAGAGCGCCGCGTTTGTCAAAGCCCTGAAGGTGAATGGCAAGGATTGGCCCAGCACCTGGCTGCCTCTGAGCCAAGTACAGGCCGGCGGCACGTTGGACTTCAGCGTCGCCGACAAGCCGACCACTTGGGGACAGGCAAGCACGCCGCCATCGGGCGCCAGCGGTAATTTCTCTCAGACTCCCTGACCTGATGTAAGAAATGCGAATCGGCCATGCGGCCGGTTCGCTGGCGTTCGCCTGCTGCTGGCGCGGATTGCGTTCGTCTTTGTCAAAACACGCCAGCACCATCCAGAAATTTGGACTTTCAAAAATATAGCTATTGGAGGAACAATGAATCTGCACTTGAAGAAAAATCTTGCGATCGGTATTGCGATGGCCTCGCTGTTCGGTTGCGGCGGCTCTGACCAGGCATCGGTTGGCGGCGCCGGCGCTACCGCCGCTGCCAACAGCATGGTAAAGAAGGTGGATCCCGCAAACCCCGTTGACTCGCAATCGGACAGCGATACCTTGACCAAAACGGCCCTGACCGACTATGTCAATCCCTTCATCGGCACTGCGGATTCGGCAGCGCCGGCCACCGATCCGGTGCCTGCCGGCGCCAGAGGCGGCACCTTCCCCGGCGCCACGACGCCATTCGGCATGGTGCAATGGACGCCCATGACGCCTAGCAACGGCGGCCAGGACCATCCGGTGGGCTACATCTACAAGGAGAGCACCATTACAGGTTTCCCGTTGACGCAAATGAGCGGTTCCGGTTGCGATGGCAACCAGGGCGAATTGCCAATCATGCCGACCTTCGATGCCAGCTCGGTCGGCATCAACGCCAAGCCGAATTTCGATCACAAGAACGAAACGGCAAAACCAGGTTATTACCAGGTGACTTTGAACGATGGCATCAACACCGAGCTGACGGCTACCACCAGAACCGGCTTCGGCCGCTTTACCTTCCCTGCCCAGTCAGCCATCGCCAACGCCAACAAGACGCCTTACCTGGTGTTCGACGCCACCCGCACCAACACCATTGCATCGACCATCGGCGTCATCAAGACCGAAGGCAAGGATGCCTTGTCCGGCTCCACAGTAGGCGGCAATTTCTGTGGCGCGCGTACTTATACCCTGTACTTTTACGCCAAGTTCGACCGCGACATCACCGCCACCATCAGCAATGGCAAAGCCAACGTCACCTTCGACGCCAGCAAAAAACCGGCAGTGCTGATGAAAATCGGCTTGTCCTATGTCAGCAGCGACAACGCCAAAAAGAATCTGGAGCAGGAAAGCCCGCACTGGAATTTCAATGCAGTGCGCAATGCCGCTTCGCATGCCTGGAACAAACGTCTCAAGACGATCCAGGTCAGCGGCGGCAGCGATACGGAAAAACGCAAGTTCTACACCGCGCTGTATCACTCGATGCTATCGCCGAACACCAATAGCGATGTGAACGGCGACTATCTCGGTTTCGACCAGAAGACGCACAAGGTACAAGACGGCCGCACCCAGTATGTCAATTACTCCAACTGGGATATCTACCGCAGCCTGATTCCCTTGAACAGCATGCTGTTTCCAAAGGAAACCAGCGACATGCTGCAATCGCTGGTCAACGACGCCGACCAGTGCGGCGCCATCCCGCGCTGGGCGCCGATCAATGTCGATGCCGGCATCATGCCGGGGGACTCCGGAGTAGCGACCGTCGGCGGCGGCTATGCCTTCGGCGCCACCAATTTCGACGCCAAGAAAGCATTGAGCTACATGACGCTGGTGGGCAACAAGGCCGATGTGCAATGTACTGGCGATCACGTCCGTGACAGCGTCGACCGCATGAACGACTACCTGGTGCATGGTTATGCCGACATGGATAACGGCTGGTGGGCCGGTTCATTGACATTTGAATTCGGCACTGCGGATTTCGCCACTTCGCAACTGGCTAAATCCCTCGGCGACAACATGAATTACCAGCTGTTCCTGAGCCGCTCCGCCAACTGGAAAAACCAGTACAACCCGATCCAGAAACAACTCTTGCCACGCTATCGCAACGGCTCCTGGCTGTTGAATCCGCAACCGAACGCCGATATGGTGGAAGGCAATGCCGAACAATATACCTGGATGTCCGCCTACGATGCACGCGGCTTGTTCAATCTGGTGGGCGGCAATGCGGCAGCCATTACGCGCCTCGACGCCTTCTTCCAGAATCTCAACGCCGGCATGAACCTGCCGAATTTCTACATGGGTAATGAACCAAGCTTCGCCACGCCGTGGCTGTACAACTGGAGCGGCGCTCCATGGCGTACGCAAAAAGTGGTGCGCGATGTCGTCAACACGGTGTTCTCGGATGGCCCCGGCGGTTTGCCCGGCAATGATGACCTGGGTGCGGTCTCCTCCTGGTACGTCTGGGCTGCCATCGGCCTGTATCCTGAAGTACAGGCAGTCAGCGGCCTGACCATCGGCAGTCCGATGTTCGACAAGGTAGTCATCCACTGGGCCGACGGCAACAAGAAGCTAGTGATCAAGGCCAGCGGCGCAGCCACCAACTCGCCATACATCCAGACCGTGGCGTTGAACGGCAAGTCGCTCGACATGCCTTGGCTATGGCTCAAGGATCTGAAGGATGAGGCGAAGCTGGATTTCACGCTTGCCGCCAGCCAGTCGCAATGGGGCCAGGATTCAGCAGCCAGGATGCCGTCCTTCGGACTGGATGGCTTTACCAATCTGGCCGATGCGCTGAACAACCACGGCATAGGCACCGATGGCCAGCAAACCACGCGCGGCCTGGAAGGCTATACCTACGACATGGGCGGCTGGAGCTATTCCTCGCCAGCGCTGGCCGCAGCCGGCGCAACGCCGGGCGCCAGCTTCAGCTTCAATGGCATCTCGTTCACCTGGCCGGATGGCAAATCGGGGTTGGACAATATGGTCAGCCAGGGGCAGACCATTACGCTTGCCACGCCGCAGGCGGCCGGTACGCTCGCCATCCTGGGCAGTTCGACCAATGCCTCGGCCGCACCTACCGGCAAGCTGACCGTCATCTATACCGACAATACCCAGGCCGGTTTCGATTTGCGCTTCGACGACTGGACCCTGGGCGGCGGCTCGGCCACGGTGGGCAGCTACAACAAGATCGCCCTGACCAGCGCGCACCGGGTCGACCAGAACGGCAATACCGACAGCACCAAGGCTTACGTCTATTACTGGGACGCCACGCTCGACAAACAACGCAAGGTCAAGAGCATCACCCTGCCGTACCAGACCGACAACGGCGCGTTGATGCACGTGTTTGCGATGCAATTGAAGTAATGTGAAATGCGCTTATGGTTCGCCATGCGATCCATAAGCGCATTAATTCCAACTGGCGCTACCGTCCTAGAATTCCGCGTGCAGCCGTAACGAGCCTACTGTTACCGGCCCACGATCGGCGTTGTACGCAGGATTGTAAAACCGCTGCAAATCCGCCGTCACCGAGACTGCTTTGGACAGGCTGAAACTGTAATAGGCTTCCAGAATGCGTTCCGGCCTGTAGTTCAACTGCCCGTCGCCGATAAACACCCCCAGCCCGCCCGCAGCCAGATACTCTTGATGCGCTTTGCTCAAGCCGTTTTGTATCAGCGCGAAACCGACCGTGTCATTGTCGCGATGCCAGCTGCCGCCCTTGACTGATATCCCCGCACTCACGGAGCGTTCTATTTCAGAGAATGAATAGGTTTCGGTCTTGCCATCATTGCGGCTGGCGCGCGCAAAGATGCCGATATCGCTGCTCAGGCTTTGTTCGATGTTGATGCCGTAACCGTACTTGATCCGGCCCTTGCGCACCTGCGCCACATCAGGCGTGCTGCCGTTGAGCGCGGTATAAGCCAGTGCGTCGGAAAAGCTGCCCATGATTTCCTTGTTGCGGAATGCCAGCACGCGCACTTTCCCGGGCAAGTCCCCGATCACATGATCGTGTTCAAGCTCGATCTGGTCGCTATGGTATTTCATGATGCTGGTATCCAGGCGCTGGCCGTTCGACTCCAGCGGCACCATGAATCTGCCGGCCCGCACAACCCAGTCGTCATAGTAGTATTCAGCCGCTCCACCCCAGGTATAGCCACGGGTATCGCCAGAATAATCGTAGGCGCCATACGTCGACAAAGCCCAGTTAAGAAACTGCGTGCGGCCGTCATGGGCATAGGCATTGCTGTCGAAGATATCGATGATGCTGAGATTTCCCAGGGTCAGCACCAGACGCCGTCTGTCGACCATGCCGGCGAGCTGGTTCGGCGCCGGCTCCATGGCCTGCTTGTCGCCGCCGAAGCCCCATGTTTGCCGCAGGAACAATCGCGCCCGATAAAAAACCGGGTTGGGGCTGCTGCCCTTTTGCTGCTCTGAATCCATCATCCCGCCCAGGCCGGTCAAGCCGGACATCGGCACGGCTTGCACTACTTCCGGATCGAAGTACAGTTCGCCGCCGGTCCAGGGGCGCAGGCCGAAGAACAAGGTGCCGGAGAAGGAATAACCCTTTTCCGCTACGGTGCCCAGGCTGTTTGTGCCGGAATAGGCAGCGTCGAATGATGGTTTCTTTTGCCAGATATAGGTGGCCTGGCCATGCACGCCCCAGGTTTCTTCCGGGGTATCGTCCGCATGCGCGCCAACCGGCGCTGCCATCAACGCCGTCACCGCCAGTAAGGGCAATAGCAAATGCGGTTGCAACGCGGTATTAATCGACATTCTTGCGGCTTTCAACCAAGGCCGCCATATCCGGGAACTCCTGGCTGCCGCGCGTCCGCAAACCCTCGACGACGGTAGCCTGATTTTTCTCAGGCTGGTTCTGGCTGACTTTCCATTTGCCCGCCAAGCGCGTGATGACGATTTCGATGCCGACGATGGCGGTGATCAGTTTGTCGGTATAGTCGCGCGGCGCATCGGATACATGCCAGGGCTGCTCGAACGACGCTTCGTTGTGCGCTGTGAGCATTTCAAGATGCGTGCGCAACCAGACCGGATCATCAATAGGCCGCAGCGTGCCGTAGGCATGCGCCACCGCGTAGTTCCAGGTCGGCACGACTTTGCCGGTCTCGGCCTTGGTGGCGTACCAGGATGGCGTGATGTAGGCATCCGCGCCCTGGAATATCGCCAGCACTTCTACCTCTTTGGTGAACTCTTTCCAGAGCGGATTGGCGCGCGCGACGTGCCCGCGCAAAGTGCCGAACGGATCGGGTTCGGCCGACAGTAACAGAGGGATGTGATTGGCGTTGAGACCGTCTGGCGACAGGGTCACCAGCGTCGACAAAGGCCGCGCACGAATCAGATCGTGCAGGACCTCGACTCTCGGTTCGTCAAAGTGTTTTGGAATGTACATGGCGTGTAGCGGCTAGTGCGTGAGGTTAGTTGAATTGGCGGCGTAGGCGTCAGGCGTAAAGCGCTCCATCAGCGATTGCAGCCTGGCAGGTGTGGCAAAGCCGAACTTCGCGTACAGGCCATGCGCGGTACTGGTCGCCAGCATGAAGCGGCGCAACCCCTGCAGCCTTGGATGCGCCATGACGGCAGTCATCAGTTCGGCGCTGTAGCCTTTGCCGCGCTGTTCGGCCAGCACAAACACATCGACCAGGTAAGCGAACGTCGAATAATCGGTGACAACGCGCGCGTAAGCCACTTGCCGAGCGCCGGCAAACAGGCCGAAATTCAGCGAATGGCGAATCGATTCTTCCACGATCGCCAGCGGAATGCCGCGGGCCCAAGCCGATTCTTCAGACAGGAAGCGATGAATCAATGGAATATCCAGCTCGGCCGGTTCGGTGGTGATGCGCAGTTCTTCCATCAGGGGCTCTTTCAGCTCAAGTCATTTACATTACAGAAAACCACAGCCCTTTAAATTAGCATACTCCCGAATGAAAAACAGCGCCCTGGCGGCGCTGTATCTCAAATACGACTCTTCAATGCTTTCTTCTCAAGCTTTATTTCTCATGCATTGCTTGCCAGCGCCTTGCGACCCGCGTCTTCATCCAGCTCGCCTTCCCATTTGGCGATCACCGAAGTGGCGATGCCGTTGCCGATCACATTGGTGGCGGTGCGGCCCATGTCAAGGAACTGGTCGATGCCGATGATCAGCAGGATGCCGGCTTCCGGCAGATGGAACATCGGCAGGATGGCGGCCACCACCACCAGCGAACCGCGCGGCACGCCGGCCATGCCTTTGCTGCTCACCATCAGCACCAGCAACATCGTCAGTTGCTGGGCAAACGACATTTCAATGTTGTAAGCCTGGGCCACGAACAGGGCCGCAAATGCCTGGTACATCATGGAACCGTCGAGATTGAAGGAATAACCGAGCGGCAGCACAAAGCCGGTGATCTTGTTGTTGACGCCGAATTTTTCCAGCTGCTCCATGGTCTTCGGATAGGCGGCTTCGCTGCTGGCGGTGGAAAATGCCAGCATGATCGGCTCTTTCAACAAGCGCAGTAAAATGAAGATCCCGTCGCGCAGGAAGATGTAACCCATCGCGATCAGCACGGCCCACAGCGTAGCCAACCCGACATAGAATCCGCCGAGGAACTTGGCATAGGTCGCCAGCACGCCGAAACCCTGGACCGTAATCACGGCAGCGATGGAAGCAAACACGCCGAACGGCGCGAAGCGCATCACATAATCGGTGACCTTCAGCATGACATGCACCAGGCCGTCTACCGCCGCCGTCACCACTTTTGCCGACTCGCCTTTGATGGAGGCCAGGCCAAACCCGAAAAACAGCGAGAACACCAGGATCTGCAGGATTTCATTTTTCGCCATGGCGTCCACGAAACTGCTCGGGAATACGTGCGAAATAAAATCCTTGAGGTTGAAGCCGCTGGTATTCAGCTTGGTGTCAGCGCCCAGGGCCGGCAACGGCAGGTTGAGCGCATGGCCGACCTGGAGTACATTGACGAAAAACATGCCCAGCGCCAGCGACAGCAAAGAGGCAAGTACGAACCATCCCAGCGCCCGGACGCCGATACGCCCGACCGAGCTGCTGTCCTTCATGCCGGCAATGCCGGATACCAGCGTGCCGAACACCAATGGTGCGATGATCATCTTGATCAGCCGCAAAAACACATCGGTGATGATGGAGAAATAGCCGGCGATTTCTTTCGCCGCCGCTTCATCCGGCGCCAGGTTGTGGCAAATATAGCCGACCACTATGCCCAGAACCATGCCGACCATGATCCAAGTCGTTGCTTTAATTTTCTTCATGTGCGCTTCTTCATGTGCATATCCTGCCTCTGCCGTTAATCATACTTAACCATACAAAAACCTCTTAAGCCGATCCGGCATGCAAAGGATTGGCCGCCTCGTCATCTGTGCTTGTTCGGGCTGTGTTGTTTTGTGTCGACATGTGCCACATCGCAGAATGAATCCGCAGAAAATAGCAACATGGATTTTGCGTAAATGGCAATGTCTTACGAATCAAAATAAAAAAGCCCTCATGGCGGAGGGCCTTATGAAACCTGGCGTCGGCTGCAGGTTTGATGCCACCCCTGCCGTTGTGCCAAAGCGCAAACAGGCTCGCATGTTACCTTACAAAACATGCCTCAATCAACCAAAAATGAAGGCCCCGGGAGCAGGGAAACCTTGAACAGGCACACCTAGCTATGAGCGCTGTCTTGCCGGTGCAAAAATGAGACAGGCGGGCCGCACCGCCGGTTTTTCCCCAGCCCGGAAGGACTACCTTCAAGTTTTAGCGTCCACATCCCCGTTGTATTTTAATTTTGGAGTATCAAAAACCCGCGTTTTGCATCTCTCTGATGTATATTTCTCATCGGAAACTATAACAATGATTCATCCTGGAGATTGCAATGCAAAACCGTAGCATGAGCGGCGTCATTTTTTGCCTCGCCACATTAGGACTCAGCACTGCCGCATACGCTGAACTGCCCCCCATCAAAATCGGCGTGATCGGTCCTATCACCGGCCCTTCGGAAGACATGGGGCAAAGCATGATCGGCGGCGCCAGGGTCTTCCTGGCCGACATCAACCAGGTCGGCGGCGTACTTGGCCGCAAGATTGAACTGGTCGAGCGCGACGATCATGCCAAGCCGGATGTCGGCGCGGCCATGGCCAAGGAAATGATTGAAAAAGACCAGGTCGTCGCCGTCGTCGGTTTCGGCAATACCGGCGTCGCCCTGCCGGCGGCGAAGCTGTTCGAAGATGCAAAGATCCCCTTGATCGTCACCGGCGCCACCGGCGCCACGATCACCAAATCCTTCATGCCCCCGGCCTATCCAGCCAACTACATATTCCGCACTGCCGCCAGTGACGCGCTGCAGCCGATCGTGATCCTCAACGATGTGATCGACCGCCGCAAGATCGACAAGATCGCGCTGCTGCATGACGACAGCCCCTATGGCCAGTTCGGCAAGCAAAGCATGCTGGCCGAGCTGGGCCGGCGCAACATCAAGCCGGTGCTGGTGGAGAGTTTCAAGGTCGGCGACCAGGACATGACGGCGCAGTTGCAGCATGCCAGGGACAACGGCGCGCAAGCCATTGTGATGTACTGCCTTGCTCCCGAAGGTGCGATGGTAGTCAGAAGCGCAGAAAAACTGAAACTCAGATTACCGATCGTCGGACCGTGGGGCATGTCGCAGCAAACCTTTATCGACAAGGCCGGCCCGAGCGCGGAAGGCGTGCGCAGCTCGGTGACCTTCATCGAAAACGAACTGAGTTCAGTCAGCAACCAGTTCTCGCTGACCTATCGCAATGTGAACAAGACCAACCACATCCCATCCGCCGTGGCTGCGGCGCAGACCTATGACGCCTTGCGCCTGATTACGCTAGCGATATTCCAGGCCAACTCGGTCGACGGCGTCAAGATCAAGGATGCGCTGGAAAACCTGCAGGTGCACACTACCTCCACGGTCGTTTCACGCTATTTCAAACCCTTCTCGCCGACCGACCATGAAGCCATCGCCGTCAACATGATCGTCATGGGTGAGATCCGCAATGGCAAAGTGGCTTACGCCTACAAGGAAGATGCCAGCAGCGGATCGATTGCACGCACCAAGAAGCCCCAGTAAGCTATTGCCAGGCGCTGGCGGTTAGCGTTACCAGCGCCTGGCCTGAGTCCCGTCTCCCATGAACAGCCCGCCTGGCGGAATGGGATTCAAGCATCGCCGCCGGCTGTGTTAAATTGGCATTTTCACAACCAGCACAGAACCCATGCCACGTAACATAGAAATCAAGGCGCGCATCGACAGCATCGAAGCGCTCGCCGCCATCGCGGCTACCATCACCAGCGACGGTCCTCACCATATCGGCCAGGACGACACTTTTTTCACCTGCCCGGCAGGACGCCTCAAACTCCGCGTCTATGCGGATGGGCATGGCGATCTCATCTACTATCGCCGTGCCGATATGTCAGGGCCGAAAGAATCGTTCTACCAGATCTCATCCACTCCAGAACCAGATACCTTGCGCGAGTGCCTGACGCTAGCCTACGGCCACGCCGGACGGGTGCAAAAGCAGCGCACCTTGTTCATGGCAGGCAGAACTCGCATTCATCTGGACAGGGTTGCCGGCCTGGGAAATTTCATGGAGCTTGAGGTTGTGCTGGAAGAAAATGAGACGTCGGAAGCCGGCATGCGAGAGGCGCATGACTTGATGGCCCGGCTTGGCATTCAGGAGGCGCAGCTGGTTGAAGGTGCGTATGTGGATCTTCTTTCAGCAGCCGCCCTGAATCAATGACAGTCCGGCTAGTGAAACAAGTATCACGCGCATTGTGACGCACAGATAAAGCTCGCCGCCAGATTGATATCGCCCTCTCCCCTATACTTCGGCCACGCAGGGAATTCGCAAAGCGGCCGAGTGCGGCCCGGGACTCCGGCTGTATCCGAGACGATTTGCGCTACCGGCGCACTGCCCTGCTCCACCCAGTTTTCAAGAGCCGACAGTGAATCCCACGCGGCATTGAACATAGTCGACAACGAATGTCCGTAGCCCGGAATTTCGTAGTAGCGGACAAAACTCTCTACCCCTGCACTGCCCATGGTCGACTGCAGGCGTCGGAAATAATCTTCGCTCGAACGCGTGCTTACCAATGCATCCGACATGCCGTGCACCATCAGGACTTTCCCGCCTCTGGCCTTGAATGCCGACAAATCAGTTTTGTTGATGTCTTGCAGGATGGTGAGCTGGTCGATGCGCGCTTGCCATGCACCCGGATTTTGCGGATCAAGCGAAATCGCATCAAAAGCTGAATTGCGCGTGATGAAATGTTTCACCCATTCGGCCCAAAACGTCGCCCAGTACGGCGCCGTGGCCGGCATAGGCTGCGCCGGCTGGCTATCGCCCATGGCGAGCAACCTTACCGTTTTCTGCGCCGCCGAATCGCCGGCCAGGCCAAGGTCGGCGCCCCATACATTGAAGCCGGGATACTGCGTTTCACCGCTGCCGAGAGGCCGCGAAAATGTAATCGGCGTGCTGTAGATGTTCAGCGCGGCGATCTGTGCATCCGACAAACAGCTGTCGCCTGTATCGACGCCACCAGTACAACGCAAAGGGGAGCCATTCAGCATCGCGCCGGCCGGATCAAAACGGCTATTGCACGCTTGCATGTTGCTAATCAAGCCATCCTTGACGCCATCCAATGCATCGCAGCTTTCCATCACCGCGTCATACAAGGTCTTGCGCTTTGCCACGTTCAGATAGGCATCCGGCATGGCGAATGCGCGCGTGATGCGGCCGAATTGCAGATCGAGACTCGCCGCCGCCCAGGCCGGATACAGCACGATCACGCCATCCCAATCCTGCGGCCAGCGCTGCGCGACTGCCAAGGCTTCGCGGCCACCGGTCGAGCCGCCGGCAAAATAGGATTTCTGCGGCGTCGCGCCAGCGTAGTACTGTCTGATCAAATGGATCGCCACATCGCGCGTTTTCTTGAGCGCATCGCCGGCGAAATTCTGCAGGGCCTCGTCGTTCTGGCCGAACGATCCATCGCGGCTGCCCATCTGGTTAGCCGGATGTCCGGAATCGCTGGCGAATGACTGCCCACTATGTTCGACACCGCCGAGGCAAGCTAGTCAAACCAACAAAATGATCTTTTGCGGAACAAGTACCCTTTTGCGGAACAAAAGAAAAAGGCCCACCGAGCAGTGGGCCTTTTAGATATTGGTGCTGGCTGCAGGACTTGAACCCGCCACCCCCTGATTACAAGTCTCCCGTACCAATCAACTAAATCAAATACTTATTTACATTCTTTGTTCCGCAAACGCGTCAATGCCGATGACTGGCGAGGCAACGCTTACGCGACTCTGTTTTCGTTTGCGGAACAGTCTTTAACGTTTAAGCTCGATCTAATGCTTCCCAAACTAATGGAGCTTTCCCGACGAGGTAAGTGTGCCATGATCATTTCTTTTGAAAGGGGACGTGGCAGAGTTGCCACGTCGTTTCCTTTCATTGATTGATAATCACGGATTGATAACCACGGCATCGATTTGCAAATAGGAGCCGCTGCCTTTTGTAATTGTCAGGGTATGCGAACCTTTGCTCAAGTTGGGCAGCGCGATCATTGCTTGTAGCGGCGTATACGCGGTCCCTGCCGGAACATTGATGGAAGAAGTTGAGATGCCATCCAGCATCGCTGTCGCAGTCGCAGCAGCACCAGCGTCCCGAGGGCCAAGCACGGTGATTCCGGTTCCGGTAAACGTGATCGTGGCGGAATCGCCGCTGGTTACGGCGTAGTGCACATCAAAGTTGTAGTCTCCAGACACATGGTTGCGATTACTCGAATATTTCCAGCCGCTGGTATACGTAATACCTGTCCAAGTGTCGTTGTAGATATTCAATGTCAAGGTCTGCGGTTGCTGATTGCGATAAATCGTCAATGTCAGAGGACCACTGCTGCCGGCCGCGGCACAGGCGCTGAGCAAATCAGATACGGTGTTGACAGGCAGGTTCTTGCCGCCGGCAACGCTTTTTGTAATAGCATCGCCCGTCTGCAGTCCTAGCGTCGCCGCGACGCTTCCCGAGGGCACACTAACAAGTTGTACGCCCTGGACCGTGGGCAAGCCTGCTGCCGACTGCTGCGCCACAGTAGTAATGGATACAATCGAAGCGCCCAGCCAGGTGGTTTGATCGGATGTCGATGTCGACGTGGTTGAGCCGGTATAGTCCAGCGCAGGCAACGCCGGCGTCAGCGCTTTTGCTTTCAAGGCGGCAGTCTGGACGCCGAATTGAGTGTTATCGGTTGCAAAGCTCTTAAAGCCAATGGCGACCGCTGGAGAATTATTCGGCACGCTGTAGTCCCCTGTCGTCGGATTGGTGAACAGCGGATTGCCGACAGCGGACGCAGTCTCCCAGCTGCCAGGGGAGATTTTTTGTGATGCGGCCTGGTCTCCGGTGGTCATGAACAGGCTGTTGTTAACCGTTTTGCCTAAGCCCGAGATATTCTGATTATTATGTGCAGCCATAACGACATTGTTTTGAAAAATATCATTGCTATTGGCAAACCATACTTGCGGGTAGAACCCGTTATTCAAAATGATATTGTTGCTACCAATACGGTTGAAACCTTCCCGGAATTTCAATCCGCCATTAAGGCCGCCACTTCTGGGAATACTTTCGCTAAGTAGAACATTGTTCTGTACCAGGTAGTTTGAAGTGCCATCATCGAAATCGATATCCCAGCCGCGGTCACAACGGAAGCGATTGTTCTGGATGACTGTCTGATACTCGGCATCCAGATTCCAGATGGTCGGGTTACTCGTCATTTCGCTTTTCATTGCGCTTGAGTTCGGACTCCAGTAACGATCCCGTCCCCAAGCATTGAATGCTCCATGATCGCCTGTCTCCAGAACAGTATTGAAGACATCGTTATTGGCAATCAGGTGACCACCCCAGGTGCCGTCACCAATATTGATGCCGGCGCGAGGCGTATTGTAGATACTGTTGTGCTGCACCGTGATTTTGGAAGACATCGAAATTTCGACGCCGGCCACCTGCTTTTCCTTGGTGCCAATATCGTGTATCAGGTTATCCGAAGCAATCGAGACAGACGGATAATTATCGCTCTTTGGCCCCTGCACCATATCCAGGGATGCATAATTCGCCGCCGCGTTGTAGTTCATCGGCGGCACCGCATTCGCTGCAGTCGACGACCGCACCGCATCCGGCCTGCCGACAAACGCAATCGCGCTGGCGCCGATATTGTAGATTTCGTTGGCATGGATGTTGATGTTGCGGTTATAACCGCTGACGAAGATGGCGTTGCCGCCCAATCCCTGAAAGACATTGTTTGAGATTTCAATATTGGAAGCGCCTTCAGTCAGGATGGCGCCACTCCGATAAATGGTCCAGTCGCTTCGCAGAAGCGGTTCCGTGGTCTTCATGAAGGTATAGTTGGTAGCGGTGAAGTTCAGGCCGTCAATATGGATATTTTGAGCAGGACTCGCTTCCGTTCCCCGGATGTTGATCAGGTTTTCAATCGCCGAACCTTCGAATCTAGCCGATTTCAGGTCCACTCCCGTGGGCGGATAAAAATAGAGAGTTGAAGTAGCGGCGTTGTAAAACCACTCACCAGGAGCGTCAAGCTCCTCAAAAATATTTTCAACATATTCCGTGGATGTATCCGTTGCCTGTTCCATGCGATTGTTGCCAACGCGACTTCCCAAATTCAATCCGGCACTTGTAGTCACTCCGAGTATCAGCTGATTCTGGTCGCTCCAGTGTGCAGTGCTAATCATGGAATGCAAATAGCCGCCAGCCGGATTTTTCCAGTTATTGGAACGAGTCGTAATGGTTGCCTGATCCGAGAAACCATTAAAAACAATTCCTGTACCAGATTGATAATTCGGATAGCGTGCGCGAACCTGGGCGGCGCCGTTGACAAAGAGCTGGTCAAATGCGGCTCCGCTGACGCCGGCCTGCATGATGTTTCCCTTGTACACCGTCCACGTCAGGCCGGTCAATGGCCGTGCTCCGCTGATGACAGGATGCGCGCCGTTATCCGCGTGAATGAAGATGCCTGAAGCGCTCGGTCCCAGCAGCAGCGGTTGAGTCAGGTAATGGGTACCGTCCTCGACAACCACTTCCTTGATATTTGCTTGGACCGCGCTCGCGACTGCTGCAGCCAATGTGGCTTTTGGCGTTGTCTTGTCACCAGTGGCCGCATCGTTTCCTGATGGGGAAACATAAATCACGGATGCACCTGGAGTGGCGGGGCCATTGCCACCAGATGCCGCTTTGGCTGATGGTGCATTGCCAGGTTGCCCCGCACTATTCGAGTCGCCCCCGCCGCAGGCACTCAGGGTAAAAACCAGGAAGATACTTAAAAGGATATGTCGCGGTGAGATAAAAGCTATGTGTTTTCCTTGCGGTTTCATAGAACTGTCTCCATACGTTGGTTTTATATCTATCATTGCAAAATTTCTAAAACGGGATCTGTCAGATAGCGAGCCGGTCTACCCTCTTCAGTTCGTACTTCATGATTTAACTGACTTCTATGATCTGACAAACGGCCTACGTGCTCCTTGGTTCACTGCAAACCATCGAGTAGCAGCCAGACGCGGCTACCTGCGTCCAGCTCTCTAAGAACAGTACATATGCCTTTATGAATAGGCCTCCCGCATTTTTTCGCCACGACTTCCAGCGATGCCTCGAAGCCCGGCCATGTTCACTCAACTATCAAACAACTATCGACGGAGAGCTATTGGAAGATATTGACGCCGTCGAAGGTGGCGTATGTACCGGAAAGCTTTGTGATGACGATGGTATGTGCTCCCTTGGTCAGGGTCGGCGACGTATAGGTGGCGACATTCCCGTGTCGCTGGCCGTCAGCCGGCACCGTGTTGACGGTCTGCTGCGCGCCGCCATCGATGCTGATTCCAAGATTGCCTTGGTCGGTGTACATCTCGCCGAAAACCTGGATGGCCGTACCGCTGAACGTCAGCGTCACCGTATCGCTGCTGGCGGTCGTGTAGTGAAGATCGTCGAGGTAGTCTCCATCCCCCCGATTGGCGAGGTGTCCCCATGAGCCGGCGTAGACGAATCTGGCATTGTCGTCATTGATCCGGCCTGTCAGTTGGCCCACCGTCACGTTGGTGGCAGTGCTTCCGGCCGGGACGCTGGCGATCAGGAATCCGTCGGACAAATATTGGACATTGGCGGCCTGCACGCTGCCGAAGAATACCGGCGGATCGGACAAGAATCCTCCGCCGGCAACGAGCACCTGTGAACTGTTGCCAGAGACAGGCGAAGCGTATGACATCTTGCTGCTCACAGAGGCCGCCAGCGATTGATATGCGGAAGTCAGGCCCGCATTACTGAGAAGCGATGTTGGGACATCGCTCAAACTAGCAATGGTCGTGTTTTGACCAAGGTTAACATCTATTGCTTGATTACAATAAGGGTAAGTGTTCAAGCTGCCGGAAATATAGTTTCCGGTGATCCAAAAGTGACCAGTCGGACTGCACCCGCCCTGGTCCCGGGGAGAGGAATCGAATGCTACATTACCCTTCCAGTTGATCCATTCAGAACCAGCGTCATCGTAGTAAGTAAAGTTTGTGTTGTTACCTTCGAAGGCCACGTTGCCCTGAATTTGTATTCCATGGGCCAGTGTAGCCACCGGATCGATGGTAACGCCATCGGCCTTGTAGTAGTACTGCGCTTGGTGTCCCTCAACGTAGATTGCGGCTCCGTCGGAAAGCACTTTCATGTAATCGTACAACAGGTTGTTGCTGATGGTGTTGTCGGCATTGATGTTGACGGATTCTTGCGGATGATTGGCCTCATCGACATGACCCTGGATGACTCCTGCTGTAATGGCGGTATAGGGAACATCATGAATTTCGTTGTGGGTGACGGTGGTTTTGCGACCGAACAGCAATGTGATGCCGCACGCCGAACTGTAGTCGCTGCCGATGTGGTGGATCACATTGTTGGAGATGGTGTTGCCGGTCATGATCTCGTTCGTGCCGACCGTGTCTTTCGCAACCAAGGACGGGCTCGGATTGCAGTTCTGCTTGATGGCTGCTGCATTGGTTGCGCCCGGGGTCGGATCATAGGTGCAGCCCAGCAAAATTCCGGTCGAGGCGATTGCGGTGAACTCGTTGCCTTGGATTAGATTATTCGAAGAGCCGTACATGAATGCCAAGCCAGCCCCTCCCAGGTTGACGAAGCGATTGCCGCTGAACGTAACGTTATTCGATGCGCTGAAGCTGACGTTCGCCAGCGGTTGCGTCAACGATCCCCACGGGCACGATCCTGCCGGACTCGAGAAACCGCACATGCCCTGGTTGTTGGCTAGCGTCATCCGCAGATTGCTCTGCACGTCGGCGAACCCGACGCTGGTGGACGGGTCGTTCCATGTCGCGTAAGAAAACTGCAGGCCGGAGAAGGTCACGTCATGCAACGGGTTGGCCAGCGTTCCTGCCCCCTGCAGCAGACTCTCCAGCCGGGGTAGCTCCACATCCAATGCCGCCACCGACTGGCCGCTCACCGGCTGATAATAAAGCGTGCTTGCCGCCGAATCGAGGAACCATTGTCCCGGCTGCAGCAGGCCGACGGCATTTTGCAGCGACGCCGGCATCTTGCTGCTACTCATCGATGGCAACCCACCGCTGGCTTGAGAGAATGTGGCCCGGCTAGTGACGTTCTTCCAGCACGGCTGCGTCATCACCAACTTGCCGTCAGAGTAACTCGCTACCCGGCAGCGTGATTCGGTCCACGCCCCATTGCCGGCAGGATAGTCGAATTCGACACCCGCCACCTGGGTTGCATTCAGCTTGGCGAACCACGCCATTGCCGCGCTATCGGCACTGATGTCATATCCAGTCGCAGAACCCTGCCAGCCCCCTTTGAAACCAAGCTGCGCCGGCGTCCGCTGTGCGATCGGCGCGGCCGTTCCGTTAATATACAGCTGCCGGGTATTGCTATTGGCAGGCGCCGGCGCTGTCCATACGCCGCTGGTCCCAAGCTGCGACCAGCCTGTCACCTGAGTAGCGCCGGAAATCACCGGATGGGCCCCTGACGCGGCATACCACACCACTGGATGACCCGATGTGCCTGAGTCTACCGCCCCAAAAGCCCAGGTGTTCGCCAGCCGGTAGGGACCATCGGCAAGCTGGACTGCCACATCAATCGCACCGGCAGATAACTGCGCTCTCACTGCCTGCTGAGCACCGCTTAATCCACATGGAGCGCCCTGTGAACATGCCGCGCCAGAGCCAATTGGAGAGGCGTATAGAATTTTAGCGTTAGCAGCGGGAGTAGCTGGTGAGGGAGTGTCCGAGGCGCTTTTATTCGACGCCGCCATATTCGAAGCGGAATTGCCATTTTGCCCAGGCAAGCCCGAATCACCGTTGCCACAGGCATTCAAAGTAAAAGCCACGCACAAGCAGAGAAAAGCATGCATTGGCATGGCATAAAAAACTCTTTTCTTATTCATATTCATGACAGTCCCCAAATATTGGTTTTTGTATCAATAATTAATTTTCATTTTATTAACGTCGTAATGGTAAATTGGTGTAATGGCTGGACCAATTTAATATATTCCATTCAAAATGTAAACGCGTTACTTTTTGTCATGATATTAAAACTGGGTTTCCACTAACGGCGAGGGTTCAGTCCAAAATTGCGTCATTTTGCGTCACGATGACACAGCAGGTGTATGGCGCCCGTATCTGGGTCGAGCATCTACGCAGCACCTGGGCAGATGGCGCCTTTAAAGCCTATGGCGATGTGACGGCAGTCAAGTGCGAGGAAGTCGAGCTGGGCGGCGTCAAGAAACTGGCGTTGTACGCACAGATCTCGCCCACGCCGGAGCTGGTCGCCATGAATAAGGCCCGCCAGAAGATCTACACCAGCATCGAAATCAATCCGAAATTCTCTGATACCGGCGAAGCCTACCTGGTCGGCCTGGCCGTGACCGACAGCCCGGCTAGTCTTGGTACTGAGGTTTTATCGTTCGCCACCAAGAACCCCGGCAACCTGTTTTCGGCGGCGGAAGAAACAACGCTGGAATTCGAGGAAGCCCCCCAACCTGAAACCGAAGGAATCACATTGTCCGACACCATCAAAAACCTGTTGAAACGCTTTTCTACCAAGGCCACCGGCGACGATGCCCGCTTCGGTGAACTGGTCGGCGCCGTCGAGACCCTGGCAACGCATGCGAATCTGAGCGCGGACGAATTCGCGGAAGAAAAGACCCGCGTGGACGCACTGCAAGCTGCCTTGCAAAAGACGAATGAAGATTTCGCAGCATTCAAGCAACACGTCGAATCGACTGATGCGAATCCTACGCATCGCCCTACGGCGGCCGGCGGCACTGGCGTGGCGGAAACCGAGTTTTAATCGGCGCAGGTCATTCTGCCCCAACACGATCATCGCCCCACACATACAGGAGTCACCCGCATGAAAAAACATACCCGTACCGTCTACAACCAATACACCCAGCGCCTGGGTAAATTGAACGACACCGAGAGCGTCGCCAGCATGTTCAGCGTGGCGCCGAGTGTGCAGCAGAAGCTGGAAACCAAGATCCAGGAATCCAGCGAGTTTTTGAGCAAGATCAATATTTACGGCGTCACCGAGCAAGAAGGCGAAAAAATCGGCCTGGGCATTTCCGGCCCGATTGCTGGCCGCACCAATACCGACAAGGGCGACCGCAAGACCCGAGATTTGACCGCCCTGGACAATCGCGGTTATCGCTGCGAAAAGACCAATTTCGATACGCACATCAAGTATCAGACGCTGGACGCCTGGGCCAAGTTTGCCGACTTCCAGCAGCGCATCGCTAACGCCATCCTCGCCCGCCAGGCGCTGGACCGCATGATGATTGGCTTTAATGGCCGCACCATTGCGGCGGATACGGATATCGACAAGAATCCGTTGCTGCAGGACGTCAATAAAGGCTGGTTGCAGCATTACCGCGAACAAGCGCCGGAACGCGTCATGCATGAGGGCAAGAAGGATTCCGGCAAGGTCATTGTAGGCGCCGGCGGTGACTATGAGAATCTGGACGCAGTCGTCTTCGATGCAGTTACCCGGCTAAACGAGCACCCCTGGCGCACGGCGGCGCGGGTCGATGACTGAATCACTCCGATTTCTCTCTGACGCCCGCCCACCGCCGATTTATTGACGGATGACTTTTTACTTTTAACTCCATGAGCTTTATTGCTATTGCGCCACCTTCAGCCGGCGTCGGCACGTCCCTGCCGGAAGTCGGTATTGTCGAAAACGATGGCTTCTATCCCGATATCGTCTTGCAGGATATGCGCGACAACATGCGCCTGGACGGCACTGTCACCAGTCCGCGACTGGTCCAGGCGATTGTGGCCGCCGTGCTGCATGTCAATGCGGAGCTGCGCGACTGGAAGCTAATCCAGATCGCCGCCGGCT
The DNA here is from genome assembly GCF_039923675.1 of Collimonas sp. Lineage (GTDB taxonomy): Bacteria > Pseudomonadota > Gammaproteobacteria > Burkholderiales > Burkholderiaceae_D > Collimonas. The sequence goes on from NZ_JBDTCG010000103.1 coordinate 40,654, forward strand.
TCGCGGGCCTGGCCGCCGTGCCGGCGGACCGCGTCAATCGTGAAAGCGTCAACATTTCGCACTATCGCCGCGCCGTCTACTGCTGGGCCAAGGCGGATCTCATCGAGCACTACCGCGACTACGACAGCACCGCGTCGTCGCTACGACTATTGTTGGCCCCATAGCCTACGATACTCCGCTGTTTACAGCAGAGTGCTTCATTGCACGGGGTCTCCAGGTTTCTGTAATCTAGGTGGGGGCAAGAGTGGGTGCATGAGCGGAGTGGCGCGGTAAGTCGGCTCTGGCCCGCAATCGATCTTCGTCCAGGTCAAATTGGGATATGAGATATGAAAACAACCTTCCGCCGGTTTCGGAATGTGTTTGATCGCCTCACTCCAAGCATCCATTTCCGCTTTGGTTGGTTGAGTCGCCCCATTATTCGTTGTCTCAGCCAAAACAGAGGACGAACAGCCTGCTGAAAATAAAAGACTCGCTATAACTATAGCTTGAACCATGCGGCGCATGCAGGACATTATTGTTACCGAGTGCATATGATTTCCTTTCGTAGATATGAAAATTATCCCCGTGGGGATCATGATCAAATCGATTTTCATCAGTTCAACAGCGCCGCATCCATTTGTTGTTCCCGTTACGGCGAATTGAGCCATCTCATTCGCAATCGCCCCAGATTGTTCGATTTACAAAAAAACGCACTTGGCTTGGCGGCGTTGCTTTCATTCCGATGATGTTGCCGGCTGTTCTTCTATAACGTTCGGGCAAAACATTCGGTTGGCAAACTTTGATTAAATCCAGATATCTTTAGGGCATGCGTAAAAGGCTGTGCTTAAGCATGGAAAAATTATTACAAAGCGATACATTGAAAAAATGAACAACCTCTCCCAAGGGGCGAGGTTGCTCATTTTCTTTTCTGAGAAAAACTGTCAATTTGTTCATCTATCTACCAAACAAGTTGACAGTATCCTCCGCCGCTAAATCAGCAACCAATTCCAAACCATGTGCACCATACTGATGGTGGCGTTGGCGTTGGCGTTGGCGTTGGTGTTGGTGTTGGTGTCGGTGTCGGTGTCGGTGTCGGTGTCGGTGTCGGTGTCGGTGTCGGTGTCGGCGTCGGCGTCGGCGTCGGCGTTGGCGTTGGCGTTGGCGTTGGCGTCGGGGTTGGTGTCGGCGTCGGGGTTGGGGTTGGTGTCGGTGTAGGAGCCGGTCCAGGGTTTGTGATAGTGTCGTTATCCAGCGTGACTGCCGCGTTCAACGCCAAGAGCCTTCCACTCCAGCTGACTGTCGCCCCCGTCGTAATGGAGGTGTGCGCCAGGAGGTTCCCCGCAAAAGCGCTCCCCGCGGCCAAGGTCGCCGAGCTACCGACCTGGAAATAGACGTTCCGGACGTCGGCCCCGTTGATCAGGACCACCGAAGCACTAACTGTCGTGGTCAGGGTGCTGCCGATTTGGAAAACGAAAAGAGCGGCGGAGTCACCTTGGGCGTCGAGAGTCAGGACGCCTCCGCACGTAGCCGCGGCACCGAAATTGTAGACGCCCGGGGGCAAAGTCAGGCCGCCGAGATCCACGCCGCTAAGGTTATTCCCGGGCGGCGACGTCAGGGCCACGATTTGCCCGTAGGCGGTGGCCAAGTCAGCCTGAGCCTGAGCCGCGACCGCGTCGCCCTCGTGGAGCGCCCCGTCGGTGATCACCCCGGGTGGGAAACCGGTCACCGCGACTCCGGGACTCACGCCGACGCTGCCGGAGACGGTGCTGACGCCGGCACTGGTGACCGTGCTGGCGCCCAACACAGCAAAATCCTCCGCGGAGCCGAGGGATTGGCCATCGCCCAAAGGGGCGAAGGCCAACAGCGCGACCGCGATGAAGAAAAATCGCGAAATCGCCTGGGCCGCAAATGTAGAATGTCGGGTGGTCATAAGCAGAAGAAGGTATGTCTAGCGTGATCCTCCGGTCCTCCTTGGATGGAGACTCGGGAACTATCTTTCAAAGGACACGAAAGAAGGCTGACCTCACCGCGGCCTTTGTATCCAAGGCCGGAACGATCTAACCCATGTAATTCACGAAGGGAGGCGAGAGGCCGGGCGTCCGAATTACACCACAGTAGAAGCTTAAACTGGTCCCGCCGGTCGCATACCTGCGTTTATTTTGCCGCAGGATCAAGAATGGCGGTGGGCTCTTCATTTTCCATCAGCGCCGGCATGGCTCCCCTGAACTCCTAATTAGAGAGGAGCGAGCATTTCCGGTGCGAACCAAAAACCGCCCGGCGGAAGCCCGCAGGTCAATTACACCGCCTAACGACGGCGGTGCGGACGCCGCGAGGGACTGCCATCAATGTCTGCCCGGTGGGCCAAGTGCGCCGGGATGGAAAAGGTCCAATCTCACGGGCAAATTCGCGGCGACCTACTGCTGAAGTTCTTCCGGAAGCGCTAGTGAACACTTAGCTCAGCCGATTTCGCCAGTTGCAGACCAGCATCAATGCTGGCGATCGGAACGGGAGCGCTTTGCGACACCGCGGGTAGCTGAGGCTGAAGACTCTGACGGCAGAGCCAAGTCAGCGCCTTGACCGCGAGTTCCACCAATATGAACGGCTTGACGATGAAATCCTTTCCGCCGCTTAAGACGGATCGCGCTTGCGTTCCGAAATCAGAATGAGCCGTGACAAACACGACCGGTGTCGTGCGATTCAGCGGGATCTCGCGCAGTCCGAGACAGAGTTCGAGGCCGCTTTTTCCTGGCATTTCCACATCGAGAAAGATCAGGTCAAAGTGTTCTTCCTTGAGGAGTTGCTCGGCCGCGAGCGGGTCGCCCAGGCTGACCGCAGCGAGTTTGGCCCGGCTCAGAGCCGAACAGATCGCCTCGCGCGAAATCACTTCGTCGTCCACCACGAGGATCCGGGGTGACCCCAGGGACTGGGGGATTGAAGCAGTCGCTTCCTCCGTCAGGAGCGCCAGCATATCGATGGCTTGTCCCAAGGTGTTCACGACCGACGCCGTGATCTTCTTCGGCTTTTCGCGCAACTCAATCAGCAACGCTTCCACGCCATTGGCCAGCTGCGCGATCTTCCCAAAGCCAAGAGCCGCGGCCGCGCCCGCCAGCGTGTGAGTCCGCTCGTGGATCTCCATCAGCTCTTCACTCCGAAGCTTTTCCTCTTCTGTTCGGGCCAGGGCCAGATAGCCAGTCCGCATCCGGGCCAGCGCCTGCCGTGCCTGGTCGAGAAAGGTGGCCAGGAGGTTATGCGGCACCGGAGCTTCCGCCATGACTTCGCTCTCCCTCCCAGGCTCAGCTTGCCCGTCGAGCAATTGGGAGATCAAAGTTACCATATCGGCCGGGCTATTTTCTAGCTTCGAAAGCACCCTGGTCGCGCCAGCCGCTTCCGCTTCGCGGGCCTGCCGCCCGAGATAGGAGTTGGAACAAACGATCACCGGCAGCGCTCCGGAAGGAAACTCCGCTCGGATATCGCCGAGCAGTTCCACGCCATTCGTCCTCGGCAGGCATAGGTCTAAAATCACCAGGCTAATTCCGCCCTGCTGTAAGACGCGCAGCGCTTGCGCTCCGTCCGTGGCGACCTCCACTTTGAATCCCCGGCCAAGAAGGTTTTCCTGGTAGAGGTGCACGACGATTTGATCGTCATCGACGATCAGGATCGTCTTCTTCTTGGTGGGCGTATAGACTCGTTTCATTCGCTTAGACCTTGGCATGTGCTGGGGACTGCGTGAACTGGAGGAGCGCATTCTGCAGGCGCGGAAATTTCTCTCGAAGGTCATCGAGCAAAGACATAGCTCCGGAGAGGTCGCCGGACTGACCGGCTTTCTCCAGGGCCCGCAATGGCAACGTCAGAACTTCGACGCCGATAGACATACTGGAGCCCACTATCTTATGAGCCAGGCTGGCTACTTCTGTTGCTGACTTCGTTAGGATCGCTTCTTTTAAGCCATCGAGCATGAAGATGGTTTGGGCTAGGTAAAGCCCAACCAAATGCTCCATCCGCTCAGGATCGTCATCCGCGATGTCGCGAAGAAGCTCAAAGTCCACCAGCACTTCTTCCGGAGAGTTAGTGGCTCGAGGCGGAGAAACAGGTGCAGGGACAACGTGCGGGACCTCGGCCGCGCTCGATTCGACTTTATCGTAGCGATTCAAAGCTAACTCGAGTTCGTGACTCCGCACGGGCTTGCTGAGATAGTCGTTCATCCCCGCCGTCAGGCATTTCTCGCGGTCTCCGGCCATCGCGTTGGCGGTCATGGCAATGATATGGACCGGCTTTTTCCAATCGAAGCCTCCGACCCGCTTCTGTTCTAGCTCGCGGATGCGGCCGGTCGTCTCGTAGCCGTCGAGAAGTGGCATTTGGCAGTCCATCAGGATGATGTCGTAAGGGCTGCGCTTAAAGATCTCCAAGACTTCCGTTCCATCCGCCACCGCATCGGCGCTATAGCCAAGCTTCCGGAGCAAGCCCAAGGCAACCCGCTGGTTCACATCGTTATCTTCCGCCAGCAGGATGCGCAGTTCCCGATGGGTTGTCGGCAGAGCGGTCGGAGCGGGCAGGACTCTCTGCGCTTTCTCAGTCGCGCCGATGGATTTGGCCCCGACAACTTTGGCGATCGAATCAAAGAGAAGCGATTGCTTGATTGGTTTGATCAGGCAGTCATCGATGCCGGCGGCCCGCAACCTATTCTTATCCAGTCGGCCACCGATAGAAGAGAGCAGAACAAGACGGACCCCGGCCAGGGCGTCCTCTGACTTTATGGCCCGCGCGAGAGTCAGTCCATCGGTGCCCGGCATCTGCATATCGAGCAGCACCACATCGTAAGGATCATCCGCAGCGTGGGCCCTGCGCAATTCCGCGAGCGCACTCTTCGCGTCCCGCGCCGCGCGCGAACGCATCTTCCAGGCGCGCGTCTGCAGCCGCAGGATCTCGCAGTTCGTCTCGTTGTCGTCTACGATCAGGACGTGCAGATTGGCTAACTCGTCGGCGATCGCGAGATCGTCGGGGAACTCACCGACGGATTTCATCAGGCGGACCGTAAACCAGAAGAGCGATCCTTTACCGGGGATGCTATCAACGCCGACCGTGCCGTGCATGTGTTCGACGAGTTGTTTCGAGATGACCAGTCCCAGCCCGGTGCCGCCATACTTGCGTGTGGTCGAGCCATCCGCCTGGCTGAAAGGTTGGAAGAGCCTTTGCCGCGCCTCCAGCGGGATCCCGATCCCGGTATCCTGCACCTCAAAGCGCAGAAACGCCTCTCCCTCACTCTCGCCTTCGAGAGATATCTTCACGACCACTTCGCCGTGTTCGGTAAACTTGATCGCGTTGCCGACAAAATTGAGTAGCACTTGGCGCACCCGGCCTGGGTCGCCGCGGAGGTGGACTGGTACGTCATGCTCGATGAGACAGGCTAACTCCAGGCCTTTGCCCTCCGCCTTATGGGCCAATAACTCCAGGCCGCCATGGACAGCCTCATGCAGGTCGAACTCAACCTCATCAAAGGAGAGCTTGCCCGCTTCGATCTTGGAGAAATCGAGAATGTCATCGATCACCTGGAGCAATGACTCCGCGCTGCTCTGGATCGTGCTGGCAAAAGACCGTTGCTCCGTGTTCAGCTCGGTGTCGAGTAACAAGCCAGTCATGCCCATGACGCCATTCATCGGCGTGCGTATCTCGTGACTCATGTTAGCGAGAAACTCACTCTTGACGACGGTCGCGGCTTCCGCCGCGGCCTTCGCCGCGCGCAACTCACTCTCGTTCCGTTTGCGCTCGGTGATGTCCTGCACACTGCCTTCGCAGTAGAGGGGCTGGGCCTCGGCGTCACAAACCAGATGAG
>NZ_JBDTCG010000104.1:0-25288 GCF_039923675.1 Collimonas sp.
GGATCGGGCTTGGCCCGTTTGTTACGCGTTGCGACGGTCATTGTTTCTCCTTGATGGCGGCAGTGTCCTGCCAAATGACCGTTTACACAAAATTATTTACACCCTCGGACGATTCGATGTATGGCCGTCTCGTGAACGGTCATGTGCTTGGTTCCCTATGAACAAATCGCCGCAAACCGCTTGGTCGCCGGTAATCCTGTTCTAACCTTTCCACTTACTCACTTACTCACTTACTTACTGAACACGATGAAAAATTTTCTTTTCTGCTCACTTCTAGCATTGAGTTTTCATGCTTCCCCCGCCCTCTCAGCATCATCGATCACCGAGCCTGCGGCTATTGCGTCACCTGCGAGTGCGTGCGCAGAGCACTACAACATCGTGATTAGTGTGAGCGACAAGGAAAAGGTCGAGCTGGCGCTGGGCAACGCGCAGAACCTGCAATCGGAGCTAGGTACCGCTTGTACCAACATCGAGATCGTCCACGTCAGCGCAGCGATTACCCTACTCGGCCCGATGAGCCAGAAGGCCCCCCTACTCAAGGAGGCCTTACAGCATGGCGTCAAGCTTGTCGCTTGCCAGAACTCCATGAACAAATTCAAGATGACCGAAGACGATCTACTGCCCGGCATCACCACTGTTCCGTCCGGGGTCGCAGAGATAGTGAGGCGGCAAAAACAGGGGTGGATCTACTTCCGCCCATAACGACTGGCCGCGTTCAAACAACCACCGAGGAGTTTCAATGATGTCTTGCCTATGCGCCAGACGGTTCATCGTCGTAGCGCTCTTGCTTTACACCGCTCTCGCGACAAAGGCCTATCCTGCAATCGCCAACGGCGAAGTCACGCTCATCCACATGGGCGACATACACGGCCATCTTGTCGAACATCCGAACGTGCGATCCGACGCCAAGGGCGAAGCGCTCGGCGGTCTGGCTAGGATGTACACCCTCGTGCAGAACATCCGGCGCAGACACTCTGGCACCACCATCACCGTCAACAGCGGCGACACTGTTCAAGGTTCGGCCGAGGCGTTATTCACTCAGGGTGAGGCGATCATCACAGTCCTGAACCGGTTTGGCATCGACGTGGACAACCCAGGCAATTGGGACTACCTTTACGGCACAGAAGTGTTCCTGCAGCAGTTCGCCGGCAAAGCTGCCCGCTTCCATGGGAATGCAATTGCCGCGAACCTCTATTACGACGGCTCGCCCTACGCCAACAGGACCGGGGAACGTGTGTTGCCTCCTTACTGGATCAAGGAGATTAATGGACTGAAGGTAGGGTTCATAGGATACACCGCCAGCCGCGGCCCCCAGGCCGTGAAGACGGAGATCACAAGCGGATTCAAGCTAACCGAAGGCGAAGCTGAGTTTCCCGAATTCATTCACGTTCTGCGCGATATCAAGCAGGTCGATGTGATTGTCGTGATCTCCGAACTCGGCTTGGCTGCCAACATTGACCTGTCGAACCGGTATCCCGGAGTGGACGCTATCCTGTCGTCGGACATGCACGAAACCACGCCTCGGGCTATCCACTCGCGCACCGGCGCCTGGGTCGTCGACGAAGGCCAGGATGGGCAAATCCTCAACGAAATGACCCTCAGGAAGCGCAATGGACGCGTCTCCCTCGTTAGCTTCCAGCAGCACCGTGTCACCATGGATATCCGGCCAGATCCGGAGATTGACGCACTGGTGAGAAAGGTTCGTGCGCCGTTTGTTGCTGGTCCAGAATTCGTACCTGGTCGATGGATCAATCCTTTCAATGGCACTCGCCTCATGCAGCCCATCGACACCATCGTTGGATACACAGACGTGCCGTTGTACCGCTCTAACTTCTCCGACGAAACGATGCCAGCGGTCATAGAGGGGGCCTCGCATGACTTCCTTACGGATGCGTTCCGGTCAGTCGCCAAGACAGAGGTCGGTGTGATACGGGGTTTTCGTTACGGAACCCATGTCGCGGCAGGTCCCATCAAGACTGAAGACATTTACCACTTCATTCCCATCGGCCCACTCATCGCCAAGGGCACTATCACCGGTCATCAGATCCATCGGTTGGTGGACGACTCGGCGTATGCATGCCTGAGCACGGATGTCTCTATGGGGTGGACCGGTGGCTGGGTTGCGGGGCTGTCCGGCGTTACCCTGGACTTCGATCCTTATGGTGGGCGACTGAACTACGCATCCAATTTCCGAGTGGACGGTGCACCCATGGATGAAACCAAGCGATACTCCGTCGCAGGCTATTACTACAAAGAAGATCCCCAGCAAATTAATCGCTTGCGGGTGCGGGATGTGGAAGTGCTGCTAGACAGCGATGGAAACCCCATGGATGCCGTCGAAGTGGTATCCCGGTATCTCGCGTCACTACCCAACCGCCGGGTCACCAAAGTCAACCTGGGGCTTAACCGCTTCCGTCTCTTGCGCAAGCTGCCAGCTCCGGCATATGGGAATCGGGAAATCCAGCCCCTAAACGGCGTTCCCGTAGAGCAATAATATTTGCATTGCTACCACCTAGAGATTGCCGGTGACCTCATGCAGATTTCACGGCAATGTTCCGACTTGTGACAGACGCAACACATTAGCCAACTCTTATCGGCGTTCGATCTCTCAGGAAAGGCGGATAGATCGGGACTGTTCGCGTTGGAGGGGCCAATTGCTGTTTCGACGGACGGTGGCTGATCGGCTGACGCCATCCTCGGGAAGCGTGCAACGCTAGATTTACATGGACTTCCGACTTAACAAAATTTCTTTTATATGAACTTTTAACGCAACAATTCAACTAGACGAAAAAAAACCTCCAATTCCTTTACAGGGATTGAAGGTTTTCATTTACTTCTTTCTTCTTTAAAATCAATGCATTACAGGAAGAATCATCAATTTTAACTTTACAAAATAACTTTTATGTCATTTAGAACGGAATATCGTCATCCATATCCGAGAAATTCGGCGCCGGACGCGATGCAGGAGCAGGACGGGAAGTCGCCGCCGCTGGCGCGCCGCCGCCGCTGTTTTGACGTGCCGGTGGCGCGCTGTTGTAGCCGCCGCCGTCATCCATCGGTGCGCTACCGCCCTGGCCTTGACGGCTGCCGAGCATTTGCATGGTGTCGGCGATGATTTCAGTGGTGTAGCGCTCGGCGCCGTCCTTGTCTTGCCATTTGCGGGTCTGCAGACGGCCTTCGATGTAAATTTGCGAACCTTTTTTCAGGTATTGGCCGGCGATCTCCGCCAGCTTGCGGTAGAACGTGATGCGGTGCCATTCGGTTAATTCTTTTTTCTCGCCGCTGTTCTTGTCTTTCCAGCTTTCCGTCGTGGCAACGGCAATGTTGGTGACTGCTTCACCGTTTGGCATGTAGCGTGTTTCCGGGTCGCGGCCGAGATTGCCGACGATGATGACTTTATTGACCGATGCCATGTTTCTCTCCTGATTACGAATATCTTGATAAATGCGTTGAATTTTGCTTTAAACAAATGCCTTGAATTTATGCCGCCGCCGTGGCGGCCGCCTTGCTACGGCGTGGCAAATTTTTCATGCTGGATGCGATTATAAGCCAGCACAGGGTCGCTACAGACCCTAAAATGAAAACCGAGGGTGCTCCGGCATGCTGTTTAAGCAATCCGCCTAAGGCGCCGCCGCAGAACAGGCCCAGCGCTTGCATGGTGTTGTACACGCCCAGCGCGGCGCCCTTGGCGGCTGGCGGCGCTATGCGCGACACCAGCGACGGCTGGCTGGCCTCCAGCACGTTGAAGGCAATGAAAAAACCCAGCAACAGCACCACCAGCCACTGCCAGCGAATAGTTTCCATTGAGAATGTCAGCAACAATCCTAATTGCACGATAAACAACAGTGCGACGGCAGCCACCATCACCTGTTTCATCTTGCCCTGCTTTTCGCCGGCAAAAACCGGCGGCAGCATCAGCACGAACGACGCCAGTACTACCGGCAGATAGATTTTCCAGTGCGAGGCGACCGGCAACTCTGCATATTTGACCAGCGCCGCCGGCATCACCACAAACATCGCCATTTGCGTCATGTGCAGCGCGAACACGCCATAGTTGAGGCGCATCAGTTCGCCGTTGCGCAAGATTTGCGACCATGCCACGCGCCTGGCCTTGACCAGCGGTACGCTCGGCACCAGCCAGACCACCACGCCGATGGCCGCCAGCGACAGTATCCCGGTCATGGCAAAAATGCCGCCCATGCCGACCCACTCGTACAGCAGCGGCGAAATGATCAGCGACAAGGCAAAAGTCAGGCCGATCGAACCGCCGACCAGGGCCATGGCCTTGGTGCGGTGCTCTTCCCGGGTGGAGTCGGCGATAAAGGCGGTGACCGCGGCCGAGATCGCCCCGGCGCCCTGGATCGCGCGGCCGATGATGACCCAATAGATATTCCCTGCGCCGGCGGCGATGAAGGATCCCAGCGCGAACAGGATCAAGCCGATGACGATGATCTTCTTGCGGCCATATTTATCGGAGGCGACGCCGAACGGGATTTGCCCGAACGATTGCGCCAGGCCGTAGATCCCCATCGCCAGGCCGACCAGGGTGGCGCTATCACCGCCCGGCAAGGTTTTAGCGTGCACCGAGAAGACCGGCAAGATCAGGAACAGGCCGAGCATGCGTAGTGCAAATATCGAGGCCAGCGAAGCGCTCGCCTTGACTTCGGCGCGGCTCATGCCGCTGCTGTCCTCGTTATCTGGAGGGGATGAGGAATTATTCATAGTGAGCATGACAAGAGGGCGGCGTCGGGACTCAGCCTGGAGCGAGATCTAAACCCAATATAGTAGCAGGGAATGGTATGCCCATAAGCGGCCGGGCAGATACAGGTACGGCCAAACCCGCCTCGCTACGGATCTGGAATGGCTGATTTTCCGGGAGATCTTGCCGGTTCATCATGGACGGCGGCGTAGAAAAAGACGTTAAGCTCCAGGTCCAAAATGCCGCGTTAACAATTGCTTACAATTAATAGACAACTCTGTTCAAATATTTCCCCAAAGCATGACCCTTTTTTAAATCTCGATTGGCATACCAGTAAGACTCCACAAAAAGTCCGCGACGGTGTTGTTAATCCTTAAGAGGGAATTACATGACTTTGACTAAGCGCATCCCCGTGTTCCTGTCCTCGCTACAGGTTCGCCGCAGCACCGCCCCACCCACTTTCCAGCACAGGCAGCGTTGACAGCGCTGCCGCCTCCCTATTAGCGGACTGATCTCCGTTAATCGCTGCATCACGGTTCGTGATGCAGAATTCAGCGCCAAGACAACCTTGCATTGCTACCAGCCATGCGGGCCGCGGCGTCCTTTATCTGTTCCAATCAAGAGGAATAAACAAATGAAATCGGAAACATCAGCAAAAACAGCAGCAGGCAGTTTTGCGGTTCCCCGGGCTTCGGTCTTGTCTTTGGCGCTGTCCCTGGCGCTTGCATCCTTGTCCGTGCATGCGGCCACCACCGATACCTGGGTCGCCACCAAGACCAAAGCCTTCCTGCCGCAAGTGCAAGCGAAACAAAAAAGCGCAGCAGTCGACGCCAGCGTGCAAACATCGGCGGAAACTGCTGTGCAAATGGCGCAAGGCGAACCGGTCCACGTCACACTGAGCCTGAACCTGCGCAATGAAGCCAAGCTGGATAAATTCCTGCAAGAGCTGCGTACGCCTGGCAGCGCCGTCCACAACAAATTCCTGACGCCGGCACAATTCAATGCAGAATATGCGCCTGCAGAAAAAGATGTGGCGACCGTGGTTGCGCATTTGCGCAAGGCTGGTTTCGTCAACATCAAGGTGGCGCCGAATCGTCAGCTGGTAACTGCCGATGGTACCGCCGCTACCGTGCAAGCCGGTTTCCATACCGGGTTGAAGCGTTTCGAACAAGATGGCCGCAAGGTGTTTGCCAATACCGACGCCGCACAAGTGCCGGCAGCATTGGGCCACATCGTCGGCTCGGTGCTCGGCTTGCAAAACGTTGCATTGGCCCATACCAACCATGTCAGGCTGCCGGCGGCGCAAGCCAATGCATCGCTGTTCGCCAAGTCGCGCAGCAACGCGACGCCGATCGCCACGTCGCATAGCCCTGCGGAGTTCCCAGGCATCTACAACGCCGGCACCACGCCAACCGCCTCCAACACCACCGTCGGCATTATCTCGGAAGGCGATCTGACGCAAACGATTTCAGATCTGAACACCTTCACCGACAGCAATAATTTTGGCACCGTCAATACCAGCGTGGTACAAACCGGCACAAGCGGCAGCGACTACAGCGACACCTCCGGCCTGGTGGAATGGAACCTGGATAGCCAGACCATCACCGGCGCCAGCGGCGGCGCCGTGCAGCAGATCATCTTCTACGCATCGCCGGACATGCAGTTCAGCAGCATCACCGCATCCTATAACCAGGCCGTCTCCGACAATCAAGCAAAGGTCATCAACGTCTCGCTGGGCGGCTGCGAATCGGACACCAATAGCGACGGCACCCAGGCCGCCGACGACAATGTGTTCAAGCAGGCGGTTGCGCAAGGCCAGACTTTCTCGGTCTCGACCGGCGATGCCGGCGCCTACAATTGCCAGACCAGTTCGATTTCCGGTTCGCCCGGCGTGCCGAAAAACAAATCGACCTATGACGTCAGCGAACCCGCTGCGTCGCCGTATGTGGTCGCGGTCGGCGGCACTACCCTATACACTGCGTCAGGCGCATACGGCAGCGAAACGGTGTGGAACGAAGGCCTGCGCGCGATTGGCCAGTACGACGCTGCCGGCGACGTTGACAATACCAAACGCGTCTGGGCAACCGGCGGCGGCTATAGCAAATTCGAAGCAGCGCCGAGCTATCAATCCGGCGTAACGGCTTCGGGCGCCACCACCCGCGGCTTGCCGGACATCGCGTTCGACGCCGCCAGCGCCAGCGGCGCCAACCTGGTCATCAACGGCAGCACCACCGACCAGAACGGCAACCTGAACACGGTCGGCGGCACCAGCCTTGCGGCGCCGATTTTCACCGGCGTCTGGGCCCGCCTGCAATCGGCCAACAGCAACGGCCTGGGTTTCCCTGCCGCCAGCTTCTACAAATACTTCTCTCAATCAGCCAACGCATCGCTGCTGCATGACGTGACTTCCGGCACCAATGGCTACAACAGTACCTACGGCTATAAAGCCGGCAAAGGCTGGGATGCGGTTACCGGTTTCGGCAGCCTGAACATCAGCAAGCTGAACACCTTCATCGCCAACACGTCGGATTTTGCGCGTTAATCGCTAATCGTCCGTCGTTTTAATTTTCCTGTTTTACATCGCCGCCACGGCTTCACCTGAACCGTGGCGGCGACAGCGCCTTACTACGCTTTCCACACAAAACCAATCTCCCGTTCCGCACATACCCTGACGGCAAGGCAGTCAGGGCAAACCCTAAAACGGCTACCCTGATATAGTGTCAGGTTGATCCGTTTGATATGGCATCGCCGCGTCAGGCTGGCGCCGGGCTAACCGCCCCGCCAGCGGCATGGTCTGGCCTTTCAGGCGTGAAAATTGCATTTCCAACAAGCCAACACGGCCTTAAACTTACGCTGAAAGCTGTAAATGGAAGAGATCCGCATCCGGGGTGCGCGCACGCATAACCTCAAGAATATCAATCTGGATTTACCACGCAACAAACTGATCGTGATCACCGGCCTGTCCGGCTCCGGCAAGTCGTCGCTGGCGTTCGACACTTTGTATGCGGAAGGCCAGCGGCGCTATGTCGAATCGCTGTCTTCCTATGCGCGCCAGTTCTTGCAGTTGATGGAGAAACCGGATGTCGATTTGATCGAGGGCTTGTCGCCGGCGATTTCCATCGAGCAGAAGGCCACTTCGCATAATCCGCGCTCCACCGTCGGCACCGTGACCGAGATTCACGATTACCTGCGCTTGCTGTATGCCCGCGTCGGCACGCCGTATTGCCCGGACCATCCGGAAAAGCCGCTGGCGGCGCAATCCGTGTCGCAGATGGTGGACGCGGTCCTGGCGATGCCGGACGATACCAAGCTGATGATCCTGGCGCCGGTGGTGGCCAATCGCAAGGGCGAGCACGTCGATCTGTTTGAACAGATGCAGGCGCAAGGCTTTGTGCGCTTCCGCATACAGAGCGGCACCGGCACGGCAAAGATTTATGAAGTCGACGATCTGCCGAAGCTGAAGAAGACCGAGAAGCATACGATTGACGTGGTGATCGACCGCCTCAAGGTAAAAGCGGACGTCAAGCAGCGCCTTGCGGAAAGTTTTGAAACCGCGCTGCGGCTGGCCGAAGGCCGTGCGATTGCGCTGGAGATGGACAGCGGCGCCGAACATATGTACTCCAACAAGTTCGCTTGCCCGATCTGTGGCTATTCGCTGCAAGAGCTGGAGCCGCGCCTGTTCTCGTTCAACAATCCGATGGGTGCCTGCCCCGAATGCGATGGTCTCGGCCATATCGAATTTTTCGATCCGAAGCGGATCGTCGCCTTCCCTAACCTGTCGCTGGCCAGTGGTGCGGTCAAGGGTTGGGACCGTCGCAATCAGTTTTACTTCCAGATGCTGACCAGCATCGCAGCGCACTACGATTTCGACATCGACATGCCGTTTGAAAAGCTGCCGGAAAAAGCCCAGCAGGCAGTACTGTACGGCTCCGGCAAGGAAACCATTCCGTTCAGCTATGTCAACGAACGTGGCCGCACCGTGATCAAGGAACACACCTTTGAAGGCGTGGTCAACAATCTGCAGCGACGTTATCGCGAAACCGATTCGATGGCGGTCAAGGAAGAACTGGCCAAGTTCATCAATGAAAAGGAATGCCCTTCCTGCCACGGCGCGCGGCTGCGCATCGAAGCCCGCTTCGTCAAGGTCGGCAACGGCAAGCAGGAACGCGCCATCTATGAAGTCGCGGCGACACCGTTGCGCGAGACCTTGTCGTTCTTCGAAAAGCTGAAGCTGACCGGCGCCAAGAAAGAAATCGCCGACCGCATCATCAAGGAAATCGTTTCGCGCCTGACCTTCCTCAATAACGTCGGCCTCGATTATCTGTCGCTGGAACGCAGCGCCGACACCTTGTCCGGCGGCGAAGCGCAGCGGATCCGCCTGGCGTCGCAAATCGGCTCCGGCCTGACCGGCGTCATGTACGTGCTGGATGAACCGTCGATCGGCTTGCATCAGCGCGACAACGATCGCCTGATCGAAACCTTGCGCCATCTGCGCGACATCGGCAATAGCGTGCTGGTGGTGGAGCACGATGAAGATGCGATCCGCACCGCCGACTATATCGTCGACATGGGCCTAGGCGCCGGCGTGCATGGCGGTGAAGTTATCGCTGAAGGCACACTCGATCAAATCCTCAAGAGCAAGAAATCGCTGACGGCCAAGTATCTCAACGGCAGCTTGAAAATCGCGGTGCCGGAAAAGCGCACGCCGGCCGATCCGGACCGCCAGTTCATCATCACCGGCGCCACCGGCAACAACCTGAAAAATGTTACGATGAATCTGCCGGTCGGCTTGCTGACCTGCGTCACCGGGGTTTCCGGCTCGGGCAAGTCGACACTGGTCAACGACACGCTGTATCACGCCGCTTCGCGCCATTTGTATGGTTCGCAGGCCGAACCGGCGGCGCACGAATCGATCGGCGGGCTGGAACATTTCGACAAGGTCATTTCCGTCGACCAGGCCCCTATCGGTCGCACGCCGCGCTCTAATCCTGCCACCTACACCGGTTTGTTTACACCGATCCGCGATCTGTTCTCGACCGTGCCGATGGCCAAGGAACGCGGCTATAACGCCGGCCGTTTCTCGTTCAACGTCAAGGGCGGCCGCTGCGAAGCCTGCCAGGGCGACGGCGTGATCAAGGTCGAAATGCACTTCCTGCCGGACGTCTACGTGCCTTGCGACGTCTGCCACGGCAAGCGCTACAACCGCGAAACGCTGGAAGTACATTACAAGGGCAAGAGCATCACCGAAGTGCTTGCCATGACGGTCGAAGAGGCTTATGAATTCTTCAAGCCGGTGCCGATCATTGCGCGTAAATTGCATACCTTGCTGGATGTCGGCCTGGGTTATATCCGCCTCGGCCAAAGTGCTACCACACTGTCTGGCGGCGAAGCACAGCGGGTAAAACTGTCGCTGGAACTATCCAAGCGCGATACCGGCCGCACGCTGTACATCCTGGACGAGCCGACCACCGGCCTGCACTTCCATGATATCGACTTGCTGCTGAAAGTGATCCATCGCCTGCGCGACCAAGGCAACACCATGGTGATCATCGAGCACAACCTGGATGTGATCAAGACGGCTGACTGGCTGATCGACCTGGGTCCTGAAGGCGGTGCCGGCGGCGGCCGCATCATCGCCACCGGTACACCGGAACAAGTGGCGGCAAACCCGGCCAGCGTCACCGGCAAATACCTGTTGCCGTTGCTGCAAAAAACAAAGAAAAAATAAACCCGCACGTCCCGGCCATAATGTCAATTATGGCCGGGACCAGGCGATAACGAGATGACGATGTCTACCAACACTACTCCGGCGCTATCTGCAACCCAGATTAAGGCCTTTGAAAAAGACGGTTATTTGATCTTGCCGCGCATGGTATCCGCTGTGGATTGCGCATTGATGGCGGCCACTACCAATACCCATCTGGCGCAGGCGGTAGCGCCGCTGGAATATGAATCCGAGGTCGGCTATGCCGGCGCGCCGGAATCGCTGGAAAGCGTTGGCGGCCGTACTGCGCGACGTTTACGCAATGCCTATCAACGCCATGTTTACTATCGCACCTGGGCCGCTAATCCGCAACTGGTGACAATGCTGGAACTGCTGCTGGGCGAGGCTGTGTGCCTGACTTTGTCGCACCACAATTGCGTGATGACCAAGCATCCGCATTTCGGCACTGCGACCGGCTGGCATCGTGATATCCGTTACTGGTCGTTTCCGCACAATGAGCTGATTTCGGTGTGGTTGGCGCTAGACAATGAAAATGCGAATAACGGTGGCCTGCGCTTCATTCCCGGCTCGCACCGCTTTGACATCAAGCCTGAGCAGATGGATGAACTGGATTTCCTGCGCCCTGAAATGGCGGAAAACCAAGCTCTGTTTGCACAAGGAAAATCGATCGAACTGCAACAAGGCGACGTCGTATTTTTTCACAGCGGATTGTTCCATGCCGCCGGCAGGAACAACACAGAAGTGGTCAAGGAATCGGTGGTATTTGCCTATCACGGGCAAAGTAATCAGCCCTTGCCAGGCAGCCGCTCTGCCGCCTCGGAAGACATTCTGCTGTCCCTCTAATCACACCTCGGGATCTCTCCACCATGCAGCGTATAGCCATTATTGGCGGCGGCACCGCGGGCGCCGCCAGCGCGCTGTTCCTGGCGCGCGCCGGCCATC
The DNA here is from genome assembly GCF_039923675.1 of Collimonas sp. Classification (GTDB taxonomy): domain Bacteria; phylum Pseudomonadota; class Gammaproteobacteria; order Burkholderiales; family Burkholderiaceae_D; genus Collimonas. Next base: position 11,367 of record NZ_JBDTCG010000104.1, read on the forward strand.
ACGTCACGCTGTTTGAACGCGTGGCGCAACCGAGCGCGGTAGGCGCCGGCATCTTGCTGCAGCCTACCGGGATGCATGTGCTGGCCGCACTCGGATTACTGGACCAGATCCTCGCACACGGGGCCCGCAATGACCGTCTGTTCGGCACCACCGCCGGCGGCCGCACGGTGCTGGATGTACATTATCGCCTTCATGACCAACAGTCGTTCGGCCTCGGCCTGCATCGCGGCGCCTTGTTTTCGGTGCTCTGGCAAGCCTTGCAAGCGGCAGGAGTACATGTCTGCAGCGGGATCAATATTGCGCGGATTGAGCAACGTGGTGGCCAGGCCTTGCTGTTTTCTCGTGATCCGGCACCCGGTAGCGCCGAAGCCGTTGCCGGGGAATTCGACTGCGCCATCATCGCCGACGGCACCCGCTCGGAATTGCGGGCGGCGCTGGCGATTCCACAGAAGGTGACGCCTTACCCGTGGGGTGCATTGTGGACGCTGGTGCCGGACGAAGGTCTGACCCCGGGCAGTTTGCGTCAGTGGTTCCGACACGCGCAGCAAATGTTGGGATTGATGCCGACCGGTTTTGCCTATCAGCAGATGGAGCAGCCTATCCTGAGCCTGTTCTGGAGCCTGCGCGTGGATCGCCTGCAGCATTGGCAGGAGCAGGGCCTGGCGGCGTGGAAGAAAACCGTACTGGAGCTGGCGCCGATAGCGCCGATCCTGGAACACATACAAAGCCCGGATCAACTGACCTTTGCCCGCTATGCCGACGTGCAAATGCGCCACTGGCATGACGCCCGCGTGGTGTGCATCGGCGATTGCGCCCACGCCACCAGTCCGCAACTGGGACAAGGCGCCAACCTGGCGCTGGTCGATGCGATGACGCTGGCCCAGTGTTTTGCCGAGAGCCCGACGGTGGAGCCCGCGTTGGCGCTGTATTCGCAACGGCGGCGCGCCCACCTGGGCTACTACCAGGGCGCCAGCAAGTTGCTGACGCCTTTTTTTCAATCCGATTCACGTATCGCCAGCACCTTGCGCGACATCGCGCTTGGTCCGATTTGCCGCATGCCGGTGGCGCGCCAGCAAATGGCGATGACGCTCAGTGGCGCTAAAGCCGGCTGGCTGTTTGGCAAGTTGCAACTACCTAAATAGTCCCGGCTTGGTGTAGATGCCGGGCGCGCACGATTGTTTCCGATTTGCGTTTCTTTAGCCAGATGGCAATCCCGGTAATCGTGAACAACAGCGGCAGCAACCCCATGAAAGCAACCAGGATCTTGCCCGCCAAACCCAGCAACTGGCCGGTGTGCAAACCGTACTGGACGCCGATAAAGGTATCGCCGGCCGACCCTTTCAAGGGATCAAGCACGCTTAGCACCTTACCGTCCACGGCATCGACTACGACTCGCACGCTGCCGCTATCCTGGATGTCATTTTGCTTGCGCAGGCGCACCTGATACAAGCGTTGCTTGTCGTCGCGCGCAATCCGTACCGGGGCCGATAGCGGCTCGCTGGCCTGGGCCGCCGCCAGCGCTTGCTGCCAGTCGATTTGCGGCTTGCCTTCATGAGGGGAAGACTTGGGCGGCTTGGTCAGCGGCGACAAGCTGGAAACCATCGGTCGTGCGACATCGGGCAGATTCATCACGGCCCCGGTAAAGGCCGTCATCACCAGCAAGACGCCAGCAACCAGACCGACCGAGCGGTGCAGGTCGTACATCAGGCGGAAACCGCCGGCGCCACGCTTGATCGAGAGCGCCTTGCGCCAGCCACTGCGGTGTTTGGGCCAGGCCAGCGCAAAGCCGATCAGCAAGGTCGCCAGCCACAACAAGCCGAGGCTGCCGGAAATGATGGCGCCGGTCTTGTCCAGCAACAGGTAGCGATGCAAGCGGAACAGGAAGGGCATCAGGTTTTGCGGCGCCAGGCTGGCGGCCTTGGTGTTGCGCTCGCCGAGCACGGCAGCGGTGACCGGATCGATGAATACGGTATCTATCGGCAGCACACCGTCCGCATGGCGCGTGCGCAGCCTGGCTTGCAAGGGCACGTTGCCGTCCGGCTCCATCGAGAAGAACGCCAAGCGTGCATGGGGATAATCGTGCTCGACCTTGGCCGCCAGCACCTCGAAAGGCTGATGCGGGCCGCTGGACGAGATGTGATAAAACTGCGGATTGAGCCAGGCGTCGATTTCGTCATTGAACGCCAGCGCGCTGCCGGTCAGGCCCGCCATGACAATAAACAAAGACAGCAGCAAACCGCTGTAACGGTGCAATTTGACCAACCAATGACGCAATTCTTTTTTCACAATCCCACACCTGCCCTTAAAAGATGTGTATTGTAAATGCCGATTGAATGAGAATGGGTATTATTTCAAAAATCTTCATCACTATGCTGGCTGGTGCTGGCCCACGCTTGCAGCAAACGCCCCTCTGCACGAGAGATAGCGTCGGCTGCGCCGCGCAGGACGACAATGTCTCCCGCCTGCAACACCGCCTCCGGCGTGATGGCGATCCCGCTGCGGCCACGCCGCAAGGCGGTGATCTCAGCCCCCATTTCCACCAGCCCGAGCCAGGCCAAGGTGCGGCCGATAGATCTGGCGCCGTCCGGCAGGGCCACCGAATGCAGCCGTACCTGCAGGTGGTCGGCTGCGTCCGGCGCATCGTCGACGCCATGGAAAAAACCGCGCAAGGAAGCGTAGCGCTCATCGCGCGAAGCCTGCACCCGGTGCACCACACGGCGCAAAGGCACGCCCAGCATGACCAGCGCATGCGAGGCCAGCATCAGACTGCCTTCCAAGGCTTCCGGCACCACTTCGGTTGCGCCGGCGGCGCGCAGCTTGTCAAGATCGGTATCGTCGTAGCTGCGCACAATCACGGGCAAAGCCGGCGCCAGTTCGCTCACATGATGCAAGACTTTCAAGGCTGACGGCGTGCTGGCGTAGGTGATGACCAGTGCGGCGGCACGGTGCACCCCGGCCGCCACCAGGCTTTCGCGGCGCGAGGCGTCGCCATACGAGACATGCGCGCCGGCGGCGCGCGCATCGCGCACCCGGTCGGGGTCGAGATCAAGCGCGTGATAGCCGATACCCTCTTCTTCCAGCAGCTTGGCCAGGCTTTGGCCGCTACGGCCGAAGCCCGCAATGATCACGTGTTTCTTGGTCGACATGGTGCGGGTGGCGATCTGCGTCAGCGCCAGCGATTGCATCATCCACTCGTTGGCCGACAGCTTCATCACGATGGCGTCGGATTTAGCCAGGATGAAAGGCGCGGCCAGCATCGACAGCACCATCGACGCCAGGATCAGTTGCACCAGCAAGGGATCGACCAGTTGCAGGCCGCCGGCCTGGTTGAGCAACACGAAACCGAATTCGCCGGCCTGCGCCAGCGCCAAGCCGGTGCGCAGGGCGACGCCGGTGGACGAGCGGAAGATCTTGGCCAAGCCGGCGATCAGTGCAAACTTGAGGAACACCGGGCCGATCAGCAGCAGCATCACCAGCCACCAATGCTCAAACACCAGGCGCAGGTTGAGCAACATGCCGACGGTGATGAAAAACAAACCCAGCAGCACGTCGCGGAACGACTTGATGTCTTCTTCCACCTGGTGCTTGTATTCGGTTTCCGAGATCAGCATGCCGGCGATGAAGGCGCCCAGCGCCAGCGACAAGCCCGCGCGCTCGGTAATCCATGCCGCTGCCAGGGTGATCAACAGCAGGTTCAGCATGAACAACTCTTGCGAACGGCGCCGCACCACGATCTGGAACCAGCGGCGCATCAGTTTCTGGCCGAAAAACAGCAGCAAGGCCAGCACCAGCACCGCTTTGCCGCTGGCCCAGGCCAGCGTCGCCAGCAAGTTGCCGTTATGCTCCGCCAACGCCGGCACCACGATCAGCAGCGGCACCAGGGCCAGATCCTGGAATAGCAGGATACCGATGATGCGGCGCCCGTGCTCGCTCTCCAGCTCCATGCGTTCCGTCAGCAATTTGGAGACGATGGCGGTAGACGACATGGTCAGCGCGCCGCCCAGGGCGAATGCCGCCTGCCAGCTGATATTGGTGAACTGCGGCAGGATGATCGCCATCGCCCAGCTGAACAGCATGGTGGCGCCGATGGTCAGCAGCACCTGCGCCATGCCGAGGCCGAACACGATATGCCGCATGGCAGTCAGCTTCGGCAAGGAAAACTCGAGGCCGATCGAAAACATCAGGAACACCACGCCGAATTCGGCCAGCGCGTGGGTGGTGGCGTTGTCTTCGGCAAAACCAAGGGCGTGCGGCCCGATCAGGATCCCCACCACCAGATAGCCCAGCATCGGCGGCAAATGGAAACTGCGGAAAGCCACCACGCCCAGTACCGCCGAGCCGAGCAGCAAAATTGTCAGTTCTAGTCCTGAAAGCATCATCGCCTAAAATGTAAATTAATCTAATATCAACATTATGTTGCAGCAACGCCAAATGCGGATGGACTGAACACAGATTAATTGAAGCGGAACGACACTGGCAAGTTTTTTGCTTTGGGAATTCGTTTATACTTTCGGGATGACTCTACCCGAAGCCCCTATTTTGCCTAAAACCTTGTCCGCGACATTCGATGCCGGACGTGCGCTGGAGCTCGCTCGCAGCACCCTGCAAATCGAAGCCGATGCCATCATCGCACTGAAAAACCGGATTTCCGACAACGCCAACGATCCTTTCGCCCAAGCGATCCGCTTGCTGCTGGGTTGCAGCGGCCGTGTGGTCGTGTCGGGCATCGGCAAATCCGGCCATATCGCGCGCAAGATCGCTGCTACGCTGTCCTCGACCGGCACGCCTGCCCTGTTCATCCATCCGGCCGAAGCGGCCCATGGCGACCTTGGCATGGTGACCGAACATGATGCCTTCATCGCCATTTCCAATTCCGGCGAAACCGCCGAGCTGATGGCGATCGTGCCGATCATCAAACGCATGGGCGCCACCCTGATCGCCATGACCGGCAAGCCGGACTCGGCGCTGGCGCAACTCGCCAATGTGCACCTGGATGTCGGCGTCGAGCAGGAAGCCTGTCCCTTGAACCTGGCGCCAACCGCCAGCACCACCGCCACCCTGGCGATGGGCGACGCCCTGGCAGTCGCGCTGCTGGATGCGCGCGGTTTCCGCGAAGAGGATTTTGCCCGTTCGCATCCGGGCGGTGCGCTTGGTCGCCGCTTGCTGACCCACGTGCGCGATGTCATGCGCAGCGGCGAAGCGATTCCGGCGGTGACTGCAGATGTCTCGTTGTCGGTGGCGCTGTTTGAAATCACCCGCAAGGGCATCGCCATGACGGCGGTGGTCGACGAGAATTTCCATGCGGTCGGCGTGTTTACCGACGGCGACCTGCGTCGCCTGATCGAGCAGGTGCAGGATTTCACAAAACTGAAAATCGCCGACGTGATGCATGCCCCTCCGCGCACCGTAGGCCCGGACCAGCTGGCGGTCGATGCAGTACAGATGATGGAAGAATTCCGCATTAACCAGTTGTTGGTGACAGACGCCGGCGGCAAGCTGGTCGGCGCATTGCATATTCATGACCTGACCCGCGCCAAGGTAATCTGATGACGGCTGCCACTGTGTCCTTGCTGAGTGCAGATGCGCAAGCCCGCGCAGCGCGGGTGCGCTTGATGATTTTCGATGTCGACGGCATCCTGACCGACGGCGGACTGCTATATGGCGCCGACGGCGAACAGCTCAAGCGCTTCAACGCACTCGATGGCCACGGCATCAAACAGCTGCAGCAAAGCGGTGTGGCCACCGCAATCATCAGCGCCCGCCAGTCTGCCATCGTCAGCCGCCGCGCCGGCGATCTGGGCATCGCCCATGTGCAGCAAGGCGTGCATGACAAGTACGCGGCATTTGTCAAACTGCTGGAGCAACTGCAGCTGACAGCGGATGACTGCGGCTTCATCGGCGACGACGTGATCGACCTGCCGATCCTGTCGCAAGCCGGTTTTGCGGTCAGCGTACCGAACGGTCACCGCGATGTCCGCAGCCGCGTCCACTACGTTACGCAAGCCAGCGGCGGCCATGGCGCCGCGCGCGAAATCTGCGACCTCATCATGCAGGTGCAGAATACCTACGACGCCACGCTGGCGACCTATTTGCGCAGCAACCAGCCAGGCGCGACTCCGGCATGAAAAATCTCCGCTCCACTTACCGCTTTCGCTTCATGCTGCTGCTGGTGCTCTTCATTGTGCTGGCGCTGGGCAGCTTCTGGTTGCTGCAAGTCATGCACAAGAATACCGAGGACGCGTTGCCGAAACCGGTCCGCACCGACCCCGATTATTACGTCGAGCATTTCAACTACGTGCAAATGTCGCCTACCGGACTGCCGCGCTACAACATCGCCGGCGACCGTTTGACGCATAACCCGGTCAACGATTCCTTCGACGTGCAGAAGCCGATCATCCACAGTCTGGACAAGGAAAAGCCGCCGATGAATCTGGTCGCCGAGCGCGCCATGATCGAGGATAACAACAGCAAGGTGCATCTGTATGACAATGTCAATGCGGACCGGCCGAAAACGCCGATGGCCGACAACTTTCACCTGAAATCCGAATATCTGCTGTTGTTACCCGACGACGACACCATGGAAACCGACAAGCCGGTGGAAATTACATTGGGCCTTTCAACCTTGAACGGCACCGGCATGCATTTCAATAATTCCACGCGTGAGCTGAAGCTGTTCAGCAAGGTGCATGGCGTCTTGCGCAGTGCACCGCGGGTTGCCACCAAATGAACTGAAAAATAAGCGGATCGACAACGCAATTTATATGCAGGCCCCTATTCATTACCCAGGATTTTTCATGAAACGACTATTTTTTGTCTCTCTGCTGTTGCTTGGCGCCATAGGCGTCGCACGCGCAGAAAAAGCCGACTCGGAGAAGCCGACCCTGATCGACTCCGACACGCTGACCTATGACGACGTCAAGCAGGTCAACGTCGCCACCGGCAACGTGGTCCTGACCCGCGGCACGCTGCTGATGCATGCCGACCGGGTGGTGGTGACCACTGATCCTTCCGGCTATCAGTTCGCCACCTTGTATGCGGATCCGGGCAAGCTGGCGACTTTCCGTCAGAAGCGCGACGGCGGTCCCGACCTCTGGATTGACGGTCACGCCGAACGCATCGAATACGATGGCAAGACCGAAGTCACCAAACTGTTTTCGAAGGCGCAGATGCGCCGCCTGCAAGGCGACAAGCCGACCGATGAAGTCAACGGCGAGTTCATTTCCTACGATAGCCGTACTGAATTTTATTCCGTCAACAACACCGTCAACGGTGTCAGCGAAGCTGGTAAAGGACGGATTCGCGCCGTCATTCAACCACGGCCGAAGGTGCCAACGCCATGACCGCTCCTAGCACCCTGATTGTCAAAGGCCTGCAAAAAAGCTACGGCGCGCGCCAGGTGGTCCATGACGTTTCGCTCGAAGTCCGGTGCGGCGAAGTGGTTGGTCTGCTGGGGCCGAACGGCGCCGGCAAGACTACCTCGTTCTACATGATCGTCGGCCTGGTGCCTTCCGACGGCGGCGAGATCGACCTGGACGGCGTCGACATTTCGCGCTTGCCGATCCATCGGCGCGCGGTGCTGGGCTTGTCGTATCTGCCGCAGGAAGCATCGGTATTCCGCAAGCTGACGGTGGAAGACAATATCCGCGCCGTGCTGGAGCTGCAGCGCCCCAACGGCAAAGCGCTCAGCAAGGCCGCAATCGACGAGCAGCTGTATAAGCTGCTGCATGAATTGCAAATCGAAAAGCTGCGTGAGAACCAGGCTTTATCACTCTCGGGCGGCGAACGCCGGCGAGTCGAAATCGCCCGCGCGCTCGCCACCAATCCGCGCTTCGTGCTGCTGGATGAACCGTTTGCCGGGATCGACCCGATTGCGGTGATCGAGATTCAGCGCATCGTCCGCTTCCTCAAGGAACGCGGCATCGGCGTGCTGATCACCGATCATAACGTGCGCGAAACGCTGGGCATCTGCGACCGCGCCTACATCATCAACCAGGGCAGTGTGCTGGCCAGCGGCAGTCCGGACGACATCATCGCCGACGAGTCTGTGCGGCGGGTGTATCTGGGCGAGCATTTCCGCATGTAAGTTCACGGGGTTCGGAATGAAGTAGCCGGAGATAAAGCAGGCCGCTGCACGGCAGCGGAATTCAAGCTTGTCTCGCATTTAGTTAACAGTGAATTGTCAGCACGGAATCCATGAAACAATCACTCCAGCTTCGCACCTCTCAACATCTTGCGCTGACCCCGCAGCTGCAACAGTCGATCCGGCTGTTGCAGCTGTCTACGCTCGAGTTGCACCAGGAACTGGAGCAAATTCTGTCGGACAATCCGATGCTGGAGCGGGTCGACGATCCGCTCGACAACTCGGTGCGCCTGCTGGCGGATGGCGCAATCAGCGGCAGCGCTTCCACCATGGATGCGCCGGTCGGCGATAGCGAAGTCAGCAGCTCGCCAACCGAAGTCGAAGTAAGTCCGGATGCGCCGGCAACGGCCGAAAGCACTCCGGAAAGCGCCGACAGCGACTGGAGTTTCGACGACGTTGCGCGTAGCGCGAAGAGCTCGGACGATGAGGATGCGCGGCCCCAGCTGGAGGCGCATGAATCGACGCTGCGCGAGCACTTGCTGCAGCAGATGCGTGAAGCGGTGCACGACCTGCGCGACCGCGCGCTGGTCGAACTGACGATAGATGCGCTGGACGATAACGGCTATCTGGAAGAGTCGCTGGAAGACATTCTGGAGCGCTTGCCGGACGAGCTGGAGATCGCCGTCGAAGAGCTGTCGATGGCGCTGAAAATGGTGCAGAGCTTCGATCCGGCCGGGGTCGGCGCGCGTAACGCGGCCGAATGCCTGGGCCTGCAGATCAGGCGTTTTGTCAAAGTGCCATTTGTCACGCGCCGCCTGGCATTGGCGATCGTGCAAGATCACCTGATGCTTTTTGCGCAACGCGATTTCAACAAAATCAAGAAGGCGCTGGATTGCGACGACGAGGATCTGCGCGAAGCGCAAGCCGTCATCAAACAATGTAATCCACATCCTGGCGCACCGTTCGCCTCCAACACTTCCGACTATGTGGTGCCGGACGTCATCGTCAGGCGCAGCAAGCAGGGCTGGCAGGTGATGCTCAACAATGACGTCATGCCAAGGTTGCGGGTGAATGTCCTGTATGCCAACATTTTGAAGCAAAGCAAAGGCGACGGCGCACTCACCTCGCAGCTGCAGGAAGCCAAGTGGCTGATCAAGAATATGCGGCAGCGCTTCGACACCATCTTGCGCGTTGCACAAGCGATAGTGGAGCGTCAACGGAACTTCTTTTCACACGGCGCGGTCGCCATGCGGCCGCTTGTGTTGCGCGAAATAGCTGATACACTGGGTCTACACGAGAGTACTATTTCACGTGTAACCACTCAGAAATACATGCTCACTCCCCACGGGATGTTTGAACTGAAGTATTTCTTCGGCAGCCATGTTGCTACTGAGGCAGGTGGAGAGGCTTCCTCAACAGCAATCAGGGCACTCATTAAACAACTGATAGGAGCGGAAGATTCAAGAAATCCTTTCTCTGACAGCAAGATTGCCGACATGCTTGCGGAACAAGGTATGGTGGTCGCCCGCCGCACCGTCGCAAAATATCGCGAAGCACTAAAAATTCCGTCTGTTAATCTGCGCAAGGCCTTGTAGTTTTTTTTCTGGTTTGATTGTTAAGCTTACCCTTGCTATGTTCGGACATTGCCGCTTTTAACGACTCTTGCCAGAACGGTCCCTTGCGGATTGTTCGCTTAAAGATTCAATGCAGCCTGTTCAGAACCGCCAGCAATATTCTTGATAGGAGCGCTGTATGAACTTCACCATCAGTGGGCATCACCTCGAGTTAACCCCAGCCATTCGCGAATATGTACAAAGCAAACTAGAGCGTATCAAACGCCACTTCGACCAGGTCATCGATATCAGCGTGATCCTGACCGTCGACAAAATCACTGAAAAAGAAAAGCGCCAAAAAGCGGAAATCAATCTGCGCGTTAAAGGAAAAGATTTGCATGCTGAAAGTATTGCTCACGATCTTTATGCCGCCATTGATGCACTGATCGACAAGCTCGATCGCCAGGTCATCAAGTACAAGGACAAGATGCAGGATCACCAGCACGATGCCATCAAGCACCTGCCGGAAGACCTCCCCGCCACGACCTGAACCGGCCGCTAATCCCGGCGCATGAGCTGCACTGCTCACGCCAATAAATGAACAAGGGCGCAGTCAATGCGCCCTTTGTTATTAGATCATTTAATTCATTTACATCATTTTACGGTTTGCCGCGGCCCGCTTATTTAAGGGCGCCAAACACTTTGCCGATAATCGCGCTGCCGGCGCCGACCGGATCCTGGCGAATCGCTTTTTCTTCTTCACCGATGATGGTATACAAGCCGTCCAGTGCACGTTGCGTGACATAGCCTTCCACCGTCGATTGCTGCGCCGGCACCATGCCGGTCTTGCCGACCTGCCCCATGATCGCGTTATATTGCCCCGACAGGCCGTTGCGGTCGGTCACGCCTTTGACGATCGGCAGGAACTTCTCGCCCAGCTGGGCCGAGGTCTTTTGCCGGAAGAAATCGGTCACCGAGGTATCGCCGCCGGTCAGGATGTTTTTTGCATCGGTCACCGACATCGATTTGACCGCATTCAACAGCAAGGGCTTGGCCATCGGCACCGCCGCTTCCGCCGCATGGTTCATCGATACCACCAGGTCATCCAGTTTCTGTCCCTGGCCGGTCATTTTCAGGATCGGCATGGCCTTGTCGAGCACGCTCGGCAGGCCGATTTTCACTTTGTCGTTGTTCAGGAAGCCGTTCTCCACACCCAGTTTTGAGACGGCGACGTCCGCGCCTTTTTGCAGTGCGGCTTTGAGCCCGCTGCTGGCATCCTGATTGCTGATATCGCTCAAGGAAAGGGCAAGCACGGCAGATGCAGACAATGCCAGAGTCAATGTGACTGCTGTTTTATATGTTAAGTATACGGGACGCATAGTTGATCCTCAATGTAGTTAAATGGTCAGGGATAAAGTCTAACCCAACTTATTGCAACTAGAGCAAGAAATGAAAATTGGCTTCGAAAAACGCTTACAGATGCCCTTCGTCCACCAGAAACAAGCGCCGGTGTTCTCTTATCGCGTAACGGTCAGTCATGCCCGCGATGTAATCGGCAATCTCGCGCGCCTGCTGCTGGGGTTCCACCGCTCGCTGCGCCAGCTGGTAGTCGGGCGGCAGCAATGATGGTTCGGCGCTAAAGCACGCATATAGCTCGGCGACGATACGGCGCGCCTTGGCGGTCATGCGATTGACCAGGTAATGGCGATACAGGTTTTCGCGCAGGAAGCGTTTCAGCAAGGCGGCTTGCTGCGCCATGCCGTCGGAAAAGGCAATCAGCGGCGGGGCGTTGCGCACATCGTCGGCCGTTTGCAGTCTGGCATCTTGAATGCGCTGTTGCGAAGTCTGGATCAGGTCGGTGATCAGTGCATTGATCATGCGCCGGATGGTTTCATTAATTGCGCGCCGTCCGCTCAAACCCGGGAACAGCTGGCCGACCTGGCGGCTGTGCTCTGCATAGAAATCGATCTGGTTCATCTGCTCCAAGGTCAGCAAACCCGAGCGCAAGCCATCGTCGATGTCGTGATTGTTGTAGGCGATCTCATCCGCCAGATTGGCGACTTGCGCCTCCAGCGTCGGCTGTTTGCGCTGGATGAAACGCTGGCCGATATCGCCGAGTTTCTTGGCGTTCGCCAGCGAGCAGTGTTTCAAGATCCCTTCGCGGGTCTCGAACATCAGATTCAAGCCGTCAAACGCGCCGTAGCGCTGTTCCAGCTTGTCGACCACCCGCAAGCTCTGCAAATTATGTTCGAAACCGCCATGCGCCTCCATGCAGTCGTTCAAAGCATCCTGGCCGGCATGGCCGAACGGCGTGTGGCCGAGATCGTGAGCCAGCGAGATGGCCTCCACCAGATCCTCGTTCAAGTCCAGGTTGCGTGCGATCGAGCGGGCGATTTGCGCAACTTCGATGCTGTGCGTCAAACGGGTGCGGAACAGATCGCCCTCATGGTTGACGAATACCTGGGTCTTGTATTCCAGCCGGCGGAAGGCGGTGCAATGGATGATACGGTCGCGATCGCGCTGGAATTCGGTACGCGAGCCAGGCGGATCTTCTTCAAACAAACGTCCTCGCGATTGCGCAGAATGTGCGGCATAAGGTGCGAGAGACATTTCTGGATTCATCGCGGCAGGTCTCCGGAGGCTAGTTGTTGCAGAGTCGCCAACAACGCTTCTTGCGGCGCACTGGCGATCAGATGGCCGCCGAGGGGGTTCATCAGGATAAACTTGATTTGCCCGTCTTCATTTTTTTTGTCGATCTGCATCAGCTCCAGCCAGCGCCGGGCGCCAAGATTGGGCGCCTCGGTCGGCAAGCCGGCGGCACGCACCAGCGCGCATACACGCTCCTTGTCGATGGCGCTGATGTGGCCGAGCCGATGCGACAAGTCCGCTGCCATTACCATGCCGCAACCGACGGCCTCGCCGTGCAGCCACTTGCCGTAACCAAGACCGGACTCGATCGCGTGGCCGAAGGTATGGCCGAAATTCAGGATCGCGCGCAAACCGCCTTCACGCTCATCCTGCCGCACGACGTCGGCTTTCAGTTCGCAAGAGCGGCGAATCGCATAGGCCAACGCAGTATTATCGCGCGCCATCAGCTTATCGATATTGGTTTCGATCCATTTGAAGAATTCGGCATCGATCACTGCGCCGTATTTGATCACTTCCGCCAGGCCGGCGGACAGCTCGCGCTCAGGCAAGGTATGCAAGGTCATGGTGTCGGCGATCACCGCTTGCGGCTGGTAGAAAGCGCCAATCATGTTTTTGCCGAGCGGATGGTTGATGCCGGTTTTGCCGCCTACCGATGAATCGACTTGCGCCAGCAAGGTGGTCGGAATCTGTACGAAGGGCACGCCGCGCATGTAGGCCGACGCGGCAAAGCCGGTCAGGTCGCCGATCACGCCGCCGCCCAAGGCGATCAAGGTGGTCTTGCGGTCGCATTTCTCGGCCAGCAGGCGATCGAAAATCAGCATCAGGCTGCCCCAGTGTTTTTCTTCCTCGCCGTCAGGCAGGACGATTTCCAGCACGTTTTTACCGGCATCGCGCAGGGTCTGGCTGACTCGATCCAGATACAAGGGCGCAACGACGGTGTTGGTCACCACCACAACCTGCTTGCCGGTAATCAGACGGGCGATCCGTTCCCGGTCAGCCAGCAGGGAGGGGCCGATCTCGATCGGATAGCTACGCTCGCCCAGTTCGACCTGGAGCGTGATGACTGGCGCGAGGGCCGAAGGGATAACCTGCTGGTTCATAAAAAAATCTGCTGAATGAAGGGATACGCCGCTATGCCGGCCAGGGTTGCCATGGCCGGCTTGCCCCGACTCCTGCCCGATCTCATCGGGCAATACATCAAGCTGGCTCAATATACTATGCACCAGGAATTGTACGTTAGGTCGGCCGGTATCAATGACAATGTCGGCAACTTCACGATAAAACGGCTCTCGTTGCCGTGATAGTTCCTCCAACCGCCGGCGCGGATCTGCGGTTTGCAACAAGGGACGGTTCTTGTCGCGGCTGGTACGCTGAAGAATGTTGTGGATGCTGGCACGCAGGTAGATCACGGTGCCGCGGGTTTTCAGATATTCGCGATTTTCAGCGCGCATGATGGCGCCGCCGCCGGTCGCCAGCACAATACCGCTGCGGGCGCTCAGGTCACGTATCACCTCCGTCTCGCGCTGACGGAAGCTCTCTTCGCCTTCAATTTCAAAAATCAACGGAATCGAGACGCCGGTGCGCGCCTCGATTTCGTGATCGGAATCAATGAAAAGTTTGTTGAGTTTTCTTGCCAGAGC
>NZ_JBDTCG010000105.1:0-49507 GCF_039923675.1 Collimonas sp.
TCCTGTTGCCGCAGTTGGCGAAGAACGGCATCACCAAGCCCACCAAAGTACTCGACACCATCGGCAGCCTGTTTACCAATCGCAAGGCTGGCGACCTGATGGCGAACATGTACTTGCAGCGCGCCCAGATCCACAAGAACCGGAAATTGAACGAAGGCGCCTACGATGTCGACCAGCTCGAACCGCTGGCCCGCGAACAGGCCGGCGGTAAGGAAATGGACGCGCACGCCAAGCTGGCCGACCTGCAGTTGACCATGGGCGAGAAGATCCTGCCCTTGTATTCCAGCGCCATCGAGACCGTGACAAAAGCACTGGAAGGTTTAAATGGCTTCATGGAACGCAACCCGGCTACGGCCAAGACCATGATTGTAGGCTTCGGCATTCTTGCCGGCATCCTGGTGGTGCTGGGGCCGCTGATGCTGGCCCTGGCGGCCTTGATCGGTCCCTATGCCATGTTGCATGTGCTGTTCGCCAAGATGGGAATAGCCGGCGGTGTGTTATCTCCGATCCTGCGCGGCATTGGCGGTGGCTTCATGGCAGTTGGTAAAACTGTCTTGTGGCTAGGTCGCGCCTTGCTGACGAACCCGATTGTGTTGCTGATTACCCTCATTGCGGTACTGGCTTTCCTGATCTATAAAAATTGGGAGCCCCTGAAAGCGTTCTTTAGCGATCTGTGGGACGGCATCACCGAGCGGTTCAATCGTGCATGGGAAACCATCAAGATCTTTGCCGGCGGCTTGTGGGCTGATGTCAAAACAGCTTTCGACGGCGGTATTGGCGGCGTTAGCGCCCTGATTGTGAACTGGTCGCCGCTGGGACTGTTTTACCAGGCATTCGCCGGGGTGATGAGCTGGTTTGGTATTGAACTGCCGGGGACATTTACCGAGTTCGGCGCCAATATCATCCAGGGATTAGTAAACGGTATTTCGTCCGGCTTTGGCATCTTGAAAGACAAAATCAAGCAGCTGGGGGCCATGGTCGGCATCACGTTTGCAAAGGAGCAGGAGATCCACAGTCCCAGCCGTGTCTTTAGCCGATTCGGCGGATTCATTACGGAGGGGCTGGCGCTCGGTATCGAAAACGGACAGGATGCGCCGCTGGGCCAGGTCAGCGGTCTTGCCAAACGGCTGACCCAGCTCGGCGCCGGCATCGCCATCGGCGCAACTGCCATGCCGGCGCTGTCCTTCGATACACGCCCACCCATTGCGCCGCAGGTGTCACGTTCAGCAGGCGCCGGCATGGTGATCCAGGGCGACACGATCACGATCTCGGTTACGGCCGGGCCAGGCATGGACGAACAAGCCATTGCCCGCGCCGTCATGCTGGCGATGGAGCAGCGAGATAGAGAAAAGGCGGCGCGTATTCGCTCCAGCCTGTCCGACAATCACTTTTAAGGATTGACCAATCATGATGATGGCCCTGGGCATGTTTGTCTTTAGCCTGCCGACCCTGGCCTACCAGGAGCTGCAGCGTAAAACCGACTGGAAACACCCGAGCACGTCGCGGGTCGGCGCCCGCAACGCCCGTCAGTTCACTGGCAAGGGTGACGACACCATCACGCTGTCCGGCTGGATTGCGCCGGAGCTGACCGGCAGCGTGTATTCGCTTGATGCCTTGCGCCTGATGGGCGATACGGGTAAATCGTGGATTCTGATTGCCGGGACCGGGCGCATTCTGGGTTCGTATGTCATCACCGGCATGACCGAGGGCAGGACAGTGCTGGCGCAGGATGGCGACGCCGGCAAGATCGAGTTCTCCATCACGCTGGAGCGTACCGATGAATCAGTGCTGGGCCTATTGAATACCCTGGGTGATCTGGGCAGCATCAAAAACATGCTCAGTTTGGAGGGCATCAGCAATGGCGTGAGCAATGCCATCAACACCGGCGTGTCGACGTTTAACAATGTCGCCAATAGCATGCGGAGCCTGTTCTGATGGACTATCCAATTCCCGCCTTCAAGATCACGCTGGATGGTCAGGACATTACGGGGAAATTTGCGCCGCGCCTGGTGAGTCTCGATTTGAACGAGTGTCGTAGCGACAGCGCCGATGAACTGAGTATTACCCTGTCGGACACGGACGGCCAGTTATCTCTGCCGGCCAAGGGTGCCAGGATCAATGTCCAGATCGGCTGGCAAGAATCCGGCCTGGTCGACAAGGGTATATTTACCGTCGATGAGATCGAGCATAGCGGCGCGCCGGATGTGTTGACGCTACGCGCACGCACGGCCAGCCTGATCGACACGTTCCGCCAACCCGTCGAGCGCAGTTTCCACGACACGACTCTGGGCGCGGTGATTGAGGTGATCGCATTTCAGCAGGAGCTGAAAGCCGGCATTGCCGACGCGCTGCGGGGGATAAAAATTGCGCATCTGGACCAGACCAGGGAGAGCGACGCGGCATTCCTGCGCCGGCTTGGAAAGAAATACGATGTCGCCGCGACTGTCAAAAATGACACGCTACTATTCATGCCGGCGGGCCGCAGCAAGACGGCTTCGGGCCGCGACCTGCCTGTGATCCGTATCACGCGCAACCTGGGAGATAGGCATCGCTACCATAGCGCCGAGCGTGACAGCTACAGCGGTGTGCGCGTGTTCTGGCATGACGACCGGCATGGCTTGCGCCGCAGTGTCGTTGCCGGCGCACCAGGCAACAGCAAGCGACTGCGTACAACCTATGCCAATGAGGCTGATGCCCGCGCCGCCGCCGTGGCAGAGTGGCAGCGCATCCAGCGCGGCGCCGCCACCTTGGAGTTGTCGCTAGCAATTGGCGCCCCGGCGCTGATGCCGCAATCGCCTGTGGAAGTGGTTGGATTCAAAACCGATATCGATAATCAGGAGTGGCTAACGGTCAAGGTCAGGCACAGCATCAGCGACGCCGGCTTTACCAGCGGCATCGAGCTGGAGACCCGCACAGAGGAAGCGGAAGTCGAGCGCGAGGATGAGGTCGATCCAGATCCCGGCATTACCGGCGTGTACGCCAAATGGCGCAATGTTGCCAACAAGAAGACCGGTCAGGAATTTTCCCCCTCGACCGGTAAGGGAAAACATGCGGTGCCGGCCGCAGGCGCAACGGCCAGTACAAAGACATTGCAGCACGTCTACGCCAACAAGCAAACTGCTGCACGCGCTGCAAAACTTGAATGGGGAAAAATTCGGGAGCGGCGCGAGGTCATTAAAGAAAACAACGCCGGAGGATGATGTAACGAGAAGAATCTGCCTCCCGCCTCAGTCGTCCTGTTCATCAGTTTCAACATAGTAGTAGCGTCTACCGAGCGAGATTTTAAACGAGACGGTCAAGCGTAATATCCGCCATTCTATTTTGAAAATATTCATTTCTTTGACTTTCGATGAATTGTTTGTAATACGTTAATGGCAGCTTAGATTCGCCACTCTGGACGTGAACGGGAGCGAGCTTCTTCTCCCCAATACGGAGGTGTTGTCGGACTATCCTGCAAGCATTCACGATACTCGCCATTGACGCTTCGAATGATCCAGCCCACCGAATAATCTCCACTCACCGTACGACAATAGGGTTCTACGGTCGCATCCGCTTTCTTATTGATTATCACGACGCCGCCAGCACCGAGCGCAATGACCACCAGCACATTGCGTAATAATTGTCTGGCGCGCAAACGGTTTGACGTCGATTTGTATTGAACATATTCGTCGTCATCGATTGAGTCCGATTTAAATTGAGTTGATTTTATTTCTTTAAATTTCATTGAATTTTGATTGATTTTTTTTGCGATGCGTGAATAGCGCGAAGTTACGTCAGCCGCGACGAACGCGAGCGGATCCGGGATTCCATGCCCCAATAAGGGCGTGTATCAGGGTTGTCCTGAAAACATTCCGTGTACGTGCCATTGGCTCTTTTGATGAGCGCGCCAACAGGATAATTTTGCTGATTGAAACCGCAATATCGATCTGTACGAGGTATTTCCTCAGCGGACAAGCGAGACCACGGCCCGTTCCCGTTCATCAGCACCGCTACAAGTGTTATCGATTGCATTCCGAACTGTGCTTTGAAATAGCGCGTAACGCTTACCTTTTGCTTGGCGAATAGTTCGGATATGGTCGGTTTGATCGCATCAAGGCCATCAGCAAGAATGAGCACATTGCCCATAACCTGCTGGCCGATGTATGTTGCGTTAATGTTTCGCCAAAAACAGAGATTACTTGACCAATTTTTTTTTGGACTTCTTATCGTTAGCTCTTTTGTCGCTACCCATATAAAAAGTTTGTGGTGCGTTGATGCCACCTGTAATTTGCTGACCGACTTCACCGTGGTTGACAATGGCGGGAGCAGTGGCAGTAGGAGGTTGTTTCGGGTCGCTCATGCCGTCGATCATTCCCAGAACCCCAGCTTTGCCGCGAATATCCAAACCGCGATATCCCGTGAGCAATTCTTTTTCATCTGGCGACATGGCGTTATTCGAGCGCTGTCCGGTCAAGACATATTGCACGTCACCACCAGCCGCCGCGAACTCAGTAAGAGCATTACCACCAGGTGCTGCCTGCCCACGTTCATACTTGCTCGACATTTCCCTTCGCACGCCCATGCGATCCGCCATTTCTTGTTGCGTAAATCCTAAACGATCTCGCTCTTCGCGTAGTCGCTCACCACAATTCGCGTTAAAAGACACTATATTTCCTTGACTTTGTGTATTCAAATACACATAATTACACCATTCTTAGCTACTACACATCATAACACCATGCAAATTTTGCCAAAAGACAGGCGTCTTCCCAATGGAACAGTTTCCATGCCACGCAACGTCCGCATTACGACTGATGAAATGGTTGAGATCAAGCAGTACGCCACCAACGAAAAGAAATCACATACTTGGTTTTTGCGCGTTATGGTCTTACGCGGCCTTGAAAGCTACAAGCGCGAACTAGCCTTTAAATCACGATAATCGGTCTCGCATGAGAGTTATCAGCATTCGTTGCCCACGTTGCCACCATCACGTGATTACCGCGAAGAACTGCACCATGTCGGACATGATGAAAGAGATCACCTACACGTGCCAAAACCCGGTTTGCGGGTTCATTTTCGTTGCCAGCTTGAAACAGGCAACAGAATGGCTTGCAAGCGTGCGTTTGCATAAGCAGTCGCGCCAAATATCCGGCAGAAGCCGTGCCTTGTACCCAGCAGACAGGAAGCCCTCATGAGAGTCATCAGCATTCCTTGCCCTCATTGCCATCATCGTGTGCGCGCCGCCAAGAGCCGCACCATGTCGGACATGATGAAAGAGATCACCTACATGTGCCAGAACCCGGAATGCGGACACGTTTTCGTCGCTAGCCTGGAAGTGTTGCGCACCTTGTCGATGTCGGCTATTCCGAACCCTGATGTCCGTATCCACGTGTCGCAGCATGTCCGCAATGCCTGCGCCAATCAATTAGCGCTGACACTGTGAGCCGCCCATGACGACATCTCGCAACCTAGCGCCGCCGTAGTCCCCAGCTAGTTCGTTTTATCCCTCCTGTTGTTATCTGCAACGTCTGTATTCAGACGTGCGGGATTCGCTCACCCTGAAGAAAGGTCAAACATGTCAGTAGAAACTATTTTCACCCAGCTGAAAACTATTACGGTCAAGCCAGTACAAGCACGTCACCTCGATGGCATTGGAATATTTTCGGTTCAGCGAATCCTCTTCCAATTTGAGGATGGCAGTACACACCAATTGGTACTGCATCTCGAAGCTGGCCTGCACTCCCTCAACGTAGGCGAATTGGTCACTAATGAACAGGTGACGGCATGAAAAAAATCCTTCTCGACCTCTGTGTTGCCTTCCTCGGTTGTGTCCTGCTGATGGCTGGTCCGCTGTTGAACGCCGTTGGCTTGATTGGAGGCTAAGCCATGGCCGGAAGAATTCAAGCCATGCACCAGGACATCGCGCATACACACTTGCAGCACGCCTATGTCGTCCTGGCCGGCGACAAAGAATCCATCCGCGCAGCACATTGGCGGCGCGTCTCGCCGCGTGTACGCAAGATGATTATGTGGATGGCCGACCTGGACGCTAAAAAGAGCGAGGCCACCTTGCAATCATTGACCGCCCTGGAACGCGGCAAGATGCATTGCGAGGCCCGCCGCCTCATCAAGGAACTGGAAATTGTCCTGCGCTGCGCCCAAGGCGGCGAAGTGGTTAGCCAGTTTCCAGCACCTGGTCACGAATCGGACGGCATTGCCGCGAAACAATGAGCTATCGTTTTTACTCCACCGAAGGCATTACCGGCCTTCCACGGCGCATGGGCCGCGCTCTGCGCGATCTGTTCGCCCGCGACGGCTACCAGAAGCACGAACACAAGGTCGACGTCATCGACGAAATCTGGACCGAGCAGCAATTGTTGCCGCTCGACGCGTCCGATGGTGCGATTTACCAGGCAGCAGACAGCGCCGCCCGTGAGTGCTACCAGCTTTGCGCCGATCTCCAATCCCTGGACGCTATTGTGTCAGCCATACGCCTGGTCTGTGATCGTCTCCAAGTACCGCCACCGGCAGGCAAGGAAGAGGTCGAGATCATCCGTCGTGCCGTGGATAAGGCTTGGTGGCATCGCGGCATTCGTAAGGCGCATGCACGCCGCTGCGAACATATGGCGATCCGCCTGGGCTTCACCAGCTTCAAGACTGGCGCGTATGTCAGCAATGAAACTGCCTACCGGCAACGCCGTCGCAACAAGCAGAATGCCAAGCTGCTGGCGTCGATTGAAATGCAAAATGAAAACGGCCAAACCTATAGCCTGGAAGAACTGGCCGCACTCGGGACCGCCAATAAATCGATTCGACGTGACGAACTGATGACGCGCATCCGTGGTTTCGAAGAAGTCGCCTTTGATATGGGTCATGTCGGCGTCTTCGCCACGATCACCGCGCCGTCGAAGTATCACGCAGTCTTGAGCAAGAGCGGTGAAGCGAATCCCAATTACATCAAGTTCGGGGAGCCGACGCCACGCGATGCACAGGCGTACCTGTGCGACGTATGGAAATGCATACGCTCCAAGCTGCACCGGGATGGCATTCACGCGTATGGCATCCGCATTGCCGAGCCACACCACGATGGTTGCCCACACTGGCACATGCTGATGTTTGTGCCGCCTGAACACCAGGAACGCTACGAGGCTGTCATTTCAGCTTATGCGCTGCTTGAAGATGGCAACGAAC
This sequence comes from Collimonas sp., assembly GCF_039923675.1. Taxonomy (GTDB): domain Bacteria; phylum Pseudomonadota; class Gammaproteobacteria; order Burkholderiales; family Burkholderiaceae_D; genus Collimonas. Next base: position 7,171 of record NZ_JBDTCG010000105.1, read on the forward strand.
GCGGTGCGGATAAAAATCGCGTGAAGCTGGTGCGTATTGAGGCAGGCAAAGGCACTGCTGCTGGTTACATCGCCAAATACATTGCCAAGAATATTGACGGGGCGAATGTGGGCGATCACCACATGCGGGAAGAGGGTCGTACCTACGTTGTGACTGACGATCTGGTCGGTGATGAAATGATTACGCCCAGCCAGCGCGTGTGCTATTGGGCGCAGACCTGGGGCATCCGACAATTTCAGCAGGTCGGCGGCGCGCCTATCGGTCCATGGCGCGAGCTACGGCGCGTAAAAAGCGAAAGCATCCTGCATGCACCCGAGGCGGTGAAAGCGGCGTGGCAGGCTGCACAGAGCATCAAGGCTACCGAAATCAATGTTGTCGATGGCAAGCGCGTCAAGACCATCAAGACGATCAAGCAAGCCTCCTTCCGCGACTATCTGCTGGCGCAGGGAGGCCCGACAGTCGGGCGCAAGGGATTGGTGAAAATCGCCAAGCGCCTGACCGTGATCGAAGGCAAGTACGCGACTTATGAAATGGACAAGCCATGCGGGATTTATCACGTATGGAATCCTCACGCGGTGTACGAATCGGTCCGTTATCAATGGACAGTCGTCGGCGCTGCCAAGGCAGCTGTTTTTGACTTTCCTTGGACTGGTGTAAATAACTGTACGAAAAAATCTAAAAAGAAAATATCGACTTCGGTTTTAACGCAGGAAGAGTCGGCAGCCATCGCCGTCCGGCTTGCTGCTTTCATCGAAAAGAATCCGCAACCCGCTTATCAGCCGACCGACTGGTCCGCCATCGAAAGAAAGTCGAAGGATCTGGAGCGGGAAACCAAGGATTTTGCGGACGCCAGGAACGGCGAACGGGAACGCATGGCCAAGCTGGAAACATCCGCCTACGACAACAACGACATGACAGCCAGGAAGCGCCTGATTGCGATCTGGGCCGCTCTCCACGCCTGTCCCTACCCACGAATTTTTATGACTGAGAACGACCTATGAAAACCATGATGTACGTGTGCCTCAATTCGCTCATCGCCTTCGCCCTGGTGGGCATCGCCGAGATCATCGAGCCGGCATTGATACGCAGCAAGATCCGCTACCACGGGGTGCTGGCATTCTTCACGGCTCTGCTCATTCTCGTTGCGCTGTTGGTCGGCCTGCTCCTGGGGGCTTTCCATGAATAAGCCCATTCAACCTATCACTGTGAAACTACGGGACCGCGTCACATTCGACACCGACGAAGGCATCCAGGCTGGCTACGTCAACGACCTCCGGCGCGACCTGGGCAACGGTGAATTGCATGCCTGGGTTGAGGTGGATCATTTAATGCCTGGCTGCTTTCGCGCCGTTCCTGTATCGGCCATCCTGACTTCCGATCCTGTCGGCTCGCCTTCGTTCATCGGGACGGATTGGGCTGCAACATTATCGGATTTCAGCGCCATCAGATTTGCAGAACTGTACTTATGCAATTTTGAAAATGAGCCGCGATTTCAGTGTCCCGCCTGTGGTCATGTGAGCGCCATCGAATCTCAATTCAGCAACTGCTGCCAAAACGATCGATGCCACCGAATAAGCCCGCGTCAGACTCAAAGCCATAGGAGGGTTCTATGTTCCTAACGGTAGATGAATTGCGTGAACTGACTGGTTATGTTTATAACTCTCGGCAGATTGATTGGCTGCGTCGGAACAACTGGAAATTTGAGGTCACTGCGCAGATGCGCCCAAAGGTTGCACGAAGTTTTTTTGAATCTCGCCTTGGCGCATCTGCATATAGACAAGCGGTTGAATTGGTTTCCACTACAGTTCGGCCAAATTTTCAGGCGTTAAACCGCAAAAAGGGACGGTAATTAAATATGGGACGCAAGCGTACAGGCAATCATAATTTACCGCCTCGGATGAATCTAAAATCTGGAAGGTATTACCACGTCTCAAGCACGTTGCCACGAAAATGGACGCCATTGGGCAACGATCTAAATGAGGCACGACGGAAGTGGGCAGAGCTGGAAAGTGAGCCAGTCGGGACTAACGATAAATCTTTTTCCATTATAGCCAGGCGCTATTTACGCGAGGTGCTGCCGACACTTCGACCACATACTCAACGGGACTACACCCAATATTGCGCGCTTCTCGAGGCCGTTTTTGGAGATGTGGCAATAGATAGTATTCGTCCATTCGATATCGCCGAATATTTGCGTATCCGAGGAGAGAAGTCAAAGGTTCGCGCTAACCGTGAAAAGGCGCTGTTTAGTACGATTTTCAATCATGCCAGATCGTGGGGATACACGGATATCACGAATCCTTGCACCGGGATCAAAGGCCACAAAGAAAAGGCCCGAGACAGATACGTTTCCGATGACGAATATGCCGCAGTATGGGCTTTCGCTCATCCTACTGTGCAAGATGCTATGGACATGGCTTTATGTACCGGTCAGCGTCCGGCAGATGTGCTAAAAATAGTTGTAACTGACATAGCCGATGGTCTGCTATCCGTCGCTCAAAATAAGACAGGGAAAAAACTCAGAATTGCAATTGAGGGGGACTTGGCTGTTACGATAGCCCGGATTATGTCTAAGCAGCGAAATGCCAAAAATCTAGCCCTGTTGCAAGATCCTAGCGGTCAGCGCCTAACTTATTTTGCATTGCGATCCCGATTTGACAAGGCACGAGAACTTGCTGGCGTCAATTTTCAGTTTCGAGATTTGCGGGCTAAAGCGGCGACGGATATTGAAGACTTAGCGCACGCGCAAAGTCTATTAGGACATAAAAGCCGTAGTACGACTGAAATATATACGCGTGAACGCCGTGGGGATCTGGTCAAGCCTCTGAAGAGGATATCAAAAGATATTGTCAGATAAGTACGATACGACCGGCTAAATGTGGCTGGTCGTCAGTACCTTCATTCAATTGGTCGACTCTGGCTATCATCTACGAGCTAAAAACCGAACCTATGCTGCGATTTTTTCTGCTCCATACAAGCTGATGAAGTTACGCCATTCGTCCGGATCGAGTTCTATAGACATTTCCGACATATCATCAGAATTGTTTTCTTCAACAATCGTGATTAAAAAGAAATCATCGTTGTGGTCTTCTTGTTCGGCAAAAACATCCTCAACCAGATAGCGAGTGCCAATCTTCGGATTTATTGAGGAATCTTCCTGTTGGGACTTCGTGGTGACGTAAATTTCGCCAGCGTTAGGTAGTTGGGCCATTGACGGTATCTCTGCTTTTGGCAATCGCTCTTCTCGTCTGAATTGTAGAAAAGCATTCCAAATTGTAGAAAAGCGGGTTAGCAGCTTTTCACCGCTAACCCGCTTCAAATTTGGTGGCCCGGGGCGGAATCGAACCACCGACACAAGGATTTTCAATCCTCTGCTCTACCGACTGAGCTACCAGGCCAAGGGACAGGAGTATAGCAAAACATTTTTAATCCGCAAAGCCCCTTGTTGATTTTTTTTAAAAAACTTTGCGGAGCGCAATTCAAGCGGTTCCAGCGGGGCCGGGCGGCGCTTACGGCCCTTATTTAATGGCGTTCGCAGGCTCTTGTGAGCGTAATCGCTATAATGGCGGCATGAAAGATATCGGATCAATGTCGAAAAATGCTGGCGCATCGCCGATGGTAAAACATCAGTGCGATATTTGTATTGTCGGCAATGGCGCGGTCGGTAAAGCGGCGGCGCTTGGCCTGGCGCAAATGGGTTTGCGCGTCACCTTGGTGGGAATGGCGACAACTGCTGCAGCGACCATGGCTGATGCCTGGGATTCGCGGGTCTATGCGCTGAACCATGTCGCGCGGACCCTCTTATCGACCGTTAAAGTCTGGGATGCGTTGGATATGGCGCGGGTTGCCGCGGTTGACGGCATGTCGATCAAAGGCGGGACCGACAGTAACACGGGAAATCTCGTATTCGATGCCTACAGCGCGCGCGTTGACGCCCTGGCATGGATTATCGAGGACAGAAATCTCAACCAGGCCCTGGATGCCGCGCTTAAATTTGCATCAAATCTGCGTGTGCTCAACGGCCGCGTGCAAAGCATGCAAATCGATGCTGCCGCGGTGACTGTGCAGCTAGAGTCAGGCGACGCTATCAGTGCGGCTTTGATTGTCGGCGCCGATGGCGCACAGTCCTGGGTGCGCAGCCAGTGCGGAATCGGGATCGATTACCGCTCCTATAAACAGCGAGGCGTGGTCGCCAATTTTTCCTGCGAACGGCCGCACCACGGCATCGCGCATCAATGGTTTACCGAAACCGAAGGCATCGTCGCCTTGCTGCCGTTGCCCGGGCAGCGCGTTTCCCTGGTCTGGTCGGCGCCGGAAGCGTTGGCGCTGACATTATTGGAAGAACCGTTATCGCAACTGGCCGCCCGCCTGTCGCCGCTGGCGGGCGAAAAGCTGGGGCAATTGCAGCCGTTGCAGCCAGAGCTGGTCCAGGCATTTCCTTTGTCGCTGCTCAAACCCCATGCTCTGGTGGCGCCGCGGGTGGCGCTGATCGGCGACGCCGGCCACGTGGTGCATCCGCTGGCCGGACATGGCATGAACCTGGGATTTGGCGATGTGGCGGCATTGATCCAGGTGCTGGCCGAACGCGGTGCGCATCGTGATTGCGGCAATGAACGCTTGTTGGCGCGTTACGCGCGTTCGCGCAAGGAAGAAATATTGCTGATGCAAATGACTACCGATGGCCTGGCAAGGCTGTTCGGGTTTGATTTCGGCCCGCTGCGTTTGTTGCGCAACGCAGGTTTGAACTTGCTGGACAAGATACCGGTCTTAAAACGACAACTGATGACCCACGCTTTGGGTCGGACAACCGAATAACTGGAATGGAAATGAAGAAAATAAGCGTGATGCTGGTCGCCCTGCTAGGTCTGTGGGCGACCGTTGCCGGTGCCGAAACTTTGCAGGAGGCGGCAGTCAAGAAACTGATCGAGCCGCGTCTGGGCGATGGCACCAAGGTGGATGAAGTAACCAAGACGCCGTATTCCGGTTTGTTTGAAGTCCGTGTCGGCAGCGATATTTTCTATACCGATGCCGCTGCCAAGTATGTGTTTGTGGGCCGCATCGTGGATGCCCAGTCTTCGCGTGACTTCACCCGCGAACGGGTTGACGAGTTGAACAAGGTCAAGTTCGCGGATCTGCCGCTGGACCTGGCGATGAAGAAGGTCAAGGGCAATGGCAAGCGTGTGATCGCGGTGTTTGAAGATCCTAACTGCGGCTATTGCAAACGCTTCCACAAGACCACTTTGCAGGAAGTCGACAACGTCACTGTTTACACCTTCCTCTACAACATCCTGGCGGAAGACTCGTCGGTCAAGGCGAGAAACGTCTGGTGCAGCACCGACCGCAACAAGGCCTGGACCGATATGATGGTCGATGGCAAGGCCGCTGCCGCCGCGCCCGCATCTTGTCAGGCGCCTAACGATAAAGTCCTGGCGCTCGGTCAAAAGCTGAACGTAACCGGCACGCCGACGATTATCTTTGCCGACGGCTCGCGTACACCAGGCTGGATCGATGCCAAAACCATGGAAGCCAAATTTTCTTCCCTGAAGTAATTTAATCCTACAGTACTGGCCAGGCTTTCCGGCATGCTCGATTTCCGCCATGAATCTCTCTCAGAATCTTTCTCGATACAGCGGCCGGATCGTCGGCCTGTTGCTGGCCGCCGGCCGGGGCCGGCGTTTCGATCCCACCGGCATGCAGAGTAAATTGCTGCAAGTGCTGCCGACGGCAGACGGCCGGACCGTGCTGGCAAGCGCCGCAGCCAACCTGGCCGTGGCGCTTCCGCTATGCATCGTGTTGCGGCCGGGCGTACATGATCAGATAGCGCAAGTCGCGCAGTATCCCTGGGTGGAATGCGAAACTGCCGATGACGGCATGGCGGCGTCGCTGGCTTATGGTGTGCAGCAGACGTCGGATGCTGCCGGCTGGATCATCGCCTTGGCCGACATGCCTTATGTCCAAAGCGCTACTTTTCGAGCCCTGGCGTCGGCATTGCAAGAGGGCGCCGACATTGTTGCGCCGACCTATCAGGGGCGGCGCGGCAATCCGGTCGGTTTCAGCCGCTTGCACCTGTCACGCTTGCTGGCCTTGCGTGGCGATCAGGGCGCGCGCAGTTTGCTGCAATCGCATCCGGTATGCGAGCTGGCGCTGGATGATCCCGGTATACATCAGGATATCGACACCGTCGCCGATATACGACAATCCTCGGCTTGAAGCGGGGAATCGGCGAGCGTTTTGCTCGCCTTACCACGGAGGGCCGTCCGAATCCGCGCAATCCCGCTACACTAGCGTCTTTTTGCGCAGCTATTAAAGTGAGCGGCCCGCGCTTCCATGCGGTCTGCCCGACGTTTCCCTGACGAACCCTCCAGATGAACCCACATTTCCTGAACAAACGCATTATTCATTTACTCGGTTATGCCGGGCTGATTCCGTTCGTGCTGCTGACGCTGGCGAGCTGGCTGGTCAACGCCGACTGGCTGCGCGATTTCATCCGCGGCCAGCTGGCTTATGGCATCGCCGCGCTTTCTTTTCTGGGCGGAATTCATTGGGGCGCGGTAGTGTTGCGCGCCAACCTGTCCGCCGACCATACCCGCAAAGCCCTGATCTGGGGCGTGGCGCCGACTATCATTGCATGGTTCTCGACCATGGCTGGCGGTTTCGGTTTCGCCTTGCTGATTGCGGGATTCATCGCAGCCTATCAGGCCGACAAGCGGCTGTTTCCCTGGTACGGCTTGCCGACCTGGTTTATCGAGCTGCGTTTTAAATTGACCTGCGTCGCGGTAGCGGCGCTGATGCTGACCGTAATTGCCGGTAATGTCCGGGGATAAAAGATGAAAAAAAATACAAGTAAATCAGCCGCTAAATCCGCTCGCAGTGGTCTCCGTTACAGCATCGTTGCCGCCGATCCGGCGGCGCATCTGTTTGCCGTGACGCTGACGATTTTGGAACCAGCCGCGGTCGGCCAGATCGTCGCTTTGCCGGCCTGGATCCCGGGCAGCTACATGATCCGCGAGTTTGCGCGCAACATCGTACAGATTCGCGCCGAGTCGAACGGCCGCAAGATCGCCCTCAGAAAAATTGACAAGCACTCCTGGCAAGCAGCGCCGTGCGACGGCCCGCTGACCTTGCACTATCAGGTGTATGCATGGGATCTGTCGGTGCGTACCGCGCATCTGGACCAGACTCACGCCTTCTTCAACGGCACCAGCGTATTCTTGCGCGTGATCGGCCAGGAAAATGTGGCGCACGTCGTGGATATCCAGCGGCCGCAAGGCGACGCTTATGAAACATGGCGGATCGCCACCGCGTTGCCGACGCTGAAAGCCAAGCGTGGATCGTTTGGCAGCTATGTCGCCATCAATTACGACGAACTGATCGATCATCCGGTCGAAATGGGTACTTTCCAGCTGCTCAGTTTCAAGGCCCATGGCGTGCCGCATGACATGGCGATTACCGGCAATGTGCCGAATCTCGATCTGGCGCGTCTCAGCGCCGATCTGAAAAAGATCTGCGAAACCCAGATTGCCTTCTTCGAGCCGGCCGGCAGCAAGTTCGCCAAGCAGGCGCCGATGGAGCGCTATGTGTTCATGACGCTGGCGGTGGGCGACGGTTACGGCGGCCTGGAACATCGCGCGTCGACCGCCTTGATTTGCGCCCGCGCCGATTTGCCGGTCAAGGGCCAAGCGGAGATGAGCGACGGCTATCGGACTTTCCTCGGCCTCTGCAGCCATGAATATTTCCATACCTGGAACGTCAAGCGCATCAAGCCGGCGGCTTTTGCGCCTTACGATCTGCAAGTCGAAAACTATACGCCGCTACTGTGGCTGTTCGAAGGCTTCACCAGTTATTACGACGACCTGATGCTGCTGCGCAGCGGGCTGATTGATCAGCAGGCGTATTTCAAGCTGATTGAAAAGACCGTCAATGGCGTGCTGCTAGGCAGCGGCCGCCATAAGCAAAGCGTGGCGGAATCCAGCTTTGACGCCTGGGTCAAATATTATCGCCAGGACGAAAATGCGCCTAATGCAATCGTCAGTTATTACACCAAGGGGTCGCTGGTGGCGCTGGCATTGGACCTGACCATTCGCGCCGAAACCAAGGGCAAGAAATCGCTGGACGATGTAATGCGCGCCTTGTGGCAAAAATATGGCCGCGATTTTTATGCCGACAATGCCTTGAGCGGACGGGGTGTCAGCGAGGCGGCAGTCGAAGCACTGTTCGACGAAGTGACGGGCCTCAAGCTGAAACGTTTCTTTGACCGTTATGTGCGCGCAACCGATGATTTGCCGCTGGCGAAATTATTGGCGCCGACTGGCGTGCTGGTGGCGGACCGGCGCAAGCCGGGCAAGCCGTCGCTGGGAGTGCGTGCGGTCAGCAGTGGCGGTGAATGCAAGCTGGCGAATGTGTATGAAAGCGGCGCCGCACACCGTGCCGGTTTGTCGGCCGGCGACGTACTGGTGGCGATTGACGGGATCCGGGTACCGGCCAAGCTGGATACCTTGCTGGCGCGTTACCGGGTTGGCGACACCATCATGGTCCACGCTTTCCGGCGCGACGAATTGCTGGTTTTCAGGGTCCGTCTGCTGGCCGACAGCGCGCCGCAAGTCAGTCTCGATGCAGAAGCCAAGCCGGCGCTCGGCACGGCGATGCGTAGCGCATGGCTGGCAGGGCGCAACAATCGTTGAGGGTGCGCGGCCAATAAAAAACCGGGCAATTTGCCCGTTTTTTTATTCCGCTTTCAAGCCATTCCAGCGTGGCGTCAGCGTGTGCTCGACAGCAAAAAGATCCAGCACCCGCCCCAGCGTATGGTCGACCATTTCCGCGATGCTTTGCGGCCGGTGATAAAAGCCCGGAAGCGGCGGGAAGATGATGCCGCCCATTTCTGTGACGCTGGTCATGTTGCGCAGGTGCGCCAGGTTGAACGGCGTTTCACGCACCATCAGGACCAAGCGCCGGCGTTCCTTGAGCACCACGTCGGCGGCGCGCGCAATCAGATTGTCTGACAGGCCATGGGCCACCGAGGCCAGGGTTTTCATGGAGCAGGGCGCGATGATCATGCCGTCGGATTGGAACGAACCGCTGGCAATGGAGGCGCCGATATCGCGCACGTTGTGCACCACGTGCGCCAGCGCTTCGACTTGCTTGCGGCGCATCTCCAGTTCCTGATGCAGGTTGAGTACGCCGGCATCGGAAATCATCAGATGGGTTTCGACGCCGGGTATTTCCCGCAGCTGCTGCAGTAGCCGCACGCCGTAAATCACGCCGGTGGCGCCGGTGATGGCGACAATCAGGCGGCGCTGCGGCTGGCTGGCCGGGACCACTTGCGGTCTCAGGCCTTCAACAGGGTTTGCAGTTCGCCGGATTCAAACATCTCATTCATGATGTCCGAGCCGCCGACGAATTCGCCGTTAACATACAGTTGCGGAATGGTAGGCCAGTTGGAGTAATCCTTGACGCCTTGACGCACGACCGGGTCTTCCAAGACGTTGATGGTGACGATGTTTTCAGCGCCGCTGGTTTTCAACAACTGGATGGCGCGGCCGGAAAAGCCGCATTGTGGGAACTGCGCGGTTCCTTTCATGAACAGCACCACTGGGTTGCTGGTCACGGTTTCCTTGATCCACGCTTGTACATCGCTCATGGCAATACCTTAAAAAAGTTCAGAATACCGCCATTATATGAAAAAGGCCGCTACGCTGCTGGTGAGTCTGTCCTTGCAAGCCTGCCAATGGCCCGATTAGTGCTGAGTTGCCGGAGGGAAGCATGGAACTGTGGCAAATTCCACACTTGTCAAGAGTTTTTGACGAAAGCGCCAAGTCCATGTACAATCTCAGGTTCTCCCGATTCCGCCCAGCGATTTTATGCACCACCGTCGCTGAATATGGTGTTTTAGGAAAGAATTTTTTTTAATAGTCTTCAATCATTTCGATGAGGTTTCATATGTACGCGGTCATAAAAACCGGTGGCAAACAATATAAGATTGTTGCCGGCGAAAAACTTAAAATAGAACAGATACCTGCAGACATTGGCACCGAACTCACTATTGATCAAGTGCTTGCAGTTGGCGCTGGCGACACCATTAAGTTTGGTGCTCCATTGGTCGAAGGTGCTACGGTGTCGGTTAAGGTATTGGCGCAAGGTCGCCACGATAAAGTCAAGATCTTCAAAATGCGTCGTCGTAAGCATTATCAGAAGCATCAAGGCCATCGTCAAAATTACACCGAAATTCAAATCGTTTCGATCAACGCTTAATTACGTAAATTAATTACGTAAATTAACTACGTTGATTGACTTAACCAGATACCAGGAGTTTTAAATGGCACATAAAAAAGGCGGCGGCACTACGCGCAACGGCCGTGACTCAGAGTCAAAGCGACTCGGCGTCAAGGTCTACGGTGGCCAAGCGATCAACGCTGGCGGCATCATTATTCGTCAACGCGGCACTAAGACGCATCCAGGCGAAAATGTTGGCATGGGCAAGGATCACACCCTGTTCGCACTGATTCCAGGCAAAGTACAATTCGTAACCAAGGGCGCTACTCAGCGTAACTACGTTACTGTCGTTCCAGCTTAAGTCGTACTTTAAGCTTCGACATAAGCAAGGCTCCGGCCTTGCTACGAAAGGCTCTGCCGCTGGTAGAGCCTTTTTAGTTTCTGATCGTAAAACACTGCTCGGCTGACTACGGACACGCAGCGAATTGACTTTGCTTGCGGCGGGTTATGTCTGACGTAATTGTTATTGTTGCAATGTCGGTGAGAGCCCTCCTGCAGCGATGCGCAAAAATCGGTAAAGTTACCGTGTGCTTTCAATAAGAATTTAACCTCCAACCTCATTAGGATCTTCGAATGAAGTTTATAGATGAAGCAAAAATCGAAGTCATTGCCGGCGATGGCGGCAATGGGGTTGCGAGTTTTTGCCGTGAAAAATTCCGCCCGTTTGGCGGCCCTGACGGTGGCGATGGCGGCGTAGGCGGCACTATCTGGGCCGTTGCCGACCGCAATATCAACACCCTGGTCGACTATCGTTTCTCCAAGATGCACCGCGCCGGCCGCGGTGAAAACGGCCGCGGCTCGGATTGCTACGGCAAGGGCGCGGACGATATCAAGCTGCGCATGCCGGTCGGCACCCTGATCGTTGACATCAACACCGGCGAAGCGATTGCCGACTTGACTGATCACGGCCAGGAAGTCTTGCTGGCCAAGGGCGGCGAGGGCGGCTGGGGCAATATCCATTTCAAATCTTCGACCAACCGCGCGCCGCGCCAGAAAAGCGATGGCAAGGAAGGCGAACGCCGTGAATTGCGTCTGGAGCTGAAGGTATTGGCCGATGTCGGCCTGCTGGGACAGCCGAATGCCGGCAAGTCGACGTTCATCACCGCGGTGTCGAATGCCCGCCCGAAAATCGCTGATTACCCGTTTACCACGCTGCATCCGAATCTGGGCGTAGTGCGCGTCAGCCATGAAAAAAGCTTCGTCATCGCCGATATTCCAGGCCTGATCGAAGGCGCCGCAGAAGGCGCCGGACTGGGTATCCAGTTCCTGAAGCATTTGCAGCGCACCGGTTTGCTGTTGCACATCGTCGATCTGGCGCCCTTCGAAGATACGGTTGATCCGGTCAAGGAAGCCAAGGCGATCGTCAAGGAATTGAAGAAGTACGATCAATCGCTGTTCGACAAGCCGCGCTGGCTGGTGCTGAACAAGATCGACGTGATTCCGGAAGGCGAGCGCGTCAAGCGCGTCAAGGATTTCATCAAGCGCTTCGGCTGGAAAGGCCCGGTATTCGAGATTTCCGCGTTGAATCGCGAGGGTTGCCCTGAACTGGTGACGGAGATCTACAGCTATCTGGCGGAAAAACGCCAACAGGAAACCCGTTCGGAAGAGAAGCAGATGGTGGTGGAAGCACAAACCATCCTGTCGATCGATCCAGACGATCCGCGTTTCAAGATACTGGATTAAACTGGTAGTTGGCGGCCGTTGTTGATGGGGAGCAGTAAAGGCCCTCATCGATAACGGCCTTATTTTTTGCCCGTCGTCTTTAGCCCATGTCGGCGAGACGGCCGCTATAGATAAAAACATGAATTCCGTCATTCAAAAAGCCAAGCGCATCATCATCAAAGTCGGATCCTCCCTGGTAACCAATGACGGCAAGGGGCTGGACGTCGGCGCCATCGCTAAATGGGCGACCCAGATCGCCGAGTTGCGGGTGATGGGCAAGGAAGTGGTGCTGGTCAGTTCTGGTGCGGTGGCGGAAGGCATGCAGCGGCTCGGCTTCGACAAGCGGCCGACCAGCATCGATGAATTGCAGGCTTGCGCCGCTGTGGGCCAGATGGGCCTGGCGCAGATCTACGAAACCAGCTTCCGCGCCCACAATATCCGTACCGCCCAAGTACTGCTGACGCACGCCGACCTGGCCGACCGCGAACGCTATCTGAATGCCCGTTCGACTTTGTTTACCCTGCTGCGTTTCGGCGTGGTGGCGATCATCAATGAGAACGACACGGTGGTCACCGATGAAATCAAGTTTGGCGATAACGACACTCTGGGTGCGCTGGTAGCCAACTTGATTGAAGGCGATGCCCTGATCATCCTGACCGATCAAAAAGGCCTGTATACGGCCGATCCGCGCAAAGACCCGAATGCCGAGTTTGTGCACGAGGCGAAAGCCGGCGATCCTGCGCTCGAAGTGATGGCGGGCGACGCCGGCACCAGCATCGGCCGCGGCGGCATGATCACCAAGATCCTGGCCGCCAAACGCGCAGCTAAATCTGGCGCGCATACGGTGATTGCCTGGGGCCGCGAAGATGCAGTGCTGACCAGGCTGGCGAACGGCGAAGCCATCGGCACGCAACTGGTTGCGCAAACCGGACAACTTACCGCGCGCAAGCAATGGATGGCGGATCACCTGAAAACCGCAGGCAAGGTCATGCTGGACGCCGGCGCGGTGCAAAAATTGCGCAACGAGGGGAAATCCCTGTTGCCGATCGGCGTCACCGGCGTTTCCGGCGAATTTGGCCGTGGCGATGTCATTACCTGCACCGACGTCGATGGTCACGCCATTGCGCGCGGCATCAGCAACTACACCAGCTCGGAAGCGCGCCGCATCATGCGCCATCCGTCAGCGGAAATCCAGGCGATCCTGGGTTTTGTCGAAGAATCGGAGCTGATTCACCGCGACAATATGGTCTTGCTGTAATGGCGATGTGACTGCGGCAACACAAGCAAAACAAGCAAAACAAGCAAAAACGGCTCCGCATAGTGCAGGAGCCGTTTTCTATTCAAAGCCGATTTTTTCGGTCAACTGCCCGGTTTGATCGTGCGGTTCAAGCGAATCCTGTCTCGGATTTCCGTAACCTTGCCGGCCACCATGCCATCCTGGCAAACAAAGTCCTTGGCCAATGCCGCATGCTGGCGGTTGCCGGACGATTCGCTGATCTGCTTCCAGTCATTCAGGCGCGCCCGCGACCAGCTCCCGTCTTTCTGTCCGAATGCATACATCTTGCTTTCATAAGTCTGGCAGCGGATGCCTTCATAGCTGACGTTTTCCGCTCCGCCCTGGCTCTTGCTGACCAGCGTATAGCGCACCACGCCGTCTTTGTCGGCCGAGATCGAATTGACGTCGATGAAGAAATTCATGGTGGCGGTCGGGCTGACATAGAACGACATCAGGTTGGCCGCTTGCGGCGCTGGCGGCAGTACAGCCTTGATTTCTTGCCAGGCTTTGCCGTCGTCATCATCGTCGAAATCACCGGGATTCGGTTTGTTGGTGCCGCCGATATCAAATGGATCGGTGGCGGCGTGCACATAGGTGGCGCTGCCCAGCAACAGCAGGCTGGCGGCCAGCAATTGCACGATTTTCTTTACGCTAGCGGGAACAGGTAACACTAAAGCCATGGAGGGACTCACTTTTTTTCGGGTTCGGCAACAATAGCCGGTGTACATGGCGTCGACGCGCGCGGCCCGTGGCCGGTGCGCAAATGACGGGCGTGATGCGGCACATTTTGCAAAGGACGCGTCAGGAAACGTGATAGTTCTTGCAAGGCGCGCTGATAGACATCGCGTTTGAATTCGATCACGACATCCAGCGGCACCCAGTAATCATGCCAGCGCCAGGCGTCGAATTCCGGATGTTCGGTCAGGCGCAGGTTGACGTCGCAGTCGCGCCCGGTCATGCGCAGCAGGAACCAGATCTGCTTTTGGCCGCGATAATGCCCGCGTACGTCGCGCTTGATGAAATGATCGGGGACTTCATAGCGCAGCCAGTCGCGGGTGCGGCCGATGATCTTGACGTGCTCCGCCTTCAACCCGATTTCTTCCTCGAGTTCGCGAAACATGGCCTGCTCCGGGGTTTCCCCGTATTTGATACCGCCCTGTGGAAATTGCCACGAGTGTTCGCGCACGCGCTTGCCCCACCAGACTTCATTCTGGGTATTGAGCAAGATAATGCCGACGTTCGGGCGAAAGCCTTCACGGTCAAGCATGTTGTTACCTCAAAACTTTCTGCGGCCAGGCGGTTCTCCTGCCTGATTCCTTGCTTGCTGTCATCATTGCGGAACAAAGCTTTAACGCCGCCTTAGTCCGGCGAACGACTCTGTCCTCGCCCGATTAGGCGCGCAATCTGCCCCGGCTAACAGTAACAATAGCCAGAACATCAATCAAATGTGCAAAGAGTAGGCGCATCAGCCAGCTAATCCTTTAAAATTGAGTTGATTATAACCCTCTCTTTTTAAAAAGAATTCATCGTTATGCGCGCCTCCCGTTTTTTTATCTCCACGCTCAAAGAAGCTCCATCCGACGCTGAAATCGTCAGTCACAAACTGATGATGCGCGCCGGCATGATCAAGCGCATCAGTTCTGGCATCTACACCTATATGCCGATGGGTCTGCGCGTGATCCGCAAAGTCGAGAACATTGTGCGTGAGGAAATGAACCGTTCGGGAGCGGTCGAGCTGTTGATGCCGGTGGTGCAACCGGCCGAGCTGTGGCAGGAAACCGGACGCTGGCAGAAATACGGCGCCGAACTGATGCGCGTCAAGGACCGCCACGGCCGCGACTTCATCATCCAGCCGACTTCCGAAGAAGTGATTACTGACATCGCCCGCACCGAACTGCGCTCCTACCGCAAGCTGCCGGTAAATTTTTACCATATCCAGACCAAGTTCCGCGATGAGCGGCGACCACGGTTCGGCCTGATGCGCGGCCGCGAATTCACCATGAAGGACGCTTATTCCTTCGACCGCGACCTGGATGGACTGAAGCAGTCCTACCAGATCATGTATGACGCCTACGTCCGCATTTTCAACCGTTTCGGCTTGCAATTCCGTGCTGTTGCGGCCGATAACGGCGCCATTGGCGGCACCGGTTCGCATGAGTTCCACGTGATCGCCGCCACCGGTGAAGACGCCATCGTGTACTGCCCGAACTCGGATTACGCAGCGAATATGGAAGCTGCTG
Source organism: Collimonas sp. (assembly GCF_039923675.1). Classification (GTDB taxonomy): domain Bacteria; phylum Pseudomonadota; class Gammaproteobacteria; order Burkholderiales; family Burkholderiaceae_D; genus Collimonas. The sequence continues at coordinate 22,618 of NZ_JBDTCG010000105.1, forward strand.
AATCCTTGCCCCTGATTCCGACCCGTGCGGCCGCGACCCAAGCCTTGACCAAGACAGCGACGCCGGGCAAGGCCAAATGCGAGGCGGTGGCGGAGTTGCTGCAGCTGCCATTGACGCAAACCATCAAGTCGATCGTGCTTACCGTTGAAAAAGAAGCAATGGACAAGGAGCCTGCCAGCAAGGTGGTCTGGCTGCTGATGCTGCGCGGTGATCATGATCTGAATGAAATCAAGGCCAATAAAATCCCTGGCCTGGCAGGTTATCGTTTTGCTACCGAAGCGGAAATCGTCGAATATTTCGGTACGCCGCCTGGCTATCTGGGCCCGGTCAACACCAAGAAGCCTGTGACCGTAGTGGCCGACGTCACCGTCGCCAACATGCACGATTTTGTCAGTGGCGCCAACGAAGTAGACTTCCACTTCACCGGCGTCAACTGGGGCCGCGACCTGCCCGAGCCAATGGTGTTCGATATCCGCAATGTGGTGGCAGGCGATCCATCGCCGGATGGCAAGGGCGCATTGGCAATCTTGCGCGGCATCGAAGTCGGCCACGTGTTCCAACTCGGCACCGCGTACTCGGAATCGATGAAGGCGACTTTCCTGGATGAAGGCGGCAAGCCGCAAATGCTGCAGATGGGCTGCTACGGTATCGGCATCACCCGCATCCTGGGCGCTGCGATCGAGCAGAATTTCGACGACAAGGGCATCATCTGGCCGCTCTCTATCGCGCCGTTTGAAGTGGTCTTGTGCCCGATGGGCTATGACCGCAGCGAGGCGGTCAAGGCCGAAACCGACAAGCTGTATGAAGCATTGCTGGCCGCCGGCGTCGATGTCATCCTGGATGATCGCGGCGAGCGTCCGGGCGCCATGTTTGCCGACTGGGAGCTGATCGGCGTGCCGCATCGGATCGTGGTGGGTGACCGTGGCCTCAAGGATGGCCAGATTGAATACCAGGGCCGGCGCGATACCGAAGCCACCACGGTGCCATTGGCTGAAATGCAAGCTTTCATCAAGGCCAAGCTGGCTTCCTGAAGCAGATTGGTTTCCTAAATACAACAAAGTAGCGGCGCAACGGTTTCTTGCGCCGTTTTCTTTGTATACTCCTTCAAAAATAAAAAGTGATTTTTTGGGAGTATCGATTGCGCGGGTTTTCTTGTATTCGCTGGATGAGCCTGTTGTCCGTGCTGCTGGTCTTGAGCGGTATGGCACACGCCGGAAATCAAAAAGAAGAAGAACTGGCGGATTCGGTACGCCTGGCCTTGTCGCGCGCCATCAATGATGCGCGGCCGCCTAAACCCAAATTCAATGATATCGACCAACGCATCCAGTATCTGTACTGGCTGGGCGAAATGTCGGAGCGCCTGAAGAAGAAGCTGCCGGATTCGCAGATGCGCATCGAGTTTCTGGAAACCGCCTGGTACGAAGCCAAGCGCTCCGGCCTTGATCCTTCCATGGTGCTGGGTTTGATCCAGGTTGAATCGGCATTCCGCAAATACGCCTTGTCGAGTGTCAGCGCCCATGGCTACATGCAGGTCATGCCGTTCTGGAGCCGCGTGATCGGCGACGCCGACCGCAGCAAACTGTTCGATATGCAAACCAATCTGCGCTATGGCTGTTCGATTTTGCGTATGTACATCGATATGGAGCAGGGTAATCTGTACTTGGCGCTGGGCCGTTATAACGGCAGCCGCGGCCGGCCGGAGTATCCGAATGCCGTACTGGCAGCCTGGAAACGCTGGGAATACAAGGATGCATCGCCGCTGCACACCGTATCTGCTCACCAGTAAGTGTTTTCGCGGTCGAGCGCACTTGCGCCGCACGCTGTTGTTCTCGTAGTAACCGTTTCGCCATCCCTTAAAGCATTATTCAAATAACTGGCCTGCCAATGCGCGGGTCAGCCCCTTTCATCTTCCCTGCGTTGCCTGGCTTGCGTTTCCGCGTGCAGATTTTCATTCCGATTGAAGTCGATAGCTTCGGTCGTCATCAAGTTGTAACAAGTTGCAGTTACAGTTGTAACAAATTATTACAAATGCTTACAACTTTTGATTGATAACACGGAGCAACGAATGAAATTAAGCATGTTGATTGCCGCCGCCACCGCCGCTGTATCGGTGGCGCTGGCGGGGTGTAGCGGATCCAGCAATTCGATAGTGGAAGCGCCGGTCGAGCGGCCGGAGGTCAAACCGGCCGCCAAGAACGTCATCTTTTTCCTGGGTGACGGCATGGGCATCACCACCATGACCGCCGCGCGCATCTACAAGGTGGGCGAAGAGGGTGATCTGACTCTTGACACCCTGCCGGAAACCGGCTTCGTCACCACCTATTCGAACGATGCCCAGGTCACCGACAGCGCGCCGTCAATGGCGGCTTACATGACCGGGATCAAGGCCAACAACGAGGTCATTTCGATGTCGGCAAACACCAGCGCGCGCGACGCCGGCGGCAAGAGCTATGTCAGCGGCGCAGACAGTACCTGCCCGAGCGGCAACGGCACGCCGGCCGATACCTTGCTGGAAATCATGAAGGCCAAGGGCTACAGCACCGGCGTCGTCACCACTACGCGGATTACCCATGCCACGCCGGCTGCAACCTATTCGCACATCTGTCACCGCGACGGCGAAAACAATATCGCGGCGCAACTCACGCCTAAGGGCGCGGGCTTCAACGGCAAGCTCACCAATGGCGTCGACGTGATTTTTGGCGGCGGCCGCCGGCATTTCCTGCCGAAGACCGATGCCGACAGCAAGCGTAGCGACAGCCGCGATCTGGTGGCTGAATTCAAGGCTGCGGGATATACCTATGCCGCGAATTCTGCCGACTTCGACAAGATCAGCAACACCGCGCCGAAAGTGGTCGGCCTGTTCAACAAGGACCACATGACTTACGACCTCGACCGCGACGCGGCCAAGGAACCAAGCCTGGCGCAGATGACAGGCAAATCGATCGACCTCTTGAACAGCAAGAAGACCGGCTTCTTCCTGATGGTGGAGGGCGGCCGTATCGACCACGCGCTGCATGCCACCAACGCCCGCCGCGCCTTGCAGGAAACCGTCGCCTTCGACGATGCGATCAAGGTAGCGCTGGACAAGATGCAGCAAGTCGATCCTGGTTTGAAGAATACCTTGGTGGTCGTCACCGCCGACCATGATCATTCGATCCTGCTGAACGGCTACGCCAAACGCACCGGCAAGACCACCGGCAGCGAACCTGGCGTACTAGGCGTGGTGAAGAATGTCCTGACCGGCCAGCCGGAGCGCGACATCAACGGCAATCCCTACACGGTGATCGGTTTCGGCAACGGCCCGAACCATCTGGCGGCGCGCGGCGCACTGTCGGATATGCAGGTGGCGGACAAAGACTATATGCAAGAGTCGGTGATCCCGACGGAAGCGGGCGGCGAAACGCACGGCGGCACCAATGTCTTTATCGGCGCACAGGGCATGGGCGCGGAAAACATTCGCGGCGTGCTCGACAACTCCGAGGTGTTCGGGCTGGTGAAGAAAGCCGTCGGCCTGTGAGGCCGTCAGAGATTAAACAGAATTTGTCGCGCATATACAAAGGTCAGACATGAGAAACAATAAGCTAGTTATCCAGCAAACCAAGCAGCAGTTCCAGCATCGCATCTGCCAATGCGCCATGGCGTGCGCGCTGTCGTCGTTATTTGCCGCCACCGTGATTGCCGCAGATGTCGTACCGGCCAAGGCCAAGAACGTCATTTTCTTTTTGGGAGATGGCATGGGGCCAGTGACCGTCACTGCCGCGCGCATCTATGGCCATGGCGAAGCCGGACGCCTGACGATGGAAACATTGAACCGCACCGCGCGGATTAAAACCTTTTCACTGGACGGCCAGACTACCGACAGCGCACCGTCGATGGCGGCCTACATGACCGGCGTCAAGATGAAGAATGACGTCATCTCGATGTCGTCCGACACCAGTGCCTTCGACGCCAACGGCAAGCCTTATCAAAGCAACGCCGACTCTACCTGCGTCGCCGGCAACGGCCAGGCGGTGCAAACCTTGCTTGAGTTGTCGAAGGGCGCAGGCAAGGCGGTCGGCGCTGTCAGTACCACCCGCATCAGCCACGCCACGCCGGCGGCAACCTATGCGCATGTCTGCAACCGCGATGCCTACAACACCATCACGGAGCAGGCCACACCAGGCGCGCCGCGCTACAACCTGGCATTGAAAGACGGCGTCGATGTTTTGCTTGGCGGCGGTCTGCGCCATTTCCTGCCGAAGGCCAATCCGGCCAGCAAGCGCAACGATAACCTTGATCCCTTGAGCCTGTTCAAGGCCGCCGGTTATACCTACGTCGCCTCCGGCACGGAATTGAAAGCCGTCAATCCTGCCAACGTCAGCAAACTGCTCGGCTTGTTTACCGCCAGCGATATGGATTACGAGTTGGACCGCGTCAAGCAGAAGCTGAACCAGCCGAGCCTGGCTGAGATGACGGAAAAGGCCATCGGCGTGCTGAAGAAAAATCCGAACGGCTATTTCCTGATGGTGGAAGGTGGCCGCATCGATCATGCCTTGCATGGCACCAACGCCAAGCGCGCGCTGGAAGATACGCTGGCATTCGACGCCGCCATCAAGAAGGCGCTGGAGCTGGTCGATTTGAAAGATACCTTGATCGTGGTGACTGCCGACCATGACCACGCGATCGGCTTCAACGGCTATCCGAAGCGCGGCAATCCGATCCTGGGCAAGGTCGCCAATTACTACGACGGCAAACTGGCGCTGGCGGCCGACGGCAAACCCTACACCACGCTGGTGTTCGGCAACGGCAGTGCGCCACGACGGCCGGAAGATGCAGACCTGACCAATGTCGATACCGAAGCCGACGATTATCTGCAGCAAGTCGGTGTGCGCTTTGCCGGCTCGCCCGGATCCGAAACGCACGGCGGCGGCGACGTCATGCTGTTCTCGGCCGGCGCGGGCAGCGACAGCTTCAAAGGCACGTTTGAAAACATCAAGGTATTCGGCAAGGTCAAGACTGCGCTTGGTTTGTAATATGGTTTCCTGAGTAGTACTTAAGCCGCCATCGTCGCGATGGCGGCATCTTTTTTGGTGGAAAAATGATGGGCTTTGAAAAATGCAAGATGGGATTGGCGATGACGGCCGCTGCGTTGGGATTGTTGTCGCAGGCGCCGGGCGCCTTGGCAACGGAGGTCGCCGGCGGTCCTGACCAGAATCTGCAGGTCCGGCACTATGCGATGACAGTCGGGCGGGACGGCGTCAAGCGTGAAACCACTTTCATCGAGCGACTATATCGCCGCAATGACCAGGTCTGGACCGAACGCGTGATCGCCGGCGAGGCTGCCGACGATCGCAAGCACGAGCAAGATCACGGTGGCCATAGTCACCCGGACGCCGGCAGCGCGCCGATGTGGGTGCGGCGCAAGGCGGATGGTTCGCTGGATGCACGCCTGGTCGAGCGCGATCAGCGGCGCAGCGTCAAGGTCGATTCCCAGTACTACGGCAATATCGGCTACAACGGCAGCTGGGGCAGTACGTTTTATTTGAGCGATCCGCAGAGCTTGAAAAGCATGCGTGCGGTAGGGGTTGTCAAAGACGGCGTCCAGCAATACGAAAGCAGGCGCGGCGATTTGACGGTGCGCGTCAGCTGGGACATCAAGGGTGCGTACCCACGCAAGGTAGAGTCGGAAGACGCGCATGGACGCACACGCCGTGAGACCCAGGTCAGCGTGATCGAGGCGCCCAAGGTCTTGCCGTGGAAGACGCTGGCAGGCTATGCTGAAATCGACTATTCGGATCTGCTCGACTGAATCATGCAGGCCGATCCGGTGAGGATGAAAATCCTGCGGAAACAAAAACGCCCGCGCGGTGCGGGCGTTTTTGTTTGGCACCTAGGGCGGCGCAATACAATAAATTGCGGCTAAGCCCCAAGCATTATTTCAAGTGATCGGAAATGAGTTTTGTCATTTCAAACATCGACACTTCTTTTTTGCCGCCAAAGACAGCTTTCAATTTGTCATCTGCAAGAATATTGCGCTTGTTTGCCGGATTTTGCAGATTGTGCTTCTTGATGTATTCCCAAACTTTCTTGGTGACTTCAGTGCGTGGCAACGGGGTCGCGCCGACAACCGCAGCCAGGATAGCCGATGGCGTCAGTGGCTTCATGAATGCGGCATTTGGCTTGCGCGCTACAGTACCGGCTTTAACTTCTTTTTTAGGAGCTGCCTTCGGTGCCGATTTAGTCGGCGCTTTGGCTGGTGCGACAGCTTTCTTTGCCGCTGGTTTTTTTGCTGCTGTGGCCATCTTTGAGCCTCCTTCAGGGATATTGAGAAAATGCGTCAAGCACGCATCGCTAATAGTGTTGCGCTTTTCCTGGCGATGCAAGTGTTTTTTATGGGTTTGTGCGGGTTTTGATACGGAAGCATAAGCGCCTCTCAGCATCGAGAAATGCCGGATTGGCGCGCTTGAGCGGGCGATTGTGATGACCGGCTTGGATTCAGGTCAGGTAACAATGATCGCCGGTAGCCGGTGTGAGCCATACTGAAATGGCATTAATTTTGCGAAAAGCCTTGCAAGTCAATGACTTGCAAGGCTTTTCGGTTCCACGAACGTACTGACGAAAGAGTTAGCGCATGCCCGGCATCATGCCCTTCATGCCGCGCATCATTTTCATCATGCCGCCACCTTTGAGCTTTTTCATCATCGACTGCATTTGGTCAAATTGCGACAGCATGCGGTTGACTTCCTGTACCTGGACCCCGGCCCCGACCGCAATACGGCGTTTACGCGAAGCCTTGATCAGCTCCGGCTTGGCCCGTTCCTGGGCCGTCATCGAGTTGATGATGCCTTCCATCCGGCGCACCTGTTTCTCCGCCTGGTCCATATTGGCGCCGCCCGCGGCTTGCTGGAATTGCGCCGGCAACTTGTCCATCAGGTTCGACAGGCCGCCCATTTTCTTCATCTGGCCGAGCTGCGCCTTGAAGTCGTTGAGGTCGAATTTGCCGCCACCCTTGATTTTGTGCGCCAGATCCTTGGCCGCTGCGACATCGACGCCTTTCTGCGCTTCTTCGACCAGTGCCAGGATGTCGCCCATGCCGAGAATGCGGTTGGCCATGCGGGTTGGATCGAACGCTTCCAGGCCGTCCAGTTTTTCAGCGGTGCCGGCAAACTTGATCGGCTTGCCGGTGATATGCCGGACCGACAGCGCCGCGCCGCCGCGCGCATCGCCGTCCAGTTTGGTCAGTACGATACCTGTCAGCGGCAGCGCATCGCTGAAGGCTTTGGCGGTATTGATCGCATCCTGGCCGAGCATGGCGTCGACCACGAACAAGGTTTCGATCGGCTTGACGGCTGCGTGGATGGCGCTGATTTCTTTCATCATCGCTTCGTCGATGCCCAGGCGGCCGGCGGTGTCGATGATCAGGACGTCGTGATAATGGCGCTTGGCGTAGTCCAGCGCAGCCAGTGCGATATCCACCGGCTTGTCGGTAATCTCGGTCGGGAAAAAGTCGGCGCCGACCTGGGCCGTCACGGTCTGCAACTGGCCGATCGCCGCCGGGCGATAGACGTCGGCGGAAACGGTCAATACCTTTTTCTTCTTTTGTTCGCGTAGATATTTGGCGAGCTTGCCGACGGTGGTGGTTTTACCTGCACCCTGCAGGCCCGCCATCAGGATGATCGCCGGCGGCTGGGTGGCAAAACTCAGTTGCGAAGCTTCCGGGCCGAGATCGGCGCCCATCAGCGAGGCCAGCTCGCGCTGCACCACGCCGACCAGGGCCTGGCCCGGGGTCAGCGAGGCAATGACCTCTTCGCCCAGCGCTTTTTGTTTAACGTTGGCGATAAATTCGCGCACAGCGGGCAGGGCGACGTCGGCTTCCAGCAAGGCCAGGCGGACTTCGCGCAGCATCTCCGCAGTATTGGTTTCGGTAAGACGCGCTTCGCCGCGCATGGTTTTGACGACTTTGGCGAGGCGTTGGGTAAGATTGTCGAGCATGGGTACGCAGCGTTTCCAGAAGAGATGCAATCGGTCAATGTGAACCGGTTTGCGCGTAATTAATCGTCTGACTGTCTGACTAATAGGTTAACGCGCTATAACGGGGCACAGTAAAGCTTGTAAACCGCCATTTTACCTGATGCCGGGCAAAGACCAAGCATTCAGGGCCGCGCTGTAACAAACGGGCCGCCATCAAAATAATAGAGTGGAAATGATGCGTAAGTTGCAAGAAATGCGGATTGCCTGCATCCACAGCAATGTTCGCCTTGTTTGAGCACGCCGCGCAGACGCCACATGTTGTAAACTTACACGATGCAAACATCTCTTTTCGTTCTGGTGGCGCTGCTTTATATAGGCTGCACCTTTTTGCCGTCGAGCCGGCGCCAGACTATTTCGATCGTGGTCGCCGCTGCCTGGTTGCTGCATGGCGGCGTGCTGTGGACCGACGTGGTCGGACCGGAGGAGTTGCGGGTCGGATTTTCGATGATGCTGTCGGCGACCTTATGGGTCTCGGTAGCCGCCTACTGGCTGGAGAACCGCAATTACGCGTTGGACGGTTTGCGGGTGCTGGTGCTGCCGATGGCGGCCTTGGCGGCGGTGTTGCCGGCGATATTCCCGGGAAATATGGTGCCATTGAACGACAAATCGCCGATCTTCCTGTGGCATATCGTGATCTCCATCCTGGCTTACAGTACCCTGACGATTGCTGCTTTCCATGCGGTGCTGATGGTGCTGCAGGAATCGCGCCTGCATACGCGGCCGGGCGGCGTCAAAGCCGGCTGGTTCGGACTGGCACTGGATCGTTTGCCGGCATTGCTGACGATGGAAAAACTGTTGTTCCGTCTGATTGCGTTTGGATTTTTCCTGTTGACGCTGACGGTGCTGTCGGGCGTGGTCTTTTCCGAAGAGTTGTTTCACAAAGCATTCAAATGGGATCACAAGACCATTTTCACCATGTTGTCATGGGCGCTGTTCGGCCTGTTGCTGGCCGGCCGCAAGTGGCAGGGCTGGCGCGGCCGCACCGCGCTGAGTTTCACCTTGACCGGATTTGCCATTTTATTATTGGCGTATGTAGGGAGCCGTTTTGTGCTTGAAGTCGTGTTGCATCGGGTATTAGTATGAAATTTCTTATCTTGATTGTCATTGTGCTGGCCGTTGTCGTCTGGCTGCAGCGCTTGAAAAAAAATCTCGGCCAGGGCCGTCCTTCGTCGGGCGGCGCGCCTTTCCCTGGCACTGGCGCCGGTTCAGGCGGCGCGGCCTCAGCTGCGAACGAACCCGGGCAGGCGGAAGCCATGGTGGCCTGTGTACATTGCGGCATGCATTTTCCGGCATCGGAAGCGATTGCCGATGCTTCCGGCGCTGTGTTTTGTAGCGCGGAACACCGTCGCCTGCATGCTTCCTGATCCAGTCAAACATTGAATCGCCGCCTTTATTCCCGGCTCCCGCCGATCGCGGACGGCCTGCGATTTCAACATGCATCGTGAGACAGGAAAATTGCGCATGACCAGCTCCCGCTCCCGCCTCACCCCGCTGAGCGATAAACCGGATACTTTCTGGCGCACGCTGCAGACCTTCAACGTAACGCGGATCGTGGTTGCGATGGTGATGCTGGCTTATCTCAGCAGCCAAAGCAGAAGCGAAATCTGGTTTTCGCAACTCGTTACGAATCCGGAAACCTGCGGAATCTATCTGCTATGCGCGATCGTCTTTACGCTGGTGACCGCGTATCACCACCGCCATTACATGCTGCAGATCGTGCTGCCGATTACGGTCGACTTGGTCGCGGTGTCGATTCTGTACGTCGGCGCGGGCGGCGCTAAAAGCGGCCTTGCGATCTTGTACCTGTTCCCGCTGGCTGGTGCTGCCATTTTGGCGCCGTTGCTGGTAGCGCTATTCTTTGTATCGATCGCGACCATGGTCTTGCTGGCCGAAAGCGGCTACCAGATCTTGCAGTCGGCGCCCGACATCTCCACAGTGCAAGCCGGTTTGTATGGTGGCGCCTTCTTCTTCGCGGTGCTGGTGATCAACCGTCTGGCCAACAAACTGATCAAGCAGGAAGAGCTGGCGACCCAGCGCGGCAGGGATTTGCGGGTGCAGATGGATATCAACCGCATCGCCATCAAGGACATGGGCGACGGCTTGCTGGTGGTCGATCCGATCGGCACGCTGATCATGGCCAACCCGGCCGCCGAGCGCATGCTGGGCCTGTCTTTCTCGCTGCAGGACGAAGAAGCGCGCCATAAATTGAGCGACTATGCGCTGCTGGCGCCGATCACCGATGCCCTGTTTTCCTGGGAATCACGAGTCAGCGACCTGCCTCGGAGCGGTTCGCCGGTGGTCGGCGAGGCGGTATTCGTCACCATCAAGCATACCGATGACCTGGGCCAGGAAGCGGCTGCCATCGACTGGAGCGGGCGGCGCGAGCTGGCGGCGCATTTGAAAGTACGCTTTGCCGCGGTCAGGATGCGCGAACTGAGCGAGTACCGCGCGGTTATTTTCCTGCAAGATGTCAGTGAAATCGAAAACCAGGCGCAGCAACTGAAACTGGCGGCCATGGGGCGCCTGACCGCCAGCATTGCCCATGAGGTCCGCAATCCGCTGGCGTCGATTTCCTATGCCGCCACCTTGCTGTTGGAGGAAGCGGAGAGCCAGACGCAGATACGTTTGCTGACGATTGTCGAAGACAACGTCGCGCGCCTGAACCGCATGATCGAGGATATCCTTAAACTGTCGCGCAAGGCGCAACGGCAGATAGAGCCGATTCAACTGGTGCCGCTGTTGCAGGATATCGTCAATGAGATGAGCCAGACCCATGCAGTGGCGCCTGGCGCGATTGCCTTGCAGGTAGACCCGGCGGACCGCTATAGCGTCTGGTTCGATCCGCTGCATCTGCGCGAAGTAGTGACCAACTTGTTGTCGAATGCCGTGCGTTACGCCAGCGGCAGGCCGGGCGGGATGCGTTTGCATGTCATGTCCAACGTAGCCGGACGCCTGGAGCTTCATGTGCAGGATGATGGCGAGCCGATCTCGCCGGCGGTGCGGGCCCACCTGTTCGAGCCGTTTTACACCACCTCCAGCAAAGGCACCGGACTGGGCTTGTTTTTAGCGCGCGAGTTGTGTTTGAATAATGGCGCACTACTTGATTACGAATACCGGCATGATGTTCAAGGACAGAATTCCAGCCATGTGAGTGGTCGTTTTGTTATTGCGTTTGCTCCCCATGATCCATTGTCATTAGCTGACTAGAACTGACTATAAAAAGACCATTGCCATGAGTTCACCCCGTATTCTGGTCGTCGATGACGAAGCCCATCTGCGCGAATTGCTAGAGATAGCGTTGGTCAAGATGGGGCTCGACGTCGACAGCGCCGACAGCCTGGCCGCGGCGCGCAGCCATCTGGCAAACAATGACTATGCGCTGATCCTGACCGATATGCGGTTGCCGGACGGTCTCGGCATCGAACTGGTGCGCGAAGTCACCGGCGGCGACAAGGTCATTCCGATCGCAGTGATTACCGCCTATGGCAGCGCCGACAATGCCGTGATCGCTTTGAAAGCCGGCGCTTTCGACTATCTGTCGAAGCCCGTGGCGCTGGATCAGCTGCGATTGATGGTGCAATCGGCATTGCGTATCGGTAAGCCGGCCGATAGTCCGCGCCAGCCAGGCGACGCCAAGACGCGTGGCAATGCCGCGTTGCGCCTGATCGGCCAGTCCGCCGCCATGCAGGAGCTGCGGACCCAGATTGTGCGGCTGGCGCGCAGCATGGCGCCGGTAGCGATTACCGGCGAGTCTGGTAGCGGCAAAGAATTGGCGGCGCGCGATATTCACGCGCTCAGCCCGCGTGCCGACAAGCCGTTTGTCGCGGTCAATTGCGGCGCTATTCCGGAAGCCTTGATGGAAGCGGAATTCTTCGGCTACCGCAAAGGCGCGTTTACCGGCGCCGCCGATGACCGTGAAGGATTTTTCCAGGCGGCCAATGGCGGCACGCTATTGCTGGACGAGGTCGCCGATCTGCCATTGGCGATGCAGGTCAAGCTATTGCGCGCGATTCAAGAGCGGCGCGTGCGCAAGGTTGGAGCGACGGTAGAAGAGCCGGTGGACGTCCGTTTGATCAGCGCTACGCACCAGAATCTGGCCGAGTGTGTCGAATCAGGTAGATTTCGCCAGGATTTGTACTATCGTTTGAATGTTATCGAATTAAAATTACCGCCGTTGCGCGAGCGCCTGGATGATCTTGGTTTGCTGATCGCAGCGGTGCTAGGACGCTTGGCGGCGTATGCGCCGCAGGCGGCGCCGGTGACGCTGACGCCGGCGGCCATGGCGGCTTTATGTGCTTACGGGTTCCCGGGAAATGTGCGCGAACTCGAAAATATTCTGGAACGCGCGCTGGCGTTTGCCAACGATGGCGTCATCGAAGTCGCGGATCTTGGCTTGAAGGGTGGCGGCAATGGTCGTCCGCCTGAGCCTCAGGGCATGGATGACGCTTATGCGGATGCCGGCCTGGCCAGCTTGCCGGCCAGCTTCGAACCGGTTGTGGCAACTGCAGCAACGGCGGCATCGCTATTAAGCGGGTCCGAATTGCCGCCATCGTTGCCGGATTATCTGGATGATATCGAACGCGATGTCATCCGGCGCGCACTGACGCGCACGCATTTCAACCGGACCAAGGCAGCCGATCTGCTGGGCATCAGCTTTCGCCAGCTACGCTACCGGATGCAGCGGCTATCGATTCACGAGCAGGACTAAGGCCAGGTAACAATGACGGAGCAGAGTACAGTTCACCCTTACTTTGAAGTCGGCGCCGATGGCTGGTGCCGTCCGGATGAAGTGGTGCGCCAGTCTTCGCCCAATTGCGACGCCCGGCCGGACGGCTGTGTCACCGACCTGCTGGTGATCCATAACATCAGTTTGCCACCCGGCCAGTTTGGCGGCCCCTATATTGCCGACCTGTTCGGCAACCGGCTGGCGTATGACGCCCATCCTTATTTCGAACAGCTGCGTCCGCTGCGGGTTTCCTCGCATTTTCTGATATTGCGCGACGGCGGCGTCATCCAGTTCGTGTCCGCAAATGAACGCGCCTGGCATGCCGGCGTCTCCTCTTTTGAGGGGCGCGAGCGCTGCAACGATTTTTCGATCGGGATCGAGCTGGAGGGCACCGATTTCGAGAAGTTTTCCGAAATGCAATATGGTGCGCTGGCTGCCTTGACCTACGCTTTGCAGTTGCGTTATCCGTTGGCGGCAGTGGCCGGCCATGAACATATCGCGGCCGGCAGAAAGACCGATCCGGGGCCGTTTTTCGACTGGACCCAATACCAGCAAGCCTTAGCCGGGTATACGCCGCAAGCCTCCGGCAAGCTGCCGCTGCGCTTTCCCGCCATAGACAAAAAAGTCAATTGATTAGTCTCTTTTTGCGTATAAAAAAGATCCTACTTTTGGATTGCATCAGCGAGGTCTAGGTACTACAATTAGTAAAAATCAAATCCAGAAACCTATATGTAGTGTTTTTTTGTATCTCTTCATTGGCTGGTGTTGCATGGTCTGTCCACCGTGTGGTGTTTTGTTTTTGTACTCATATCAGTATAAATGCAGGTGTCGGACAGGCTGCTAAGCGGCCTCTGGATTTGTTGTCGGTCATCGTTGCACTCCTTTTTTGTCTCGGCCCTTTGCCGTATTTCGCATATCTGTTTTTAACGTTGAATTTTCTCTTTTTATCGTGATTTGAGCGTCGGTCATGAACGCTTGCCGGCAGGTTGCCGGTACCACAATGGCTGATGCAGCAATACAGTTTCTGAACCATCAACGGTTCCAAGGTTCTAATTAATCACAGCAGGCGTAATGAGTTCGTCTGCTTTCATAGTCTCGGGAGGCTCAGTGCAATCTACTCAAGAAATTTCCGTTAAATCATCAGCCGAAGTTGCTGGTGTTCCGTCGTCAACCGGTAGCGGCTCTCCCGTCAAGGTATCCAGCAGTTTTGGCGATTACAGAATTATCCGGCGCAATGGCGCCGTGGTCGGCTTCGAGCCGTCCAAGATCTCGATCGCCGTGACCAAGGCTTTCCTCGCCGTCAACGGCGGCCAGGGTGCGGCATCGGCGCGCGTGCGCGAGCTGGTCGAGCAACTGACGTCAAACGTCGTCGCCGCCTTGGTGCGTCGCCAGCCGAACGGCGGTACCTTCCATATCGAAGACATCCAGGACCAGGTCGAACTGTCCCTGATGCGCTCCGGCGAACATGATGTGGCGCGTGCCTATGTGCTGTATCGCGCCAAGCGCATGGAAGAACGCTTGCAACAGCAGACGCCTGCCAAATCAGCGGCCGCCGGTGCGGAACTGTTTGTCACTGAAGATGGCCAGCGCCGCGTGCTCGACATGAACCAGGTGCGTGACTTGATCACTGCAGCCTGTATCGGCCTGGAAACGCATGTTAACGCCGAAGCCATCCTGGCTGAAACCGTCAAGAACCTGTACGACGGCGTGCCGGTTGAAGAGCTGCACAAGTCGGCGATCCTGGCGGCGCGCGCGTTGATGGAAAAAGACCCTGCGTACAGCACGGTTACTGCACGCCTGCTGATGCACACCATCCGCAAGGAAGTGTTCGGCAAGGAAGTGGCGCAAGCCGACGCGCCGGCGGAATACCTTGAATATTTCCCGAAATTTATTAAAAAGGGTATTGAAGCCGATCTGCTGGATAGCAACCTGGCGCAATTCGACCTGGCGAAACTGGGCGAAGCCCTGCAGCCGGAACGCGACCTGCAATTCGGCTACCTCGGCCTGCAAACGCTGTACGACCGTTATTTCCTGCACGTGCGCGATATCCGCATTGAAATGCCGCAAGCGTTCTACATGCGGGTGGCGATGGGTCTGGCGCTGAACGAAGTCAACCGCGAAGCGCGCGCCATCGAGTTCTACAATCTGTTGTCCAGCTTTGACTTCATGAGCTCGACGCCGACCCTGTTCAACTCCGGTACGCAACGTTCGCAGCTGTCGTCCTGCTACCTGACGACGGTTGCCGACGATCTCGACGGCATCTACGAAGCCATCAAGGAAAACGCCTTGCTGGCCAAGTACGCCGGCGGCCTGGGCAACGACTGGACGCCAGTGCGTTCGCTGGGCGCCCACATCAAGGGCACTAACGGCAAGTCGCAAGGCGTGGTGCCGTTCCTGAAAGTGGTCAACGACACTGCAGTGGCAGTCAACCAGGGCGGCAAGCGCAAGGGCGCGGTCTGCGCCTATCTGGAAACCTGGCACATGGACATCGAGGAATTCCTCGACCTGCGTAAAAATACCGGCGATGACCGCCGCCGTACCCACGACATGAACACCGCCAACTGGATTCCTGACCTGTTCATGAAGCGCGTGATGGAAAAGGGCGATTGGACCCTGTTCTCGCCTAGCGATGCGCCGGACCTGCACGACAAGGTCGGCAAGGCCTTTGAAGCCGCCTACACCGGCTACGAAGCCAAGGCTGCCCGTGGCGAACTGCGCCTGTTCAAGAAGATCCAGGCGCTCGACCTGTGGCGCAAGATGCTGTCGATGCTGTTTGAAACCGGCCACCCATGGATCACCTTCAAGGATCCATGCAACATCCGTTCGCCGCAGCAGCACGTCGGCATGGTTCACAGCTCGAATCTGTGCACCGAGATCACGCTGAACACCAACGAATCCGAGATCGCGGTCTGCAATCTGGGCTCGGTCAACCTGCCGGCGCACATGAAAGACGGCCAGCTGGACCACGCCAAATTGCAGAAAACCATCAATACTGCGATGCGCATGCTGGATAATGTGATCGATATTAACTATTATGCAGTGAAGAAGGCGCGTGATTCCAATCTGCGGCACCGTCCGGTTGGTCTCGGCATCATGGGTTTCCAGGATTGCCTGCACATGATGCGCATGCCTTACGCTTCGAAAGCAGCGGTTGAATTTGCCGATACGTCGATGGAAGCCGTCTGCTTCCACGCTTATTGGGCATCGACCGAACTGGCGGAAGAGCGCGGCCGTTACAGCAGCTATCGCGGTTCCTTGTGGGACCGAGGCATTCTGCCGCAGGATTCGGTGAAACTGCTGGCGGAAGAGCGCGGCGGCTACCTTGAGGTAGACATGTCGGCAGCGCTGGACTGGACTGAACTGCGCGGCCGCATCAAGGAATTCGGCATGCGCAATTCGAATTGCGTGGCGATTGCCCCGACAGCGACGATCTCGAACATCATTGGTGTATCGGCTTGTATCGAACCGACCTACCAGAATCTGTACGTGAAATCGAACCTGTCCGGCGAGTTCACTGAAATCAATGCATACCTGGTGCGGGACTTGAAAGCGCGCGGTCTGTGGGATGAAGTCATGATCTCCGACCTCAAGTATTTCGACGGCAGCCTGGCCAAGATCGACCGCATTCCGCAAGATCTGCGCGACATCTACGCAACAGCATTTGAAGTCGAGCCGTCCTGGCTGGTGGAAGCTGCATCGCGCCGCCAGAAATGGATCGACCAGGCACAATCGCTGAATATCTATATGGCAGGCGCATCGGGCAAGAAGCTGGATGAAACCTACAAGCTGGCATGGCTGCGTGGTTTGAAAACCACTTACTACCTGCGCACCATCGGCGCGACGCATACCGAGAAGTCGACCTCGAAAACCGGCGCACTGAATGCAGTGTCGGTAGATGGCGGCATCAGCGGCGGCGCGGCGGCGACTTACGGCACTGCACCAATTGCGGCTGCGGAGCCGATGGAGCTGGATGGTCCTGCATGCACCATGCGTCCTGGCGATCCAGGGTTTGAAGAGTGCGAAGCCTGCCAGTAACGCTGTTCAGATAAAACGACATATTGCAAAGTAGGGTGGGCACAGGTGCTCACCCTGCGAAAGATAAAAGGAAAAAGAATGCTCTCCTGGGATGAAGAAACAAGTTCCGCACCCGCTCCTCGTGCTCCGGCCCTGCCATTACAGCCGCAGCCACACCTGCAAGGCGCACAGCCAGCGTTTGCGCCTTCGGCTCGCCCGCAAATGTCTGACGCCGTCCTGGATCCATCGCTGATGGGACAAGCTGTGCCAGCCCCCGTGGTCGATGTCACCCATCGCGTGAATGCCGCCGACAAGCGCATCATCAATGGCCATACCGACGTCAACCAGCTGGTGCCGTTCAAATACAAATGGGCCTGGGACAAGTACCTGGCCGGCTGCGCCAACCATTGGATGCCGCAGGAAATCAACATGCAGCGCGATATCGAGCTGTGGAAGAACCCGAACGGCCTGACCGACGACGAACGCCGCCTGGTCAAGCGCAACCTGGGATTTTTCGTCACCGCCGACTCGCTCGCCGCCAACAATATCGTGCTCGGCACCTACCGCCACATCACTGCGCCGGAATGCCGCCAGTACCTGTTGCGCCAGGCTTTTGAAGAAGCGATCCACACCCACGCCTATCAATACATCGTGGAATCGCTGGGTCTGGACGAAGCGGAAATCTTCAATGCGTATCACGAAGTCAAATCGATCCGCGACAAAGACGAGTTCCTGATTCCCTTCATCAATACGCTGACCGATCCCGAGTTCAAGACCGGCACGACGGAAAACGATCAGAAATTGCTGCGCTCGCTGATCGTGTTTGCCTGCATCATGGAAGGACTTTTCTTCTACGTCGGATTCACGCAGATCCTTGCGCTGGGCCGTCAGAACAAGATGATGGGCGCCGCCGAACAGTATCAATACATTCTGCGCGACGAGTCGATGCACTGCAATTTCGGGATCGATTTGATCAACACGATCAAGATGGAAAACCCGCATTTGTGGACGCCGGAATTCCGCGACGAAATTAAAGCGTTGTTTTTAAGCGCAGTGGAGTTGGAATATCGCTACGCAGAGGATACAATGCCGCGTGGAGTGCTCGGTTTGAATGCGCCAATGTTCAAAGGGTATTTGCGGTTCATCGCAAATCGCCGCGCGCAACAGATCGGACTGGACCCGATGTTCCCTCAGGAAGAAAATCCCTTCCCCTGGATGAGTGAGATGATCGATCTGAAAAAAGAACGCAACTTTTTTGAGACTCGTGTAATCGAATACCAAACCGGCGGTGCACTGAACTGGGAATAAAGGCTTCAGATCTCGGACAAGAATTATTGTAGTGGATGGATGAGGTGAGGAGACCTGCAGCGCTTAGTACATAAAAAAGTCTGCAAACTGAAAGGTGATTTCCAAACTTAATGAACAACCAAAGACAGAAACGTACTTATCTGTTGTCGCCGCTTACCCCGATTCAATCGGGTTTGGCGGCGTTTTCTTTGGAAAAATCTAAAAATTTTTGTAACAGAATTCCGACGCCGGCTTAGCCGCTGGCGTTTTTTTGGCTAAGGATCGCCGCCGACAGGTGTCGCGAATACCTACTCACCAGTATTGGAACTGGTGAAAAGGCCCTAGCCGATAATGGCTGAAGTGCTGCATCAATGAGGGGATGGAGCAGTTCAGCTGGTGCCGAATTCATTAGCGCAAGCAGAGTTGATTGCGCCGATGAATAATCCGCCGTTCCCATCGCGATGGGTTCGTCGGGTTTCCAACTTGGAGCTTGATTTTTTCCATCACGTGAAGGAGAAACAAAATGGCAACAGCAACAAAGAAACTCGCAGCGAAGAAACCCGCTGCAAAAAAAGCAGCTCCGGCCAAGAAGCCAGTAGCTAAAGCAGCAGCTAAACCAGCAGCTAAAAAGCCAGTTGCTAAAAAAGCTGTAGCGAAAAAACCGGTAGCTAAAGCAGCAGCGAAACCTGCAGCCAAAGCCGCAGCAAAGCCAGCAGCTAAAAAGCCAGTTGCTAAAAAGGCCGTAGCGAAGAAGCCAGTCGCTAAAGCAAAAGCAGCAGCTAAACCAGCAGCTAAGAAGCCGGTTGCTAAGAAAGCCGTAGCTAAGAAGCCAGTAGCTAAAGCAGCAGCAAAGCCAGTAGCTAAGAAAGCGGCAGCTAAACCTGCAGCGAAAAAACCGGTAGCCAAGAAAGCAGCAGCTAAACCTGCAGCAAAAAAACCGGCAGCGAAAGCAGCAGCTAAACCTGCAGCGAAAAAGCCAGTAGCGAAAGCAGCAGCTAAACCAGCGGCAAAAAAGCCGGCAGCTAAGAAAGTCGCGGCTAAGCCAGCAGCAAAAAAGCCGGTAGCTAAGGCAGCAGCGAAACCTGCCGCCAAGCCTGCAGCAGCAGCTAAGCCAGCTGTCAAGAAGGCTGCGAAACCTGCAGCCAAGAAGCCAGCGGCAGCAAAACCTGCAGCAGTTGAGCCAGCCAAGACTGTGCTCAACCCGGCAGCGGCCTGGCCGTTTCCAACTGGCACACGCCCTTAATCGGGAATTGCCAGCGCATCTGATCTGATTCAGATGCATCGCCCGCTGTATAGCCTAGTGCTGTCCAGCGGGTTTTTATTTTTCAGGGGTAGACGCAGACTGGCGATATCCCTCAACGCAATTGGCGCCGCAGCGCGCCGGCGGCGTGTATTCAGATCAAGCTGGAATAGCGGCTATGATGGCGGGCAGAACATTATTTTCCCGATTTGCGGCCGCTTTCCCTCCGCTCGGTATTTTTTCTCCCGTATTCGAGCATCTCAGGAGAACGTATATCGCCAAGATTTATCAAATGAGTTCTAGTATATTGGCTGCACGGTCCGGCTTACGCTGCTGCGGGCCGGTCCGAATCATTGCCCCATCTGGAAAAGGAAACACGTCGTGTTGCAGAATATATTTACCTTGATTATCGAAACCATCGCCAGCGTCCTGGGCGGCGTCCTGTTGCTTCGATTCTGGATTCAGGCGGTGCGCGTACGGCCGCCGCAGCAGCTTGCACAATTCATTTTCACCCTGTCTGACTGGGCGGTAAAGCCGCTGCGGCGGGTGTTGCCAGGGGTAGGCGGCTACGATTGGGCCAGCCTGATCGGTGCGGTGCTGGTCGCCGTCATCTGCATTTTGCTGGAGCTTGGCGTCAGGTCGGCGTTCAACGCTTCCCTGATTTTCAGCTTGTCGGCATTACTGTTTTTCCAGTGGATCTTTTACGGACTGATCGCATTGCTGATCATTGAAGCGATCTTCAGCTGGGTCAACCCGAATGCTCCTCTGGCGCCCTTCGTACGGGCGCTGAATGAACCACTGCTGCGGCCCTTGCGCAGGATTGTCCCGTTGATCGGCAGCGTCGACCTGTCGCCGCTGGTGGCCCTGATACTTTTGCGCGTGGTGCACCAACTGGTGATTTATCTGATCATGACGGTGGCATGAACCGCAAGGCATTCACCGGCGCGCTTGCCGAACCCGCTGCGGCCTGGTGCTCGGCGATAGGCGGCGGTGTGCGCCTGGCGCTGCAGGTGACGCCGAATGCCAAGAAAAGCCAGGTAATCGGGCCGCTGGACGATGTGCTGAAGGTACGCCTGCAAGCCCAGCCGATCGAAGGCAAGGCAAATGAAGCCCTGATCCGCTTTCTGGCGGAGACGCTCGATGTACCGCGCAGCAAGGTGAGCATTACGCACGGCCAGACCAGCAAGCGGAAGCTGGTCGAGGTAACAGGGGCGCAATTGAACCCCGATACCGTGATGCGCAGCTTGCTGGCCGCGGTGCAGTAAGCACGAAAAAAAGCGGCTCCCGACATCACGTCGGGAGCCGCTTTGCATTGGTGGCCGGAGCCGCTTCAGAGCGCCAATCAGGCGTCCATCTGGCTTTGCAGGAAGTTTTGCAGGCCGACCTTGTCGATCAGGTCGAGCTGGGTTTCCAGCCAGTCGATATGTTCTTCGGTATCTTCGAGGATTTCCACGAACAGTTCGCGCGATACATAGTCACTGGCTTTTTCACAAGCGGCGATGCCTTCCTTGACGGTTTTTTGCGCGGCCTGTTCCAGCTTCAAGTCGCATTGCAGCATTTCCGGCGTCGATTCGCCGATCATCAGCTTGTGCAATGCTTGCAGGTTCGGCAAGCCATTCAGCATCAGGATGCGGTCGATCAGCTTGTCGGCGTGTTTCATTTCGCCGATCGACTCTTCGTATTCCTTCTTGCCGAGCTTTTCCAGGCCCCAGTGCTTGTACATGCGGGCATGCAGGAAGTACTGGTTGATCGCTGTCAGTTCGTTGGTGAGCTGCGCATTGAGCAGCGTGATGATTTGTTTTTCGCCTTGCATGGGGACCTCGCTATGATATTGGGGCAGAGTGGGGCGGCAATAAAGTACGGGAACGCAGTATTTATGCCGGCTTCTCACAGGATCGGAGCGTCGTTTTACCGAAATTCAACCGAAATCGCAGCCATGATAGCGCATGCAAAAAGCTTTTTCATCATTAGATAGCGCGAATCATTTTCATTGTGATTTGTGCATCGGTGAAACAGGGAAGGGCGCTGCCTTTGTCGTCGCCAGACGTAAATAGAGCCCGTGCATGGCTGATGCAAGGGCTCTGGAAGATGATGACGGCGGCAAGCCTTACTTGGCGTCGGGCTCGGTAACGAAACCGATTTTCCCGAGGCCGCCAGACTGGGCTGCGGCCATCACCTGTGCGACCTTTTCATATTGCACGGTGCGCGCTGCCCGCAAATGCAGCTCCGGTTGCGGCTGTTTTTGCGCCGCTACCGCGATTCGTGAAGTCAGTTCGTTGCGGTCGATCGCTTCTTCATTCCAGAACAGCTTGCCGTCGGCATCGATCGCCAGGTTGATGTTTTCCGGCTTGGTCTGGTCCGGCTGGTTGGTCGCACGCGGCAGATCGATCTTGACCGCATGGTTCATCACCGGAATGGTCATGATGAAGATGATCAGCAGCACCAGCATGACGTCCACCAGCGGCGTGGTGTTGATTTCCGGATTGAAATCGTCGTCCGAATCGGACAGGGAACCCATGCCCATCATGCACCTTTCACGGCGACCAGCTTGGCGCCATTGCCGGAACCGTTGACGCCGCTGGCGCCGTCAGCTTCATTATTGCTGGAGCGGGAACCGGTCACAAACAGCGCATGCAGGTCGAAGCCGAATTTATTCAGTTTAGCGATGATGGTTTTATTGCCGCGCACCAGGGCGTTATAGCCGAAGGTGGCCGGAATCGCCACCGCCAGGCCGAGCGCAGTCATGATCAGCGCTTCGCCGACCGGACCGGCGACCTTGTCGATGCTGGCCTGGCCGGAAGTACCGATCGACACCAGCGCGTGATAAATGCCCCATACGGTGCCAAACAAGCCCACAAAAGGCGCTGTCGAGCCGACCGAAGCCAGTACCGCCATGCCGGCCTGCAGCTTGCCTGAGACCTCGTCGATCGCTTGTCGTAGGGAAAGGGTGACCCAGTCGCTGACGGATAACTGGTCGTGCAGATGGCCTTTGTGCGCGGCGTGATGGCGCATCGAGGAGACGCCGGCTTGCGCTACTTCGGCAAACGGGTTTTCGGTGCCCAGCGTGGCAATCCCTTCCGGCAGGCTGGTGGTGTCCCAGAACTGGTGGCCGGCGGCGTGGGCGGCGCGCTGGAAGCGCAAGATCTGCAATGCCTTGGTCAATATCACGTACCATGATGCGATCGACATCGCGACCAATAGCACAGCAACGCTTTTGATGACGAAATCGCCCTGGCTCCAGAGCGCCTCTAATCCGTATGGACTTGCTTCCATGATGACTTTCCCCTTGTAACTGTATTGTGAGTGCGGCTGACGTTATGCCGGGCCAAGCCCGGCAGCGCCTTTGATTAATTGGATAGCTGAAAATTGATCGGCACGATGGCAAATACCGGCAGCGCCTTGCCATCTTCCGTATAGGGTTTGAACAAGGCGCGCATGACGGCTTCCTTGGCGGCGTCGTCGAGACGGGCCGAACCAGACGATTTCTGCACTTCGACTCGTTCGGCACGTCCTTTTTCATTGATCAGGACCCGGATGATCGACTTGCCTTCCTCACCCATGCGCTTGGAAGTCGCCGGATATTTCACATCGGGCGGCTGGATGTATTCGACGCCGGAGGTAATCGTGCGTGGCTGTGGCGGCGCTGTAACTGGCGCCGGCGCCGGGGCGGTCGCAGCTGGCGGCGTTTCTTCGCGGGGCTGTGGCGATGGCGTCGGCACAGAAATTGCTGTCTCCGATGGTGTGTTGTTGATGACCGGCGTCGGACGCGGAGGGGTAATGCTCTTTTTTACGATGGCGACGGTTCTCGGCGCTGCCGGCTGCGGTATGGGCGGCGGCGGTTCAGGCGCTTTTTCCGGCGTGATGAAGCTGGCGAAGATTTCCTTCGGCATGACTTGCGCAGCTTGATGGATCAAGCCGCTTTCCAGCGCCCAGAAGAAGGCGACGTGGAGCAGCAGGATCGTGCCTAGCGGGCCGATACGTTTGATTCTTTTCCATGCAAGCGCAGGATGGCTGGTTGCTACTGACGACATGGTTGCGCTCATTCCATCTGACATCAAGCGGCTTGTATGTTTTGTTGAAACACCATTGCATGAACGTGACGGAGGGCTGCGGGCGCCTGGTTATCCAGACACTCGCGCAGCACGCTTTTTGCACAAGAATGGCACTTGCCGCAGCAGGTGGCAATGCCCAGGTTCTCGCGTAATTCAGACATGGAAGTCATGCCCGAATCGACAGCCTGCCGGATTTTTCTATCAGAAACGTTGTTGCATACACAAACAATCATTTTGCACCCTACTGCCATAGTGGAAGGCAGATTAAAATTAAGAATCGGCCGACAAAGATGCTGGTGCGGCCTTATGGTTTATCGATACTTCTCTAAAACACCCGATTGCCGGCTACTAACCTGCTGAACAGATTGTGTTTTTCCGGCAGCGGCATGGTGCTCTCCACTACCGTGCCCCATTGCTCCGACAACTGCTGACAGGTGGCGCGCAACACCGGCGCCAGATTCGGCAAATCGGCCAGCGCCTTCAAATGCCGCTCGATCACCGAGGCCAGCTTGACGCAAGCGCTGGTTTCCTGGCTGTTCGCGGTGTAATGCGACATCAGGTGCAATACCGCCGAGACCAGCAGTTCCGGTTGCGCCGGTGCACTGTTGGGCTCTACGAAAGCCCGATTGATTTTCTCCGAAACCATCAAGTACTCCTGGTGTGACTCGCTGGCTGGCTTCCGTTTGCTGCAGGCGGGCTTCACAAGTTCTGGCAAATGAAAACTGCTTTTGCGATCCCTTACGCTGTCAGGATCAGCTTGTTCAGCTGGGTCAGCCTGAGTTTGTAGATCCTGCCGCCATGATCGATTTCAAGTTCACGCATTTGTTTGAACAGATCCTGGCTCTTGATACGTGTGACCGCAGATGCAACTGACTTCGTGATGCTGGATACCGGGGCTTTCTCAAGCTGTACTTCACGTCGTATCGAGTGGCTCATAATAGTCCTTTCTGTAAATGCGAACAATTCGTATTTGTATTATTGGCTACTTGAGCCTGGAATGCAAGTGCTTTTAGCGCATCGTGCCGGGGCGCTACAGAATCATGCTTTGCGAACAATAAAGTGCCTGGGCCGGCGCTAAAGCACAGCAGCAACGTCATTGATGAAGGGGAGGGGGAGGGGAAGCAGGATGTAAAACAAGCGCAAAGAATGCGCTTGTTTAAGGGGAAATTGCTAATTGGAGCAGATTATCATTCAGCCTTGGGCTTGGCCGCCTCGCGACGATTGAAACCCGCCACCATATCGAAGCGGAACAGGCGGCATTCCAGGGCGCCGTTGAAAAACGGTGTCTTGCGCGCTTCTTTCAGGCGCAGCAGCTTGGGCAAGCCGAGATCGGCCGAGAACAGGAAGATGCTCCAGCCGGCAAAGCGCTGTTTCAGCGTGGTGCTGAAGGCGGTGAAGAAGGCCGTCAGCAAGTCGTCGCTGCTCAGGGTGCTGTCGCCGCGCACGCCGATCCGCTCGCCATACGGCGGGTTGGTCAGCATGATGCCGCTCTCTGCATCGTTGGGCGGCTTGACTTCCTGCGCTTCGATCTGTTTGATCGGCACTTCAAACAGGATGCCCGCATTGCGCAGGTTGTTTGCCGCAATCTGTACCATGTCGCCGGAGATGTCGCTGCCGAAAATGGTTGGTGTCGTCGGCAAAGGGTTGGGTTTGAAGCTGCCTTTGATGGCCTGCCATTTGGCGCTCTCGAAATCGTTGAATTTTTCAAACGCAAAATGACGACGGGCGCCGGCTGGAATACCTGCCAGGATCTGGGCTGCCTCGATCAGGATCGTGCCCGAACCGCACATCGGGTCGAACAGGACAGTGCCGGGCTTCCAGCCGGAAGTGCGCAGCAGGCCGGCGGCCAGGTTTTCACGCAGCGGCGCATCGCCGGTTTCGGCGCGCCAGCCGCGCTTGAACAGGGCTTCGCCGGAAGTATCGAGGTACAGAGTGAAATTATGGGCGTCGAGAAAGCCGACGATGCGCATGTCCGGCGTGCCGGTGTCGACTGACGGCCGTTCATTGCACAGGTCGCGGAAACGATCACAGATGCCATCCTTGATCTTCAACGTGGTGAATTGCAGGCTGCGTAACGGCGATTTCACTGCAGTGACGTCGACGCGGATGGTGTGGCTGACCGGAAACCAGCTTTCCCATTCCTGTTCCAGCGTCATGTCGTAGATATCGTTTTCGTTCTTGTAGGCGCCGTGCGTCAGGCGCAGCAGCACCCGGCTGGCAATCCGCGAGTGCAGGTTGATGCGCCAGGCGTCGCTCAGCAAGCCGGAACAATGCACGCCGCCGGGAACCTGGGTATGTACCTTGAGGGTCACGGCAGGCGCGCCGAATTGGGCGATTTCATTCAGTTCCTCTGCCAGTGCGCCTTCCAGGCCGCGCGGGCAAGGGCAGAAATAGGAGTGTTTATCAGTAGATTGGTGCGACATGGTGGGGAACCCTTTATCCGTAGAGGTGAAAACGGGAGACTCTCTAGGTTTTCGAGTCTCCCTGAACTGCTTTAATGAAAATACAAAATCTATCTGGCGAAGGCGCGCTCGACGAAATCCAGCCGGTCCTGGCCCCAGAATGCCTCGCCATCAACCACATACCAAGGGGCGCCGAAGATGCTGGCGGAAATCGCCTCCTCGGTAAAACGATCGAATTCGCTCTGGACGCTGGCGGTTTCTGCCGACTTCAGCAAGGTTTTGCCGTCATGGCCAAGTTCCGAGGCAATCGCAGCCAGCGTGGCGTCATCGGCGATATTGCGCTGTTCTGCCCAGACAGCCCGCATTATAGCGCCGGTCAGCGCCAGGGCGGCTTCCGTTCCATGCGCCAGTTGCACGGCGATGATGAGTTTTGCCGCATTATCGCTTTGCACCGGGAAGAAAGTCGGCTGCAGATTCAACGGCACTTGCAGATAGTCGCTCCAGCGCCGTAGTTCCTCTAGCCGGTAAGCCTGGCGCTGAGGGGCGCGTTTGGCCAACGGCAGGCCGCCCGAAGTATTGAAGACCTTCGACAAGTCGCAAGGCTTCAATGCAATTTTGACATTGTACTGTTTGGCTAAAGCAACCAGGCGCGCGTGGCCCAGATAGGCGAAGGGTGAATGCGGCGCGAAATAATATTCACAAAGCTTGCTCATGGCTGGTTCCAGGGTAAGGTTAGAACGGTTTGACAACGACCAGGATCACAATCGCCAGCAGCAAGATGACCGGGATTTCATTGAAATAGCGGAACCAGGCATGGCTGCGGGTATTGACGCCCTTTTCGAATTTCTTGAGCAGGCTGCCGCAGGCATGGTGGTAGCCGATCACCAGGAGCACCAAAAACAGCTTGGCATGCATCCAGCCGTTGCCAGGGCCGGTTTTGCCGATACCGTAGCCCAGCCACATCCAGGCGCCGAATAAAATCGCCGGCAGCGCCAGCATGGTCGTGAAGCGATACAGCTTGCGCGCCATCAGCAGCAATCGTTGCGTGGCGACCGGGTTGGTTTCCTGCGCCAGGTTGACCAGGATGCGCGGCAGGTAGAACAGGCCGGCAAACCAGGACGCGATGAAGACGATATGCAGCGATTTGATCCAGAGCATG
>NZ_JBDTCG010000106.1:0-20716 GCF_039923675.1 Collimonas sp.
GATCGTACGCTTTGGCTTCGCCGCCAAATTTCTTCGACAATACTGTCGCGATCGCCGCTGTCAGCGTGGTCTTGCCGTGGTCGACGTGGCCGATAGTGCCGACGTTGACGTGCGGCTTGGTCCGCTCAAACTTGCCTTTTGCCATCTTAGACTCCTAAAGATTTGATGAGAATGTTCAGGCCAGCGCCCGACCGTCTTACAGATTGAAAACCCGAATCAATAACAACTTGTATTGCGACTCGAATCAATTGTGACATCCAACTTTTACGACGCCAGTGCCGGCGCCGAAAATAAAACCGAGATACTAAAATCTGGTGCCCTTGACGTGGATCGAACACGTGGCCTCTCCCTTACCAAGGGAGTGCTCTACCACTGAGCTACAAGGGCTATGCTGTACGCGCGTTTTCGTTATTAACAACACGCCCAACTTAATGTTCTTGCTGTTCTTGCCAAATCTACTGGAGCGGGTGAAGGGAATCGAACCCTCGTCATAAGCTTGGAAGGCTTCAGCTCTACCATTGAGCTACACCCGCGAGATCATTTCAATTCAGCTCACTTCACTTCTACCGCCGCAACAATTTTTACCGCAACTGCTTTTTACTTCTTCCCAAAATGGTGGAGAGGGCTGGATTCGAACCAGCGTACTCGTAAGAGGGCAGATTTACAGTCTGCTGCCATTAACCACTCGGCCACCTCTCCGCAGGGAACCCCAGATTATAGTAAAGCACCCTTCGAGTGTCAACTATGGAAATCGATTTCTTCTAAATATTTCTTAGTTTTTCAATTTCCCCGTTGCAATAACATCGGGCCAGGCCGGAATCGGGGAAAAGTGATTTTAAACACTTCACCGGCCAAGGCGCGAGATAATATCAGAAACGCGTCTCGCGCGCAGCTCTTAAAAATCCATCGAGGATTGGCGTGCAATCCAGCAACTGCGGGCCGCCTGCCCGGTGAAATTCAGGATGCCATTGCAAACCCATGACAAAAGCTGCCTTGCGGTAACGAATTGCCTCGACGATGTTGTCGCTGCCGGAGATGGCTTCCACCGTCAGATCGCGTCCCAGATCGCGTACCGCCTGGTGATGGATGGAGTTCACCACCCATTCGTTTTGTTCACCGCCTTGTGTATTGAACAAAGTTGCCAACGAGGAACCTGGCGGGAACTGGATCGCGTGGTGCAGGCGGTCGTATTCGTCGTTCACGTGCTTGATCGAAGTCGGCACATCGGTGGCGATGTCCTGGTACAAGGTGCCGCCGAACGCGACATTGATCAACTGGCAACCACGGCAAATCCCCAGCACCGGCTTGCCGGCTTCGATGAATTCATGCAGCAGCTCCAGCTCGTACATGTCGCGCACCCGGTCGCCGCCCCATTCCGGCCGGGTCGCGGCTTGCGCGTAGCTTTGCGGCGAAACGTCGGCGCCGCCTTGCAGCACCAGGCCGTCGAGATGCTTGGCGTAATCGCGCAGACGGATCGAACTGGGATGGACCAGGCCGTTGGTGTTGACTGTAGGAATCATAAACACCAGCACATTGCGCGACATTACCCATTGTGCGATCGATTCCTCCAGATATTGCAAGGTACGACCACGCAAGCCTTTGGCACCCTCTTCCGGGTGGAAAATCCGCGCCGAGATGCCGATCTTCAAGGTCCGTTGCATCATGCGCCGGCCGGCTTTGTCGGACAGCGCACGGAACCTCGCCGCGATCAGCTTCCAGGTTTGTGGCCAGGGAGCGGAGTCGTCGGCGTTCTTGAAAACGTTTGCTGCCGCCGGTTGCGGCTGTGCTGCCGGCGGTGGCTGGGTTGCGGACGGTTGCGCTTGCACAGACTCCTTGACGGCGTCCGGCACCGGTGCAGCCGGACCGGGTTCAGCGGCGATGACAGGTTTGTCTGCGGCCGCTTCATCGGGAACGGAACTTGCTGAATCGCTGGTCGGATCACTCGGTTTATTGTCAGACATATTTATCAGGAATTGTCAGAAGTAAAAATGTTTGAGAAAGTACTGCTAGCATGTGGCTGCAAATAAACAGCGCATCGCCACCAAGGCCGGTCAAAAAAACCGCTTGCCAAAGTATAGGCTCGATTGGTGTGTGAGCATTGTTTTCATGATCAGTTCATTCTGAATCTCCTGTCGGCTAAGCCATTTTCCCTTATCTAATCATCGACTCCTTCCAGAACCACCATTGCCGACCATGACCAAACCGCCGCAAACCCTGATCCTGTATGCGCACCCGACGCCGCATCACTCGCGCGCCAACCGCCGCATGGCCGAGGCCGCCGCCAAGGTGCCGAATGTCAAGGTACACGATCTTTACGAGCTATATCCTGATTTTCATATCCCGGTGCGGCGCGAGCAAGCGCTCCTGCAAGAAGCGGACCTGGTGGTGTTCCAGCACCCGA
Source organism: Collimonas sp. (assembly GCF_039923675.1). Lineage (GTDB taxonomy): Bacteria > Pseudomonadota > Gammaproteobacteria > Burkholderiales > Burkholderiaceae_D > Collimonas. Next base: position 2,402 of record NZ_JBDTCG010000106.1, read on the forward strand.
TCCAGTGGTACAGCATGCCGGCGCTGCTGAAGCAATGGGTCGATTCGGTCTTCACGCCTGGCTGGGCCTATGGTCCCGGTGGCGACGCCTTGCGCGGCAAGGATTTCTGGCTGGTGGCCACATTGGGCGGCTCGGAACGGTCTTACCAGGCTGAAGGACACAACCTGATGCCCTTCTCCGCCTTTCTGCCTGCATTCCAGCAAACCGCGCAGCTGTGCGGCATGAACTGGCTGCCGCCGCACTTGCTGTTCGGCGCGCATCAGGTCAACCAGAAAACCCTGGCGGCGTATATCGAGACCTACCGCAAACGGCTGGCGACCTATCCGAACTGGCCCGAGATGCCGGCAACAGATGTCGCCGCCACGGCAATCCAACTCACAGAACAACCGGGCTAGATCGATGGAACAGAATCTCTTATTCAATGCATTGATTTACCTGGCTGCGGCGGTCGCGGCAGTGCCGATCGCCAAGCGTCTGGGACTCGGCGCGGTACTTGGCTATCTGCTGGCCGGCATGGCGATCGGTCCCTGGGGCTTGCGCCTGATCGATAACGTCGAAGATATCCTGCATTTTTCCGAATTCGGCGTGGTGCTACTGTTATTCATGATCGGCCTGGAACTGGACCCCAAGCGCCTGTGGTCGCTGCGGCGCTCGATTTTCGGCTGGGGCACGGCTCAGGTCACCCTGGTGTCGCTGGCGCTGTTTGGCGCAGCGGTGGCGGTCGGCGTCGACTGGAAAACCGCCCTCATCGCCGCGCTCGGCATGTCGCTGTCCTCTACCGCAATCGCCCTCGCCACCATCAATGAACGCAAGCTGACCAGCACCCCCGCCGGCCGCGCCGGCTTTGCCATCTTGCTGTTCCAGGATATAGCCGCGATCCCGATGATTGCCATCGTGCCGCTATTGGGGGTGGCTGTCGCGCATGGCAGCGGCGAGGGCTGGATCGGCGGCCTCAAGGTGGTGGCGGTGATCGCCACGCTGATCATCGGCGGTCGCTATCTGATCCGGCCGCTGCTGCGGCTGATTGCGGCCACCGAGCTGCGCGAAATCTTTACCGCCTTTGCGCTGCTGCTGGTGATCGCTATCGGCCTGCTGATGGAATCGGTTGGCATGTCGATGGCCCTGGGCAGCTTCCTGGCCGGCGTGCTGCTGGCCGACTCGGAATACCGGCATGCGCTGGAAACCGACCTGGAGCCGTTCAAGGGCTTGCTGCTGGGCTTGTTCTTTATCGCAGTCGGCATGTCGGTCGATTTCGGCCTGCTGCTGACGCGGCCATGGCTGATCCTGGGGCTGGTGGCCGGCTTCCTGGCGATCAAGCTCACTGTGCTGTACCTGCTCAGCAAAGTATTCCAGATCGCCCGCGCCCAGCAATTCCTGTTCGCGGCGCTGCTCTCGCAAGGCGGCGAGTTCGCCTTCGTGGTGTTCGGCGCAGCCGCCACCGCCCGCGTGTTTTCGGACGAAACCTCGTCGATCCTGGTGGTGGTGGTGGCCTTGTCGATGGTCACCACACCTTTGCTGCTGGTGCTGTACGACAAACTCATCGCGCCGTATTTCCTGAATGCGCTGAAGCGTCCGGACGACGACATCGACGATAACGAAAACCCTGTGATCATTGCCGGCTTCGGCCGCTTCGGCCAGATCATCGGGCGCCTGCTGCACGCCAACAAAATAGGCCTGACCGTGCTGGATCACGACCCCGACCAGATCGAACTGCTGAGCCGCTTCGGTTTTAAAGTGTTCTACGGCGACGCCACCCGCATCGACCTGATGCACGCCGCCGGCATCGCCAAGGCGCGCCTACTGGTGGTGGCGCTGGACGATATCGAAGGCAGTCTGAAACTGGTGGCGGCGGTGCGCCAGGAATATCCCGACCTGCCCATCGTTGCGCGCGCCCGCAACGTCACGCATTATTTTGATTTGATGGATCTCGGCGTGAACGTGATCGAACGCGAAACCTTCGAATCGGCGCTGCTGCTGGGCCGCGAAGCCTTGCGCAAGCTGGGTTTCGGCGCCTACCGGGCGCGTCAGGCCGCCATGAAATTCCGTGCACACAACCTGCAAACCCTGCACGACATGTACCCGCATCAAAAGGACCAGCAGCAAATCGTCTCGATCGCCAAGCAAGCGCGCGAAGAACTCGAAGAAATGTTTGCGCACGACCGCATCCTGCGCGAGGATATGCCCGCCAGTGGTTGGGATGACGAGGTATTGCCACTGGATCAAACCACCAAGGAAACACCATGATCACGATTTACCACAACCCGCGCTGCTCGAAATCGCGCGCGGCCCTGGCGATTGCCGAACAGTTCAGCGCGCAACAGAAACTCAAGCTGGAGGTCGTCGATTACCAGAAGACGCCGTTGACGCTGGCGCAGCTGCAGGCTTTGCATCGAACCTTGGGCGGTCCGGTTGGCGCCATGCTGCGCGACAACGAGCCGGAATATGCCGCGCTCAATCTGGCGCAAGCCGATGAGGCGGCATTGCTGGAAGCCGTGGCGGCCCATCCGAAATTGCTGCAACGGCCGATTGTGGTTTACCGGCAGCGTGCAGTGATTGCACGACCACCCGAATTGGTCAATCCCTTGTTTGGCATCTGAGCTTGCAGGGCGCTTACAGTATGCGCACCAGCAGGAAAATCACCACCGACAGCAAGACGGTCGAGGCAAACGGCAGCGAGAATTTCTTGCCGAACAGGGTGAAGCGCAAGTCGCCAGGCAAGCGGCCGAGGCCGAGCTTTTCCAGCCAGGGCAAGGCGCTGGAAAACACGATCACGGCGACGAAAATCACCAGCATCCAGCGAATCATGTGGCGCTTTCAAGGTAGAGAGTCATGCTAAGCCTTATAGCCGGTGGCTGCGGTCATGGCGGCTGAAACGCTCAGGCAACTCTGCTCCTGCGCCTACCACCAGCACCTTGAACAATTCGCCCATCTCGGCCGGCGACACCAGCTTTTGCATGGCATTGGCTTGTGGCAGGTATTGCAAGGCGTTTTCCGGCGGCGTACGTAACAGCAATTCGCCGATCCCCGCTTCCAGCAAGAACGCGGCCTGGCTGCTGTAACCCAGCAGCTCCAGCCCGGAATCCAGTGCGGCCACAGCCATCGCGGTGAAATCCACGTGTGCAGTCACATCCTGCAAACCCGGCATATAGAACGGATCGGGATGCGCATGATGGCGATAATGGCACATCAGGGTGCCTTGGTCGCGTTGCTGCAAATAATATTCCGCCGCCGGAAAACCGTAATCGAAGAAGATGGCGACGCCGCCCTGCCCCGCTTTCAGCATGGCGGCCAGCGAATGCATGAAGCCGATGGCCACCGGATGCACTTCTGTCAGGTGGCCCGGCGTCAACGTATCGGCCTCAGGAATCTGGGCGATCAAGGCTGGATCGGCGGGGCGGTCGATGTAGACAAATTGATCATCATCGCCTGTCAGGCCGACGCCACGCTGCTGCCAGCCCTGCCCTTGCTCGCCCAGCACCACCAGTTCCACTGGCATCGCATCCAGCACTTCGTTGCCAAGCACCACGCCGGAAAACGCCTCGGGCAAACGGTCAAGCCACTGTACTTGCGGAAATTCGCGCAATTTCAGCTGCTGGCGCGCGCGCAGTTCCGCTGACAATTCGATAATGAAATAAGCCTGCAGCGAGGTCTGTTTATCCGAACCGGCCGCCAATTCGCTCAGGATATCGAAAGCCAGCTGACCGCTGCCAGCGCCGAATTCGAGTATCTGCGGCTGCAATGCGGGCGATGAAATGAGCAATTCTGTTGCCAAATGCGCCAAAGTTGCGCCAAAAAGCGGCGTAATTTCGGGCGCGGTTGTAAAATCACCGTCTTTGCCCAGTTTTGCCGCACCGCCGCTGTAATAACCGAGATCCGGCGCGTACAGCAGCAGTTCCATATAACGTGCGAACGAAATCCAGCCGTGTTGCAGGCGGATTTCAGTGGCGATCAGATTGTGTAACAGGCGCGACGCGCGCTGTGCTTCGACCGAAGCTTCGGGTAATTGCAATTGCATGGCGCTATTGTAGGAGATAACGCTAAAGCGCAAAGCACTCGATGCCAAAGTTTAATTTGTACCTCGGCCCCACGCTCCTTTAACCCGTAAACCGTCAATAACAAAACAACAATACGCCATGCCAATGCCAGTCCATCAGCCACCCGCCGTAGCCCTTGTCACCGACGCCGCCAATGCGGTCGGCCGTGCCATCGCGCTGGCGCTGGCGCGGGAGGGCTGGCGCCTGGCGCTGCATTATCAGGAAGACCATGCATCGGCGGCGCTCACGGCTTTGCTGCAGGAATGCCAGGCGCTAGGCGCCCAAGCGGTCGCTATCGGTTGTCGTCTGGACCAGGAAAACGCGATCGGCACGCTGCTGCCCCGCGTTGCGGCCGCGCTGGGCGAGGTCCGTTGCATCGTCAACAACGCCAGCCATATCGAACACGACAGCGCGTCCGCATTTTCATCCGCCGGCCTGGCGCGCCACATGCAAGACAACCTGGCCGCCCCGCTGCAGCTGGCGCAGGAATTGTATTCGGCAACGCTCAAGACCCCGGGCGCACAAGCGGTGGTGATCAACCTGCTTGACCAAAAACTGTTCAATCCGCAGCCGGATTTTTTATCCTATACTTTGTCCAAAGCTGCGCTACACACCGCCACCACCTTGCTGGCGCAAGCCTTCGCGCCGCAGGTACGGGTAGTGGCCGTCGTTCCGGCGCTGGCAGTGACCAACGCCGGCGGCCAGGAACTGGCGCTGCAGGCCGCGGATCCAGCCACTTTGGAAGATATCGCGGCGACAGTCTGCTTTATCGCCGCCTCCTCCGCAATTACCGGCAGCACGCTGCTGGTCGATGGCGGTCAACATTTGCAAGCTCATCCACGGGACACGACTGCCGCACCAGGCCAACTGTTCCAACCTCACTGAAAAAACCATGCTCTCCGCACTCATCCATCCCGACCTTAGCGATTGCCGTCGCCTGTTCCTGCGCGACTACGAAGTGCAGATCAATATCGGCGTCTACGAATCCGAGAAACAAGGCACGCAGCGCGCGCTGATCAATGTCGACCTGTTTGTACCGTTGGCGCTGTCGACGCCGACCAAAGACCATATGGATGACGTGCTGGATTACAATTTCATGCGCAACACCGTGGCAAAGCGCATGGCGCAAGGCCATATCCATTTGCAGGAAACCTTGTGCGACGACCTCGTCAACGCCTTGCTGGAGCACCCGCGAGTGCGTGCGGTGCGGGTATCTTCCGAAAAACCCGATGCCTATCCCGACTGCCGCTCGGTCGGCGTCGAAGTATTCCGCATCAAGCCGAAAGCCTGAGTTTGAACCGCCATGAATGATCTATTGAAGCAGGAAGTCCTTATGCAAGACCAGTTATCAGCGCCACCATCGCCAACACCGTCCGGCGATGCCGCCCCAAGCCAGAAAGGCATCGAAAAGATCGCCCACGAAAACAACAAGCTGCACAAGCGCTTGTGCCGCCAGGTCGGCCAGGCGATCGGCGATTTCAACATGATCGAAGACGGCGACAAGGTAATGGTCTGTCTGTCCGGCGGCAAGGATAGTTATGCCCTGCTGGACATTTTGATGACCTTGCGTGAGCGGGCGCCGATCAATTTCGAGATCGTGGCGGTCAACCTGGACCAGAAGCAGCCGAATTTCCCGGACCACATCCTGCCGGCCTACCTGGAAAAACTCGGCGTCGCTTATCACATCGAAAACCAGGATACCTACAGCATCGTCAAGCGCCTGATCCCGGAAGGCAAGACCACTTGCTCGCTATGTTCGCGGCTGCGGCGCGGCATCCTGTACCGGGTCGCCACCGAGCTGGGCGCGACCAAGGTCGCTCTCGGCCATCATCGCGACGACATCATGGAAACCTTTTTCCTCAACATGTTCTTCGGCGGCAAACTGAAGAGCATGCCGGCCAAGCTGCAGTCGGACGACGGCAAGCAGATCGTGATCCGGCCGCTGGCCTACGTCAAGGAAGCCGACCTGATCCGCTATGCCGAGGTCAAGCAGTTCCCGATCATCCCTTGCGACCTGTGCGGCAGCCAGGAAAACCTGCAGCGCAAGCAGATCAAGGGCATGTTGCGCGAATGGGAAAAGAAATTCCCGGGCCGGGTCGACAATGTCTTCGCCTCGCTGTCGACCGTGGCGCCATCGCACCTGATGGACCGCAACCTGTTCGGCTTCACCGGATTGAAGGCAAGCGGCATCGCCGATCCGAATGGCGATATTGCGTTTGACGACGATCCTTGCTCGACGCCTGCAGGCGCTACCGTGGTCAGCATCATTCCGCTGCATGCAGTCGATTAAGCGTCGAAGCGTCAATCAGGCAGCAGTATTGAATTAACCCTCAGAGCTATATAATCAAAGTGGACGAGCGGCGGTCGGATGGATAAGTAGCTATTTCGTCACCGCTTCGTCTGCAACTAAAATCAGGAGAAGCTCAATGGCAGGGTCCTATGTACTCAAGAAGTCTGTGGATGGACAGTTTTACTTCCTGCTCTACTCTGACGACGGCGAAGTGGTGCTCAACAGCGAGATGTATGTCGCCAAGGCATCCGCCGAAAACGGCATCGCTTCTGTACAGAGCAACAGCGCGCAAGACGATCGCTATAGCCGCAACCAGGCTTCCAACGGCAAATTCTATTTCAACCTGAAAGCCGCCAATCATCAGGTCATCGGCAGCAGCCAGATGTACAGCACCACCAGCGCCCGCGACGCCGGCATCAACGCCGTCAAAAAGAACGGCCCCAATACCAATGTAACAGACGAAGCCTGAGCCACCTTGGCGGGCGGCTAAACCCTCCAGGAACGCCGTACTACGGGTAAATTGCAAGTATTTGTAATCCCTGTATTCATTCCGTACGGCAAACCGTTTAGTACCGAGGATCTTTTTCTGGAGACATAAATGAACCGTCGTCGTTTTCAACGTTATTTGGTATTGTCGGCCGTAGCGGCAGCCACCGTATCGCTCGCCGGCTGTGTTGTGGAACCGCCACGCACCCGGGTCGAATACCGTGAAGTCAAAGTAGTGCAAGCGCCGCCGGCGCCGCTGGTGGAAGTCGCGCCGCCGGCTCCCTATCCTGACTCCTACTGGATCGGCGGCCACTGGAAGTGGGAAAACAACCGCTACGTCTGGAACAACGGCCATTGGGAGCAATCGCGCCCGAACATGGTTTTCCAGCACGCCTACTGGAGCAACGACGGCGGCCGATGGGTGTTCCATCCCGGCCGCTGGGTGCAGATCAACAATACCTACAACACCGCGCCTATCGTGATCAATGTCGCGCCGCCACCGCCTCGGGTCGAGATCATGACGCAGGCGCCTAGCCCTGACCATGTCTGGATAGGCGGCTACTGGCGCTGGAACAATGGTCGCCATGACTGGGTCAACGGCCATTGGGAAGCGCGCCGCGACGGCTATTTCTGGGCGCCTGGCCACTGGGTCCGCAATGGCAACAGCTGGGCCTTCTCCGGCGGCTTCTGGCAGCACTATTAATCCGGCTTAGCCTGTAAAAACCACGCTCGCCCCAATGCCGCACACCGGTCTTGGGGCGATTTTGTTTCGGCCGATTGTTATCCGATCAGCATCAGCGCCCATGTTGGCAGCTCTGCACGTGCTAGAATTTCCCACCCGCCGTTTCCACCTTCCTTTCTATATTGACCATGAACATTGTCATTCTCGCTGCCGGCATGGGCAAGCGCATGCAGTCCGCACTCCCTAAAGTGTTGCATCCCCTGGCAGGTAAGCCGCTGCTGTCGCATGTGATTGCCGCGGCGCGCGCCTTGTCCCCCACCACCTTGTGCATCATCTACGGCCATGGCGGCGACGCTGTGCCGCGCTCGCTGGCGGCGGACGACTTGGTCTTCGCCAAGCAGGAACCGCAGCTGGGCACCGGCCACGCGGTGGCACAAGCGGCCATACATCTGGACGATGCGGTACCGACGCTGGTGCTGTACGGCGACGTACCGCTGATCGCCAGCAGTACGCTGCAACGGCTGATCGACAGCGCCGGCACCGACAAGCTGGCCGTACTGACTGTCGACATGAAAGACCCTACCGGCTATGGCCGTATCGTCCGCCAGAATGGTCAGATTATCAGCATCGTCGAACAGAAAGATGCAACGCCGGAGCAACGCGCCACCCGCGAATGCAATACCGGCATCATGGTCGCCCCTACCGTGCAGCTGAAAAAATGGCTGGCCGGACTCTCCAACAACAACGCACAGGGCGAATATTATCTGACCGATATCGTCGCTAGCGCGGTCGCCGACGGCACCCCGGTAGTGTCGGCGCAACCCGATGCCGTCGCAGAAACCTTAGGCGTCAACAGCAAGGTGCAGTTGGCCGAACTGGAACGCATCCATCAGCGCAACATCGCCAACCGCCTGCTGGAACAAGGCGTGACCCTGCTTGATCCGGCCCGGCTGGATGTGCGCGGCACGTTGCACTGCGGCCGCGATGTGAGCATCGATATCGGCTGCATTTTCGAAGGCGAAGTCAGCATCGAAGACGGCGCGGTGATCGGCGCCCATTGCGTAATCAAGAACGCCCGCATCGGCCGCGACGCCAACATCAAGCCGTTCTGCCACATAGAAGACGCAATCGTCGGCGCCGCTTCACAAATCGGCCCGTATGCGCGTCTGCGTCCCGGCACCGAACTGGGTGAAGACGTCCATATCGGCAATTTCGTCGAAGTGAAAAACAGTCAGGTCGCGGCGCACAGCAAGGCCAATCACCTGGCCTACGTGGGCGACGCCACGGTCGGATCACGCGTGAACATCGGCGCCGGCACCATCACCTGCAACTACGATGGCGCCAATAAATTCCGCACCATCATCGAAGACGACGCCTTCATCGGCAGCGACAGCCAGCTGGTGGCGCCGGTGCGCGTCGGCAAAGGCGCCACGCTCGGCGCCGGCACCACGCTGACCAAGGATGCGCCCGAAGGCAAGCTGACCGTATCGCGGGCGCGCCAGGTCACTATCGACGGCTGGCAGCGGCCGGTGAAGATCAAGAAGTAAACAAAAAGCAGCGTTCAATCAGCAATCCATGGATAGCCGCCGGTTACGACCGCGCTATCCATTTTTCATACTTCCAGCCTGGTATCAAACTTACTGCGATAGATAGAAAAATAAGTCCGCACATTGCGCACGTTCTTCTGCGCGGCAAACAGCTGATGCGCCAGCGCATGGTAGGCTGCCATATCCGCCACCTGCACCACCAGCACGAAATCCGGCCCCGGTGAAACCCGATAGCATTGCAGCAGCATCGGCTCATTCGCCACCAGCGCCTCGAATTCCACCAGCCGCTCATCCGCCTGATTGTCGAGCGTGACTTCGACAATCGCCGTAAGCCCTGCGCCCACCTTGTCCGGCGCGATGATCGCCACCTGGCGCAAGATGACGCCGGCGTCGATCAAGCGCTTGACCCGCCGCAGACAGGTCGGCGGCGACGCATGCACCTGTTGCGCCAGTTGATGATTGGTTTGGGAAGCGTCCAGCTGCAATGCATTCAAGATGCGCTTATCCAGCTCGTCTAAAACTATGTCCATGATGCAATATGCAATTTATGAGATATTTATAAATACAAATGAAATATTATTTCATACAATTTATATCATGAAATATTCAATCAAATAACAATAAATATAGACATCTTATTTCATCGGCGCTAGCCTAAGATACGCCCATTCACCCATCAATGAGGAAAACCATGTGCGGAATCGTCGCAGCAGTCGCTCAAATCAATGTCACGCCTATCCTGCTGGAAGGACTGAAGCGGCTCGAATACCGTGGTTATGACTCCTGCGGCATAGCCTTGCATATCGACGGCAAACTGCAACGTTCGCGCAGCACCTCGCGTGTGGCGGACCTCGAAATCCAGGTTGAGAAAGCCCATCTGTCCGGCTTCACCGGCATCGCCCACACCCGCTGGGCCACCCACGGCGCGCCCGCAACCCACAATGCCCACCCGCATTTTTCGCGCGACCGCATCGCCCTGGTCCACAACGGCATCATCGAAAACCACGACGAGCTGCGCGCCGAGCTGCAAGCGGCCGGCTATCACTTTGAAAGCCAGACCGATACCGAAGTGATCGCCCACCTGGTCGACCACATGTACAACGGCGACCTGTTCGCCACTGTGCAGCAAGCCGTACGCCGCCTGACCGGCGCCTACGCAATCGCCGTGTTCTGCGTCGACGAACCGCATCGTGTGGTCGCCGCGCGCCAGGGTTCGCCGCTGATCGTCGGCGTCGGCCAGGGTCAGAATTTCGTCGCCTCGGACGCCATGGCGCTGGCCGGCACCACCGACCAGATCATCTACCTGGAAGAAGGCGACGTGGTCGACCTGCAATTGCAACGCGTCTGGATCGTCGACGCCGCCGGCAAAGCCGTCGAGCGCGAAGTCAAAACCGTGCACGCCTACAGCAGTGCGGTCGAATTGGGACCGTACCAACACTACATGCAGAAGGAAATTTTCGAACAGCCACGGGCGATTGCCGATACGCTTGAAGGCGTCACCGGCATCATGCCGGAACTGTTCGGCGATGGCGCTTTCAATGTGTTCAAGCAGATCGACTCGGTCCTGATCCTGGCCTGCGGCACCAGCTACTACGCCGGCCTGACCGCCAAATACTGGATCGAATCGATCGCCAAGATTCCCGTCAATGTAGAAATCGCGAGCGAATACCGCTACCGCGACAGCGTGCCGAATCCTAACTCGTTGGTAGTCACAATCTCGCAAAGCGGTGAAACCGCCGACACCCTGGCCGCGCTCAAGCACGCCCGCGCGCAAGGCATGCCGCACACGCTGACCATCTGCAATGTCGCCACCAGCGCCATGGTGCGCGAATGCGCGCTGGCGTATATCACCCGCGCCGGCGTCGAAGTCGGCGTCGCCTCGACCAAAGCCTTTACCACCCAGCTGGCAGCGCTATTCCTGCTGACCCTGGCGCTGGCCCAAATTAAAGGCCGCCTCAGCGAAGAACAGGAAGCCGCCCACCTGAAAGCCATGCGCCACCTGCCGGCAGCACTACAAAGCGTGCTGGCGCTGGAACCGCATATCGTCGCCTGGGCCGAAGCCTTCGCACGCAAGGAAAACGCACTCTTCCTCGGCCGCGGCATCCACTATCCGATCGCCCTCGAAGGCGCATTGAAGCTGAAGGAAATCACCTACATCCACGCCGAAGCCTACGCCGCCGGCGAACTCAAGCACGGCCCGCTGGCGCTAGTGACAGAAGAAATGCCGGTGGTTACCGTGGCGCCGAACGATGCGCTGATCGAAAAACTGAAATCGAACATGCAAGAAGTACGCGCCCGCGGCGGCCAGCTATATGTGTTCGCCGATGCCGATTCGCACATCAAGTCGAGCGAAGGCGTACATGTGATCCGGTTGCCGGAAAACTATGGTTTGCTGTCGCCGATCTTGCACGTGGTGCCGTTGCAACTGCTTGCGTATCACACGGCGTTGGCGCGCGGGACTGATGTGGACAAGCCTAGAAATCTAGCAAAATCGGTCACCGTGGAATAGGCTAACTTATTATTTTCAAAATTGTGATAATGACTAATAAAGTCTGTCACGAGGGGTAAAAATTCCGTGACAGACCAAAATGTCGGAAATTATCTGTAAATTTCGATGTTAGATATTATGGGGACTAATAACTACATCGAAAATTGGGAGCTAAATCCGATTCGCATGCGCCAGTTGAAACAATTTCCCCGGGCACAAAACCTCCGGGGGTTATCCGTGTGGTTTTCCTTGATATCTCAAGGTGCGCTATACAAGCGACTTTAGTCTTTCAATTGATATAACAGAGCAGGTTGCGGGTGGCACTTTCCAACGCGCCAACTTGTCCTTATCTTTCACGAACAAGCAAATCATTTATCCCCAGCAAATCAGACTCTCTCAAGGTACCCGCCGCCGCCTTCAATTTAAGCCATTGCAACAAGGTGTCGTAACGGGCCTTTAGCCAGATCCTGTTTCGCAGCGTAAAGCTGCTCTGCTCGGCATTGAGGACATCGAGATTGATCCGGATTCCCAGGCGATATCCGGCACGATTGCCTTTGACTGCGCTCTCGCCCGATTCGACGGCTGAATTTAATGCGTCGATTTGCTCCACCCCATTCACGACATCAGCAAACGCCTGTTGTGCATCGGTTGCAGCCTGTCGGCTTGCGGCCTCTAAGTCGGCGCGTGCTTTACCCGCATTGGAGACAGCTTCGCTGACCCCGGCATTTGTCATACCCCCTGAGTAGAGCGGGATATTGACCTGCAAACCAATCTGAAGAGATTTTGCCCGCGTCGCATAGTTGTTCGGTGTAGTGATGCTATTGGAGACATAGTTACTACCGTAAGAACCTGTCAGATCAATCGTCGGCACATAATCAGAGCGATTTTTCTTGATATCTAATTTAATTTCGCTACAACGTCTTAGGTAATTTAATGAAGCCAATGGTTCAAGCGCTCGATAAACCATTGCCCTGCCGGGCCAGGAGGGGCAGCCGCTGGATATACTGCGCACATCGTTAGCTTCAACCCACCTTGGGGCACGTCCCCAACATTTAGTACGACCAGTGCGCCAGCGGCAAGGTCTCGTTCAATCATGTGTAGCGGCATGCTGCCCCAGCCAACGCCTTTCAGGAGAAATGCATGTTTAGCCGATAAATCAGCTAAACGCCAGGTCTGTGGAGACATGACCCCGTAGTCTTTACCGGCCATCAATTCCGAGCGATCTGTGAGAACCAGTTGGACGTGCTTCGCCAACTCGGACTTCGGAATGCTTCCTTTGTACAGCGCTAACGGATGGCTCCGTTCCGCCACCATCACGAGAGATACCTCACCTAAACGCGTGTTCGACAGCGACGGAAATACCATGGGCAATGATGCCAGGATGCCCAAGCTGCAGCGCTCGTCCAGAACCGGCTGGTAAGCAGCTCCCAAGCCTTCAACATACAACCGCAGCGGTGTGTAGGGAAAGCGCTTGGCAAAATCTTTGGCAACATCGGCAATCGCGGCAGTAGGAAAGAACACGTCCACCACCACCGACAGCTCCGGCTCCAGCCCTGAAGCCATGAGCTTGGCGCGTGCTTTCAGTGTGTCGACGCCAGACACGATGTTGCGGGCATCCGCGAGCAATAGCGCTCCTTCCGCAGTCAGCTTTGGGTATCTTCCTGAACGATCAAAGAGACTCACGCCAATCTGTCCTTCCAAACTGGTCACCCAGCCGCTGACGGCTGATTGGACGCGATTGAGCTTCCTCGCTGCGGCAGAAAAACTGCCTTCGTCGACGGCGGCAATGAAGGTCCTGAGTTGGTCAAGCGAAACACCGTCCAGCATATGCCTTCTCCATGTATCCCATATTTAGATGGATTGAATCTCAATATATCATCTTTTCAGGGGATCTAAAAGAGCACACCATCTACACATCATCCACCACCATCAAAGGTTCAGTCATGAAACTCCTTCATCTCGATTCTAGTGTTCTCGGCGCCTATTCGGTAAGTCGCCAGTTGTCGTCCGAAATCGTTGCACGCGAAGTCGCGTTGCATCCAGGCATTAATGTGGTTTATCGCGACCTTGCTGCTGATCCTGTCTTGCACTTGTCGGGAACCCATCTCGCCGCTTGGCAGGGCAGCGTCATTGAAGATCCGGCCCTAATCGCCGATTTGGAAAAAGGCGGAAATTATATGGAGGAATTGATTGCTGCAGATATCGTTGTCATTGGCGCACCGATGTACAACTTCTCCATCCCGACTCAGCTTAAAGCATGGATTGACCGTGTTGCCGTCGCTGGCAAAACATTCCGCTACGGACCCAACGGCCCTGAAGGACTGCTGTCGAAAAACAAGAAGGTCTTTATAGCCGCCTCCCGGGGCAGCATATATGCGGCCGGTAGTCCTGCTGCTTCGCTAGAGCATCACGATAGCTACCTGGCAGGTCTTTTGTCGTTCCTCGGCATTTCCGACATTACGGTGGTCCGCGCCGAGGGGCTTGCATCCAGTCCCGAGTCCAAGGAAGCTGCCATCAGCCAAGCGCTCAAGGACATCGCGGCGATCGTTGCCTGATGAGTTTGCGCCGCGGCTAAGAATAGTCGTTACACACTTGTTACGACTTTTATTTCATCAAACGTATCATTTTTTTAGGATTTTTATGAAACCTTCTTTATTCAACATTACTCTGGCAACTCTTATCGCTGTTGGCAGTTCTGCTTCCAGCACACAAGCTCAGTCCGTCAAACTGGAAAGTGTGAAGCCCGGGACCTACAAGGTGGATGGATACCATACCCAGGTTGTGTTCTCCGTTTCTCACCTGGGCTTCACGAATTACACCGGAATCTTTGCCGGGCCTTCAGGTAGCTTGCGCTTAGACCCGGCAAAGCTTTCCGAGTCCAAGTTAGATATCTCAATTCCAGTGGACTCCGTCACCACGACGGCAAACAAGCTCACGACAGAATTAAAGGGCGACCAGTGGTTTGACGTAGCGAAATTCCCTGTTGCCACTTTTGTTTCAACAAAGATCGTGCCTACTGGTGATGGAACAGTCGACATCACCGGAAATTTCACGTTGCACGGTGTGACAAAGCCGGTAGTGCTCAACGCGCATTTTGTCGGCAGTGGAGTCAATCCGATGACCAAAGCCTACACGGTGGGCTTCGAAGCAACCGCTGCTATCAAGAGAGGCGATTTTGGTGTGAAGACCTATTTGCCGCTGGTTGGCGACGAGATCAAGCTCAATATCGCTGGCGCTTTCGAGATGCGGGAATAGCCCGTTTCGATTGAACCATCCAATTGCTTGGGCCAAGATTTTGGACAATATCGATTCGCGATACGATCCGAGCAATTTTTATAAAGACCAGGACACTTAAGCGAGTAGTTATGACCATTCAAGCAATTCTCAAGATCGACAAACTCGGTTCCCAATGGGAAACCTTGGATCCATTCCTGGTGTGCGCATATCACAATGACGCTTATCCTAAAGGCAACTCAGAATTGGGGCCGGCGGCGCCGCTGGCAGGTCACAATCTTGGCCGTGACTTCGTAGGAAAAGATGGTTGGCGCATGTACTTCGGCCTCACAGTGCCTGGATTCCCATCGCATCCACACCGTGGTTTTGAGACCGTAACCGTTGTCCGCAAGGGGCTGATAGATCACTCTGACTCGCTAGGCGCAAGCGCGCGTTTTGGCGAAGGTGATGTCCAATGGCTGACCGCGGGCCGAGGTATCGTGCACGCTGAAATGTTTCCTTTGCTTAATTCTGACGAACCCAATCCTTTGGAGTTGTTCCAAATCTGGCTCAATTTGCCGGCGCGGCACAAAATGACGGATCCGCATTTCACGATGTTCTGGTCGAAGGACATACCGCGTCATCTCTCAACGGATAGCCGTCGTGGTGTCACAGAAGTAGTGTGCATCGCTGGCAGCATGACTGCAACTGCCAGACCACCAGTACCGCCCCCACATTCATGGGCGTCTGATCCTTCTGCTGACCTGGCGATTTGGACGATCAAGATGTCACCAGGTGCGCACTGGTCTCTTCCCCCAGCCTTGGCGAGCGATACCCGTCGCAAGCTTTACTTCTTCAAGGGGACGAATTTGACCATCAATGGTCAGCTAGTCGATCAGCAATCGGCGATTGAAGTGTTTTCTACAAGCGATGTCGAGTTGATCAACGGCACAGAACCCAGTGAGTTGCTGATGCTGCAAGGCCGTCCGATTGGAGAGCCGGTTGCACAGCACGGACCCTTTGTCATGAACTCGGATGAAGAACTCCGAAGAGCTTACGCCGACTATCACCTGACAAAGTTTGGAGATTGGTCTTGGCCAAACAACGCGCCGGTTCACGGAGCTAATCGAAAAAGATTCGCGCGGCATGCCGACGGGCGCGTCGAATAACGCTTAATGCGTGTATGAGCCCCTCGGAAATCAAGCGCTCGAAATAGTTCAGGGGGAAGGGAATGTGTGGAAGTTGCCGGCAGAAACTCCTGCATTAAAAAAATAGATGGTTACATCTCAATATCCCGTCGTTTCAGATCTATGCATGAAAAATCCGATCTGGGACAGTATTCACTGCTAGCAACAATCCAAGCAATCCATTTTAACTAACTAGGAAATATCATGACTTACTCTATTATCGGCTCCGGCAATGTTGGCACCGCCCTTGCACGCCACTTCGCCAGAAATGGCATTGACGTAGCGATCGCAAACACACGTGGTCCGGACACACTGGCTGCATTGGCAAAAGAACTCGGCGAAAAAATCATTCCAAAAACATTGCAAGAAGCGCTCAAGGCGGACACGGTGATTTTTGCGATTCCGTTCCGGGCCTACCGGGAAGTGGCGCGCGAATCAACAAACTGGAACGGGAAAATTGTCATCGATGCGATGAATCCTTACGGCGTCCCACCGGAAGAGTTGGGCGGCCAGCCATCATCAGATTTGGTCGCTGCGGCTCTGCCGGGCGCAAAAGTGGTCAAAGCCTTTAACCAATTGCCAGCAGCTGTTTTGGGAAGTGCCCCACAACAAAACGGTGGGCGACGTGTCGTGTTTGTGTCGAGCAATCACGAGGACGCAGCTATTGCAGTCGTTCGTCTGGCAGAGCAATTAGGCTTTGCGCCTATTTCGTTGGGAAAGATTGCGGAAGGTGGACTCCTTCTGCAACTGGGAGCGCCGCTCGTGCTAAAAAATCTCATTAAGCAGGGCTGAGGGACAATTAGGAAAACTGCCCGCTGGGGTCGACGGATGCGCACCGCCGTATGGCGCTGCTTCACATGAACTTGCTTGTCGGCTTCCAGGATGGCGTCGATGATGGTCACGAACGGCCCCAATGTCGGAGAAACCGGGGCCGGCGCTCGCCGGTAGCCAGGTGGCGCCGCGAACTGGTACATTTCCTGACGGTATTGCGATGGATGCTGAAGTAGCGCGCAACGGCACGCTCACTCTTGTTCTCGACCATCACGGCGCGACGTACTTTAACGTATAAGTCCACGGGAAACATCCTTTCCGCCTTTCTTATGCACCTTCAGGTACATAAGACTACAGGCTAGGATTGGTACACTTTTAACGCGCCATTCACGGCCGCTTCAAGCGCGCTTTCCGGTACATTATTCACGAGGCATTTATACAGGATGCCTGAGAGGATGGTTTGAGCAGAAATGGAGCTGCTGAAGCAGCGTTTTGAGGTAGTGCTCCTCACGATAGATAGTGTCAAGTAATGGCCTGGAAATACTCAAAATGATGGATTGGATCCCTATAGTCTTAGTTACTTTCAAGGTTCTCGTGCTCGGCACGGGCATGTTCTTCGCCATCAAGTGGCATTACGATCAAGGGAAGAAGGAGAAGGAGAAGGAGAAGCGCGCGGTGCTACGCGCGGGCGGCAAGGTGGCCGCAGTCTTCGTGCTATCGCTCCTGGGCCTGTTGCTCGTCACCTTCGTCCTTAGCAGGAAGCTCGGTTTGAACTTGACCTTCCCATGATGGCAAAGAATAGTCGGCCGATATCTAGTGATGCGGCAGCAATTCCCCGATGCGGCTATTGGGCAGCATCGGCAGGCGGGTCAGAGCTCGCTTCAGCAAATAGCATCGGCATCGCTGCGAGACTATTAATCGGCAAGCCATTAGGCATTACATTGATGTGCTTCATAGCCGTTACTCTGGGCATTTGCAAATAGCCGCTGGATTTGAGTTGGCATCATATTTTCGGAGCGGGTCTGCTCGACGGCATTGGATTTACCGTGGACGGAAAAATGGTTGATCGCCCTGTGATAATGCAGGCGCAAGCGATCGTTCAGGAAACCGCGCGCGAACGCTGGCCAAGACCGCGTTGCAGTACTGGCCCAGCAATCTTTCGAAAATCGTCTATGCAACTAAGTTGGCCGCAATTTCGGCCATTGTTCATCGGTCAAGAGCGGGGTACAACCAATTATCCTCTGAACAGCGGCTTTATTTTTCCCCATAAAACGATCTACCGCCTCGTCCACATCATTAAATAGAGCAGCAAGCGCCATCGCATAGGACCACGCACGATGCAAATCAACCACCGTGCGCAAAGTAGTTGTAACTGTTTGAACCGATATTCCATATCGCGCAGCTACGGTCTTTTTATCCAGCCCGCCGCGTACATCATCAATTAATTTCCTGATTAGTTACCTATCTCAGATGTCATGTTTTTTAGCACAAAACTATCTGCCGAGTCATTCCCGCGAACGCGGGAATCCATGTTGAATCACCTACTTAAGTTGGATCCCCGCGTTCGCGGGGATGACGCTTTATCAGCAAATGACCGCTTTTCACGGTCAATCTGAG
>NZ_JBDTCG010000107.1:0-22726 GCF_039923675.1 Collimonas sp.
TCGTTGTCCACCGGTCTGAGCACAACAAACAGTAATGTGGCTTCACTGTCGACTTCTACGTCGACGGGCATCACGTCGCTGTCGACCGGCCTGAGCAGCATCAACAGCAATGTCACCTCGCTGTCGACTGGTATCACTTCGCTGTCCACGGGTTTGAGTACAACCAACAGCAACGTGACAGTGCTGTCGACTTCGACATCCACCGGCATCGCATCCTTGTCGACCGGCGTTGCGAATTCGGTTCAGTACGACGATCCTTCTCACAAGAGCGTTACGTTGGGAGGCGTTGGCGCTACCGCGGCCGTCGTTCTTACCAACGTTGCGGCGGGCGCGAAGCCGACTGACGCGGTTAACTTCAGCCAGCTGTCGTCTTTGTCGTCGTCGACTTCAAGCGGCTTGAGCACTGCCACGAGCGGCATCAACTCCTTGTCGACCGGTCTGAGCAGCACCAACAGCAACGTCAGCTCCTTGTCGACGTCAACCTCGACCGGCTTGTCCACCAACACCAGCAGCATCAACTCGCTGTCGACCGGCCTGTCGAGCAATACGTCGAACGTCAACTCTTTGTCGACCGGGCTGTCGACCACCAATAGCAGCGTGACTTCGCTGTCGTCATCGACATCTACCGGCATTTCTTCTCTGTCGACCGGTATTTCGTCCTTGTCGACCGGCTTGAGCCAGATCAATTCGATTTCGACCGGCATCACCACGATCATCAACGGCGCCACCTCCCTGTCGACATCGCTGAAACCGCTGGTGGATGCTTCCAACGCGGCGGCGGCCAACGGCGCTACGGTTGGCCCGACCATCATCGGCGGCGCCAACAGCGACGGTACGGTGCAGACACGCGGCACCAGCGGTACGACGATCAAGAACGTGTCCGCGGCGACTTGCACCACCGCCAACGGCGTCGACGCCACCGCTTCCGGCCTGTGCGCGCAAGCCACCAAGGATGGCGCCACCGCGCTCGGTTCGAACGCCCAGGCCACCGGTATCAACACCACGGCGGTCGGCTTCCGCGCGCAGGCTACACAAGCCGGTTCGGTCGCCATTGGTAACGACGCCCAGGCCACCGGCGATCCTACCGTCGCCATCGGCCAGAGCTCGCGCGCCACCGGCAACCAGGCGGTAGCGGTGGGGGCGACGGCGCAGGCCACGGGCAACAACTCGACCGCAATCGGCAACAATGCCCAGGCCACTGCGGACAATTCCGTAGCGGTGGGCACCAATTCGGTCGCGACCCAGGCCAATACGCTGTCGGTCGGCTCGGCCGGCAACGAACGCCGGATCACCAACGTCGCGCCCGGCATCAACCCGACCGATGCGGTCAACATGTCGCAGCTGAACAGTTCGATAGGCAACCTGAACAGCTCGATCAACGACGTCAACGTGAAAGCACGGCAGGGGATCGCCGCAGTGACGGCGATCACGATGATTCCGCAAATGCCCGACAACAAGAACTACTCGGTCGGCCTGGGCGTCGCCAACTATGCCAACCAGGCGGCGATCGCCGCAGCGGTGCAGGGCAGGGCCAACGACAACCTGACCTTCAAGATCGGGGTCGGGGTCAGCGGCAGCCAGGTTACCTACGGCGCCGGCGGCAACTTCTCGTGGTAAGCGCATGGCGGTAGCGCAAGGCAAGGCGTAGCCTGCGCCTCGCAGACGATGGGACCGCCGCGGCGGTCCCATCTGTCGTTTACCGCTCTTCTGCCGGCCCGGCAACGACGTCTGCAGGATTGTCGTACAATCCCTAAAGTTGCCTCACGGATACTTTTAGCGCAATCTTCCTGCCGTCTGTCGCTTCGCTACTGCATTCGCCCAACAGGAGAACCACCATGCAATATGCCATGCTCGGCCAGACCGGCCTGCTGATTTCCCGCCTCGCTTTCGGCGCCATGACTTTCACATCCGGCAACAAGGATATCGGCGCGATCTACAAGGTTGGCGCGCAGTTGGCCGATGAACTGGTGGGGCACGCCCTAAGCGCGGGCGTTAACTTGTTCGACACCGCGGACGGCTATGCCGGTGGCGAATCGGAAACCTTGCTGGGGCAAGCGTTGAAATCGCGCCGCAATGAAGTGGTGATCGCTACCAAGGTGGGGTTCCGTACCGGGCCGGCGCTGTCGCAGTCGGGCCTGTCGCGTCGACACATTTTGTGGTCGATCGATCAGAGCCTGAAACGGCTCAACACCGACTGGGTCGATATCTACATCGCGCACCGGGAAGATCCGCACACACCGCTGGAAGAAACGCTGTGGGCGCTGGACGCCGTGGTGCGCTCCGGGAAGGCGCGCTATATCGGCTTTTCCAACTGGTCGGCCTGGAAGGTGGCGGCCGCGCTGGAAATCCAGAAAGCCAACGGCCTGGCGCCGTTCACCCACGGCCAGATGCATTACTCGCTGCTGGGCCGCGATGTCGAGCGCGATGTAGTGCCGATGATGCGCCGCTACGGACTCGGCATGACCGTATGGAGCCCGTTGTCCTCAGGTTTCCTGAGCGGTAAATACACGCGTGCAAGCCTGTCCCATCCGGACAACCGCTTCTCCGGCTTCGACCTGCTGCCGTTCGACAAGGAGCACGGCTTCGCGGTGGTGGAACATATGCGCGCCATCGCCCGCCATCACAACGCCAGCGTGGCGCAGATCGCGCTGGCCTGGCTGCTGGCGAAGGATGTGGTCAGCAGCGTGCTGATCGGCGCCTCGAAACTGCCGCAACTGGAAGACAACCTCGGCGCCGCCGACATCAAGCTGAGCGCGGAAGAAGTCGCCGAACTCGACGCCGCCACGCCGCTGGCGCCGGTCTACCCGAACTGGTTCATCGACAAACTGACCGACCAGTTCGCCGTCGAAGCACTGGCCCGTTAGTCGCGAGCGGCCCGCATCAATCCGTCTTGATGAACAAATTGACCAGCTTGCGCGTCATCCCGGTATAGGGCGGGTAAAACATCTTGGCCAGCATGATGCGGCCACGCACTACCGCGCGCTCATGCGAAAACGCCAGGAAGCCATGATGGCCATGGCCGCTGCCGATGCCGGAATTGTTGACGCCGCCGAAGGGCAGATTGCCGTGCAAAAACTGCACCACGCAATGGTTGATGCAAGCACCGCCGGAGGTAGTTTGCTGCATGACCTTATCGATGTTTTCCTGCTTGCGGCTCCATACGTACAAAGCCAGCGGCTTGGGGTCGGCATTGATGCGAGCGATCACCGCACTGAGCTCGGTAAAACCGATAATCGGCAGCAGCGGCCCGAAAATCTCTTCGCTCATGATCTTGGCGTCGTCGGGAATGCCGTCGATCAGCGTCGGCGCGATATAGCGCTGGCCGGCATCGACTTGGCCGCCGGTCACCACCCGCGCACCACGCGCAGTAGCGTCATCCAGCAAGGCCTTGACGCGCTCGGCATGGCGCTCGTTGACGATGCGCGCCAGGCACGGGCTGTCGATCTGTTGCGCGCCCTTGCCGTAGGCCTCTTCCAGCGCCACGATGCAATGCCGCAGGAATTCATCCTTGACGCTGGCGTGCACATAGACGTGATCGGGCGCGATGCAGGTCTGGCCGTTGTTGGTGAACTTGGCCCACAGGATATTCTTGGCCGCCATCGCCAGGTCCGCCGTCTCGTCGACGATGGTCGGCGATTTGCCGCCCAGCTCCAGCGTCACGCTGGTGAGATGCTTTGCCGCCGCCGCCATGACGATCTTGCCGACAGCGGGCGAACCGGTAAAAAAGATATGATCGAACGGCAGCTCCAGCAGCGCTTGCGCCACCGGCGCCGGTCCTTCGAACAGCGCCACTTCATCTTCCGTAAACACTTCGCGCACGATCTTGCCAATGATGGCGGACGCATGCGGCGTCATTTCCGATGGTTTGATCATCACCGCATTGCCAGCCGCCAGCGCCGACACCAGCGGGCCCAGGCTCAGGTTGACAGGATAATTCCAGGGCGCGACGATCAGCACCCGGCCCTTGGGCTCGTACTGCATGTAACCCTGGGTGCCGACCGCCATGCGCGACGGCCAGACCTTCTTCGGCTTCATCCAGCCACCCAGCTTGCGGATGGCGTCATTGGCTTCGGCGATCACCGGCAGGATTTCCGTCAGCTCGACTTCGGCGGCCGGCTTGCCGAAATCGGCGAAACCGGCGGCGATCACCGCGTCGCGATTGGCCAGTACGGCTGCTTTCAACTTGCGGATCTTGGCGATGCGTTCGGCCTTGGTGGATTGCCGCAGGCGCAGGGCGGTGGCGCGCTGTTGCTCGAACACGCGCAGGATGTCGCTCTTGATCACGTCAAGTTCAGTATCTACTCCAGTCACATTGGTGTTCATCGTCTGCCTTTGTTTTCGTTGTTATGGTTTTTATACAAGGCCGGAAAACCTGGTGAACGGCCAGCCGCTGCCGGAAAGAGACCGGCTTGTTCCGCCCATTATGTCTGACTTACGGCACAGTTTGGCATTCTCCTGAATCTTGGCTCGAATGGCTAGCGGCGATTTGTCCATTAGCCGGATTCGTCGATGATCGGCTGTAAGCTCCTAGGGCTGGCACGCCGCCTGCGACAACTGTGTTATCCAGGCGCGAATCATATCGTCACCTTCAGTGTGATTCACATGGCGCCCGATGACAGGCATCACCGCCTCTGTATCGGTGTGACTGATTCGGTAGGCTAGGATAGACTCATCCGGCTTGCCCGGCTGGATATCGTATTGATACGGCAGCCCGGGACCCGCATAGGCCAGGGGTTTTTTGCACACTCCCCATTTGCCGGATGCATTGACGTCGTTCACCACATTGAAGCCTAAGAACAAGCCGCTTTGCAGTGCTTGTCCGGTGGCGCTGTGACAATGCGCGCAGTTGACGTCGAGGTAGGCGCGCGCCCGCTCGGGCAGAGTTTGCGAGGTATCGCTCCAGTCGGCATTTTTCGGCGCATTGTCCACGCCCGAAAAGCTCGCCAGAAGCTTGAGTTCATCCAGATTGACCAGCTGATTTTTCATGCCGCTATTGTATTGATATGACTTATTCATATTGCGTGCTTTGGGACCGATAGGCAGGATCGCATTGCCGCCGGCGTTGGCGGTCGCGTGGCATTGCTGGCAAGCTTGCGCGTTCGGCACCGAATATTTGAATTGCTCGTGCGTGTTGTCGGCGGCGACCAGTTCTACCTGGACGCTGGCGCCGCCGGTCTTGAGCTTGGCGTCTTTCTGGTCATCATTCCAGACATAGGGCAGGCCCGCCCAGCTGCCGTCCGCTTGGCGCACCAGCACCCGCGTTTCGATCAAACGATTTTGTGTGAGATCGACGCTTTCTCCCTGGGTGGTCTGGTGACCGATGCGCTGGGCGCCGATGAAGGCTGGATCGCTGGCCGCAGCCTTCGGATAATAAAAAGTTTTCATGATCACCGATCCCACCGGAAAGTCAAAGGTGGTGTCGGCGTTATACGTAATCTGCTTGCCCTGCGGGACATAGATAGCGCGGAATTTGAAGGCGTAGTCAGAGAACAGAGTTGAATTCAAATCGTACGGCACTGCGCCGGCATTCAGGGTCAAGGTTTGTCCGTCAGACAGCAGGAACTGCCAGTCCGAAAGATTGGCAGGCGCGGTGTATTTGTCAAATACCTTGATCGCACCGGTATTGACGGACGTGGCGTCGTTGCTGCTGCCGCCGCCGCAACTGCTCAACAGGGCAGACGCCGCCAGAAAGGCTGCGGCAAGCAGCAGGGAGCGTGTCAGGGTGTGTGTAATTTTCATGCGTATTCTCCGTGCTTGCGCAGCTGCTGCGCGTGTGGATGCGTTGGATTTTTCCGAGTCCGGTTTGCGCCGAAGCAGTTCTTCGCCTTGGCGTGCAAATTCAAAATACCGGCATGTCAGGAATGGCCGGCAAGCTGAGGGTGCAATTCATGCGGGCGGGGAACGGGAAGTTCGGCCCTTGCGCGGATCCGCTTAACAAGCCGAGAAGATTCAGGTCCATGCTTTCATAAGACAGCAGCCCGTCGATCAACGGTGTGTCAAGGGTGTTGCCTTTAACGCAGATGGCAAATTCCGGCTTGAGCGCGCCGCCGCTGCCGTCGCTGGCGGTGCCGCCGCCTTTGCTCGGATCGGCATCGACGATGCCATCCCAGATGCCGTATGCCAGTTGTTGCGGCTGGCCGAACGATTTGAGCTGTGCAAACAAACCATCGACGACAGGCTTGAGTTGGTTTGGATCGGCAAAAGCGCCGCCTGGCGCATAGCCCGAGTTGGAAATGATGTTGTCGTGCGCGTACACGGCATGCACGTAGGGCTCATACTGCGGGTCGTTAAAGGCAATGCCGGTCGCCTGGAAGCTGATCGCCAGGATGCTGGTGGTTTTGTGGTCTTCGATCCGGTTGTTCAGGATTTCGGTATTGTCGGCGGCCAGCACCATCACCGCGGTTCCGGGCGGTACTGCGGTCACATAGCCGGTGGCGTTCGATGCGACCGCCGTATTGTTGCTGTAGATATGATTGTTTTGCACCTTGGCGTTCGCTCCTTTCTTGATGACATAGGACGTGCCGGGCAAGGAGAAAACCAGGATGCCGCCGGTATTGTCATGGATGTCATTATTTTCGACGATGGCATTGTCAGAGTTCTCGATTTCGATGCCGGCGACATTCAGAAAGGCTTCGTTTTTCTGCACGCGGATATTCTCCGACTGTCCCACGTACACGCCGGCATCGCGGGTGCCGACGATCTTGCTGTTTTGACGATCACGCCTTTGCAATTGACCGGATACAAGCCATAGGCCATTTGCGAAGTATGAATCGGATCGCTGGTCCATTCCGCCCGCAGGCCGTCCATCGTCACGTTCGATGAAGCGGAAACAAACACGCCGTTTCCGACCGCATCTTCCACCGCAAAATTGGTCAACGTGATGCCTTTTACGTTAAAGGCTTGAAAGCCGTTTTTCGACGAGGCGCCGGCGAAGGACAGTATGGTGTCTTTCGAGGGATCGTTGCCGCTGCCCTGGCCGCTCATCGTGATGCCGTCGGTATTCATGGTCAGCGGGCCATCGAACCTGAATTTTCCCGAAGGCAGGATGATGGTGCTGCCTGGTTTGACTTGATAAAGGATATTGCTCATGTCGCTGTCATTCATCTGGGCCGCCGTCACCTTGATGATGCCGCTCGCGCTATCGGGCGCGGCCGGGGCGATGGGGCCGCCACCCCCATCACCACAGGCCGCGAGCACCGTGAGTGCCGTAACTGTGGCCGCTATCACGAGGCGCGAGCGGAACTGGAATTGCATCATCAAATGTCTCCCTGGTTTTTATTGTGGACAATACTTGTGTCACTGTTTTTTGCTTTGCCGTTATTAAAGCCTTGATTTCCAGCAATATCCAATGCATTCTTTAAGACCATGTGATGCATTGTTTGCATCTGGCTTGAAAATACTAAAAAATCAGAGACGTGGAATCCAGAAAATTACAACACATGCTGGCCTTGGCGGCAGAGGGTAGTTTTGCCCGAGCCGCCGAGCGTTCACACCTGTCGCAGTCCGCGTTTTCGCGCAGTATCCAGGCCCTCGAAAAAGAACTGGACCTGGTGTTGTTTGAACGAACCCCGAAGGCCGTCCTGCTCACCAGTGCCGGCAGGGTGGTGGCCCGCCATGCGCAGAACCTGCTGTCGGACACGCGCGCATTCATGCGCGATGTGGATTTGCTGAAGGGAGGGGAGTACGGTGAAATTTCGTTCGGGCTGAGCTCTTTCCCGTCGGGGATCCTGCTGCCATCGCTCTTGACGCAATTCATGGAAACGCACCCCAAGATAAGCGTGCGCACCCATGTGGCCGGCGCCGACCAGCTATTGCGGCAATTGCAGGCAGAGCAGATCGATTTTTTTGTAGCGGATGTGCGCGGCTTGCGGCAACAGGCGGATTTCACGACGCGCTGGCTGGACAAAGAGGATGCGGGATTTTTCGTGCGCCCCGACCATCCGCTGTGTGCGGAGGCCATGACGACGGTCAGCGCGCTATTGCAGTATCACCTGGCGCTGCCAAGCATCCCGACGATGCTGGAAGAGCGAGCCTGGAATAAATTGGGACTGAGCGCGCAAGAATACGTGAAGCTGATCTGCGACGATGTCACGATTCTCAAACGCATAGCCCAGAACAGTAATGCCTGTCTTTTTTCCACTCATTTTGTATTGCGCGAAGAACTGGCGCTCGGCCAGTTGCGCGCTTTGCATGTCGTTGACCTGCCGCCGATGAACGTGCATTTCGGAATCGTCCGGATGCGTGCGCGCAGCATTGCCCTGGTGTCGAATTTGCTGGAGCAGATGATCGTCGATAGGTTGACGTCGCTGGATGGTACCTCTTGACAGAAATAACAGACGGCGGGGCGGCTAGACAAGGAAAGCACGTATGCAACAGGATTGCCTGCTCCATTGATTTGTTCAGAGCGATGCAAAGATAAAACTGAGGGGATTTTTCGACATCTTGTTTTTGCAATGTGTCATTGCAAGTTGTGGCCCCGCGTTTTCCATTTATCGCGCAAGGACCATCTCCCCAGCACAGAGTATTCGCGATGCTGGCCGATGTGCCGGTTCAACAGCACAAACTCATCCACGTCGAATTCGATGGGTGGCACCGCCTGCGTGATGATTTTTTTGTTATCGTACAGCAGGGTCATGTGGGGCGTCATTGTCGACGGCCTGCGCGCGAAGCCAAACCGGTTCAAGCTATCTGCCAGATTCTGATGAAGCGCCTCCATGCCAATCACTCCCTCGTCGCCGCAAAGCACCGTAGGATAACGGTGCGACACGCCGGATTTGTTGCGAAAGGTGAGCGCCTGGTTGAACTGGACTCTACATGGCGCATGGACAACGCGAGCGGCTGCCAGGCGCGCGGCTTCGATCGTGTCATTCGGGTAGCCCACGTAATTGCCCACGAACAGAAGCGTTACGTGCAAATGCGCCGTGTCTATCAAGCTGCCGTGCAGATCGTATTTCTGGCGTAGGGTCTGGGCCAATTGCTGGGCGCGCGCAGTGGCAGCTTCTCCGGGCATGACGGCAAAGAAAATGCGGTCCGTTGGGCTGGGAGGGGATTCAACGCTTGGCAAAGACCTATCATCTTGTAGCATGGTACTCATCGTCCTTCCAAAAAATAACCGGCCTGCGAGCGCCGTCTTGGCAATGAAAACCGGTCCGGCTGATTGGGGATTGTGGCGCAATCTGACTGGTCCTCATGTGACCAGATCCATCAAGGCGCAACTCTTGGCTTGTAAAAATCAACTGTAGCTATATAATATTTATTATATAGTCTGGAGATTGCCATGTTGACTTTCAAAGTTACTACCGTTGGAGCGTCAGAGGGATTCATTCTGAACAAAGAGGCGAAAGCAAAACTCAATGTACAGAAAGGTGACACCCTTTACCTGACCGATGCTCCAGACGGCGGGTTGCGTATTACCCCTTACAATCCTGATTTCCAACGGCAGATGGAGTTAGCTGAACAAATTATGCACGATGACCGCGAGATCTTGCGTGCGTTAGCTAAATGAGTTCATGGCGCTGGATTCGGGCCGATTTGGTATATGCCGTTCACGAAAGCCAGCTGGCGCGACACGGCGGTCTAGATGGCATCAGGGATAAACCCGCAGTGGAATCGGCGTTAGCCCGGCCAGAACAGCTAGACGCGTACGACAAACCCGCACCCGACGTTGCCGATCTTGCGGCAGCCTATGCATACGGCATAGCGCATAACCATGGCTTTAGCGATGGCAACAAGCGTACAGCCTGGGTAGTTGCCCGCGTATTCCTGGCAGACAATGGAATCGGCTTAAGCTTTACTGCAATTGATGCCATCCGCGCCATGGAAGCCGTTGCCGCCGGGTCATTGAGCGAGAAACAATTGGCTGAATGGTTCCGACAGCGCATCAGCTGACGCATCTCTATCCAGCGGTCCCTGTGCAACCCAGAATCATTTCGCTTGCTCAGCAAAAACCTCGCGCGCTGCGTGCGCCAGATTAATCAACGTCAGATAATCCGATTTTTTTGAAAATCCATCCATGCCCGCTCATCAAACCCCAATCCTGCAAGCCGCCAACCTGACTTTTCATTATCCCGAGCGCGCATTGTTCAGCAACTGGTCCGCCGAGATTGCGGCCGGCGTCACGCTGGTGCGCGGCGGCGACGGTAGCGGCAAGAGCAGCTTGCTGCAGTTGCTGGCCGGCGTACTGCCGGCGCAGGCGGGGCAGTTGCAGATCGGGGATGTGCGCCTGGACCTGCAGCCTGAGGCCTACCGGCGGCAAGTGTTTTGGGTAGATCCCCGTTCGGAAGCATGCGACCAGCTCACAGCGCACGCGTATTTCGCGTCGCTGCCTGCCGCCTATCCCGGATTCGACAACAGCTTGCTGCCGGCCCTGGCCGAAGGATTGTCGCTGACGCCGCACCTGGATAAAAAATTGTACATGCTGTCCACCGGCAGCAAACGCAAAGTCTGGCTGGCCGCCGCTTTCGCCGCCGGCGCCGCGCTCAATCTGCTGGATGATCCGTTTGCCGGGCTGGACAAGGCGTCGATCAATTTTGTCGTGATGATGCTTAACCAGGTTGCAGCCAATCCGGAGCAGGCTTGGGTGATTGCGCTGTATGAGGCGATGGAGGGCGTGCCGCTGGCGGGAGTGATAGACCTGGGAGATTGAGAAAAACACCTCAGATTCCGATAGCGGGTCATTTTGCACTGCTGCTCTGGCCGGACTTCGCCCTTCCGCTCCCGGCTATACTCAGCCAATCTCGGCGTGGCCTTTGTGCGCCGAAACGCAGGTTCAAACCCAATTCAAGGAAAAGAACGCATGTCGAATGATGATGGCACCAAGATTATTCCAAGGAGAACGCCCGAATCAGCGGCCTTGCTGGCCAGCGTCAAGCGGGCCATAGCGATCACGGTAAAGTATCTTTATCTATCAATAGCAATAGAATACTCTTTCTGGCAATACGAATTTGGTTGAATAAATTCAGGAAAAAATATCAATCTCTCCTTGTCTACCCATAATCGATAAGACGTAGTTTTCAAGAAAAATGAGCAGCTTTTTTCAAAATTGTCTTTCATCATATCTTGGCTATCAACAATTAATCTATCGGACGCCTCGTCATTCAATTTGATCAACCCTGTCACACCTGTTGATACACCATCCTTAATTGATGGCACCAATTCGTCCACCAATTTCATTGGCGAAACTTTGCTAATTTGTGTAGGCTGCATTCGCATTTTGTGAAACCGGCCGCACAGCCTAAGACGGCTGGGTCAACACCCTCACGACTATGTGCGCAATAGAGATTCCAACCGTTGATAGCCGATGTACTCTTGTTCCAGTCTCAGCCCCGCCTGAATGCGGTCGTGACGCAAATCATCGAATAGCGACATTTCTTCAGGACCAAGGCGAGGCAAATCGTGGAGCACTTGCTCTCTCTCGGTTCCCCACGATGTCTGGTGCGCCATCAACGTGGCACGATCCATCAGCAATGATTCCACATGCGAAAAGCGCGCGCGTAGCTGGTCCAGGATTGCGAAGCCATGCGTATCGATATCGCCCCAGTACCGGATGGTGCAAGCATTGAGCCATGCTGCTTGCGACAATGCTTCCCAGCCATAGCCTGCGCCGAATATAACAAGACTGTCTGGAACGTTAGGGAAAGCCAGGAAATTAGTTTCGTTCTCAGTGATAAAAACTTGCCGCACCGCTGGCTGAAGTGCCGCGAAATTTACAGCGTCGACTGCCACGTCGGGACAAAGAGAACCAGACAGCAGGATGAGACGGGGATCGAGAACGCGAAAGCGGATCCGCACCGGCTTGTCGCGGAAGCCGTAACGGGTGGCGAACTGCGTTGCGCCGCTGCGCGAGGCGTCGATGGCGTCCTGCGGCAAGACCAGGTCCAACAGTTCCGACAATACGCCACGATAGCTTTCAATGAATTTACTGTGCACGCCGGGAATATCCACCTGGCGCAGGTAAATTCCGGGTCGCGGATGCTGCTGAATCCACAGTACGATGTCTAGCAATTGGCGCCAATCCGCGGCCAACGCCAATCCACGCAAAGGACGCCGCGCCAGCCATGGCAGCACAGCAGGGAGGCGCTGACGGCTTTGTTCGATCAGTGTGCGAAAGCGGGCGGCATCCCTTTGCTTGCCAATGAAGCTGAAGGCCTCTTCCAGACTGTCGATCCAGGCTGACTGCGGCACGACATTGTTGCCAAAAACACGGTGCGAAAAACTGCGCATTTCGATGCGAACGCAAGGCGTCGCTGCCAACTCCGCGATCCAGCTGCGGACCTCACCGAAACGTTCCGTCATTTCCGCCGAAGTAGGGCACTTCAAAACCAGGCGCTTCGGGAAATCCGGCTCGCCTTGCACCAGCATGGCCAGCAATTCCCCCCGGTCCCATAGTTTCTGCACCTGGGCGCGCAGGTCGACGGGCTGGGTCCAGTTCATTCGGCAATCCTCGCTTTTTCTTCGCGATACGCCTCGATGGTCAGGTTGCGCAGTCTGGAGACGCGTCCCTGCTCGTTGTGGACGAAACCGACGCTCGACACATGCGGCTCGATGATATGGATTTTCTGCAAGGGCGTCACGATCAGCAATTGCAAATTGAGCTGGGCAAACAAGCGCAAACCGTATTCCGCCGATTCGTCCGAGCCGCGGCCGAACGCTTCATCGATCACCACGAAACGGAAGGAGCGCGAACGCACCACGCCCCATTCCAGGCCGAACTGGTAGGCCAGGCTGGCCGCCAGCACGGTGTAGGCCAGCTTCTCCTTCTGGCCACCGGATTTGCCGCCGGAGTCGGAATAATGTTCATGCTCGGTGTTGTCTTCACGCCAGCGCTCGCTGGCGGCAAAGGTGTACCAGCTACGCACGTCACTGACCTTGGCGGTCCAGCGCCGGTCCAGTTCGGACAGGCCATCGCGCCCGCGGAAGCGATCAATGATGGCTTTGACCTGCAAGAACTTGGCTTCGGAGTACTGGGCGTCCTCCGATCCGGTCAGCGTGCCTTCAGTGCAAGCCTTCAGCTCGCTCTGGAATTCGCGGATCTCGATATCGGGACTGGGCTGCGATTCCAGCTCAATGTAGCGGCCCGGGTTATAGTCGATTTGCGTCAGCGATTCATTGATGCGGCCGATACGTTCCTTGATCGTTTCGCGCTCGCGCGCAAGCTGGCCGTTGAAGTTGGCGATTTCGTTGATGGTGTTGACGTTCAACAGTTCCTTGAAGCGGCTTTCGAAGCGCGGCAGGTCGTCGCGGCCCAGTTGCTCCAGCAGCTTGCGGTATTCGAAATCGGCGTCGATATTGGCATCGAACTCGCTGGTTTCCAGCTTGAACTCTTCCTTGAAACTCATCATGGCTTGCGTGATCTTGTCGCGCAAGCGCCGCAACGCTTTGTCTTCGGCGTCGATGTCTGCTTGCAGCCAGCTGCGCGTATCCTGCTCGCGGTTGTCGCAAGACTCTACGGTCAGATGATGTTCGCCCAGCGCCTTGTCGCGTATCTCCTCCAGTCTGCCGGCAACAGCATCCAGCTGCTCCTCGGATACCGAGGTAAAAATGGCGGCGGTTTGCGCCTGCAGGTCGACGGCCGCCTCCAGCTTGGTTTGCACTGAGCCGAGTTCCTTGTTGCGAACGCCAAGATCGATGTCACAGTCCTTTAGGGCTGCCTGCAACTGCAAAAGCTGGGCGTTGAGCTGCTTGAGCACATCCGATGCGGCTTCCAGCTTGCGGTACGCGTCGGTGAGACGGGAGATTTCCGCCACTAGCGGCATCCAGTCCAGCTCGCGGAAGTCGGTGAATTCTTCCAGCTTGGCCAGCGCGGCCAGATCCTGCTTGACCATGTCGCGTTCGCGCTGCACTTTCGCAATCAAAGCGCCATGCTCGGCGATACGCTGCTCCAGCTGTTTCGCCTGCGCTTGCAAGGCGGCGATCTTGGCCTGGTTGGACCAGCCTAGCACGTACTGGCTGCGATCGCCGATGGAACGACGATCGTCCTTTTCGTGACGGCCGCTGGGATCTTTCAGCTGACCGGCCCGCGTCACTGCACGCGTCTCGCGCCGAAACTGTTCCTGCGTAGTGCAGCAAGCCACGTTGAAGCGGTGCGCCAACTCGCGCTCCAACCAATCGTAGAAGGGGGAATCCGGCTTGACGGACAATTTCCGCACTAACGAATCGTTATGTAATTCCGGCAACGGGCCGCTGCGGGCCGCCCGTACATGGTAGTAGACCAATCGCCCCTGCAAATGGTTGCGGTCCACCCATTCAGCGACGTCCTTGTAATGTTCATCGGGCACCAGCAAGGCCAGGCCGAAACCGCGCAACAGGCGTTCCGCCGCACCTTCCCAGTCCTTCTCCTCTTGCCGCACCTGGATCAATTCACCGGCGAACGGCATGGCTTCCGGATCAATGCCAAGCCCCTGGCACAGCACCTCGCGGATTTTTATCTGGCGGTCGTCGATATTGCTGCGGCGTGCTTTCAAACTGGCGATTTCGCCGGCCAGCGCAGTGTGTTCTTCCCGGTCTTTACGGAACACATATTCATGGTCCTTGCTGGCATTCTCCAGCGCGGTATCACGCTCTTTCGTACCCTCGCTCAGAGCGGAAAATTCTCGGCGCTGTACTAGAAATGCGTCTTCACTGGCCGCCGCCTGTTCGCCAATCAGCCCCGTGAGCGTGGCGTAGCGGCCGGCTTTTTCCTTGCGGCTCAACTGCTCACGTTGTTTCAGCTTGATCTCCGCGTCTAGCCGCTGCAGATGGTCACCACCATTGGCGGCCACAGCGCGCCCCAATGTATCAACCTGAATCCTCTGCTCGGCGCTTTGGGATTCCAGATGGCGCACATGCGCCATCAATTTTTCCTCGTCTTCTTGCAGATTGGTCACGCGCTTGTCAAGCAGGTTCAGCTTCAACCCGGCGAAATAGGGCCGTAACAACTCGCGGCACAAGCGCAGGGATTCTATCGCTGCCGCCAGGCCGCCATGGCGGTCGCAATCCGCAACCAGAGGCGTCAGCATGGTCACTTGCCGCTTGGCCTTGAGCACCGCTTCGTGGGCGCGGTTCAAATCGTCAAAATGCGCAATCAGGGCGGCAATGCGCGGCGCCACGTCGAACGGTTCCAGCATATGGCTGCGCACGAAGTCGGTCAGGTTGCCGACCGATTTCATCGAGACCGTCTGGTGGAACAGTTCCAGCGCTTGTTCGTTGTCGATGCCGAAGCGACGGCGGAACCAGGCGCCGTACTTGGGGAAACTGTCTTCGATTTCCGCGCCGAGGCCGCGCAGTTTTTTGCGCAGCTGGGTGATGTCGCTACCGAACTGGGAAAAATCCGTGGCGATCGACAGCGCGCGTTCGGCCCCAAGATAGAAGCGCCCCGGCTGGCTATGGGCGTCTTTCATCCAGAATACCTGGGCCAAGGTAACGGTCTGGTCATAGCCGGCGTTATGAAACACGCCGAGGATGACGGAGTAGGTGTTTTGATCGCGCAGGCTGACCGGCTTGGAGGCGCCGGTCGCTTCATTGCGCTCGGATTTATAGTGGCCCAGCACATAGGAGCGCAAAGAACGTTCCTTGGCGTCGGCGCCGGCTGCCTTGTTATAGGCGACGCGGTTGGCCGGCACCAGCAGTGTGGTGACAGCATCGACCAGCGTCGATTTGCCCGAACCGATATCCCCCGTGAGCAGACCGTTCTTGCCATCCAGCTGAAGAGTCCAGACCCGGCCGTCGAAAGTGCCCCAGTTAAATACCTCCAGCCGCATCAGACGAAAACCCGACAAGACATCGGGTCCGGCCAGTTCCAGGCCAAGCGTATCGTTATCGCGATGCATCAGCTATCCCTCCACTGTCGGGCGCGAGCTGAGCCTGGTAGGCAGCCAGGCGCGCGTCAAATTCGGACAGCCACTGCGCGTCGACGAAAGCCTTGAGGATTCGCTGTACTTCATAGCTGGGCGGACCGCTGCTGCCTTTCAGTTGGCGCAGGAAGCCGAGATCGACAATTTTATTGGCGTGGGTTTCGATCTGGTCGATGATCCTGGTTTCATTGCTGCCGGCGGGGAGAAACAAGCGCAGCAGTTCCACGATATCGTCGCGCGAGAGGATCAGGCGCGTACCGCCGCTGCTGGCGTCGAATTCGGCCAGCTTCTTGCGCAGCAAGGCGAGCAGCAAACTGACTGGAAACGACAATGGGCGGCGCGCCACCAGGCGCGGCAATTTAGGCGCCGTGTCCTCCTCCGCAACGGCCTTGGCGCGCAAGAAAGCATAACCTTCAGCCTCGTCGAGCACCAGCTCCAGATTCAGCACGGCCATGTAATCGCGCAGCTGCGTCTGCAGCTCGAGCAGCGTGCTCCACAAGCGGGCGTCGGTTTCCCGGTAAATCACTCCCTTGAGCAGGGTGACGGCCAGCATTGACAGCTCGTTGCCAGCCAGCGCCTGTGCTTCTATCTGTTCCATTGCTTACCTTACAAAAATGACGCGCGACATCTGCACGCGCCGCATGGCTGGCGCCGGATCGCTGCCTTGCCATGTAATCCATTCCACCACATCTTCATCGATCACGGAATTGGGCGTCTCGCTCGCCAGTTGCAGATAAGCGATCAGCTCGGCCAGCCCATGCTCCAACGGCTGGCGCGCAAGCAAATCCTTCAGTGTGATCTGGGTCTGCGTTTGCAGGGCTTGCCGCACGTTGGCCGCCAGCTTGGCCTTATCCACCACGATCTGCGCATACAGCACCGCAGCGTCGATGCTGCCGTCGCCCGCTTCCAAACGGATATTGGCGATCTTCGGCTTCACTACCGGCGTATGCAAGGGACGCTCCATCGGCAGTTCAATCTCTGCGGCGACGTCGGCGATCTCCATCACGGCAGCGGCCGGCGGCGTTTCCCTGAGCGCCAGCGCCTTGGCTTCCACGCCGCGCAAGATATCCATGATACGGCGGTTTTCCAGCCAGGCCTGGTCGTCGAGGAAACGCCGCAGCTGCTGCGACAGTTGCGCCACGGTGCGCTGGGTATGCTCGCCGGCTTCCAGCCAATCGTAATGCACGCGGCGGATGCGTGTGTCGGGCTTGAGGTCCGCCACTGGCGGCAAAGCGAGCACCTTGGTCAGCAACTCGGTCAGTTCTTCCTGGCGGCTGCTGGACATCAGAAAATCCCAGAATGCGCGAAAGCTGCGCCCCTGATCGGAATCGGCAATCGCATCGCGCTCGCCCATGATCTGCTCCAGCAGCTCGCCCTTGGCGCCATCCCACAAAGCGATGCGCTCGCGCACATGCCGGTCCAACATGCGGAAGTTGTGTTCCACTTCGCGAAAGTCCGTCAGCAGGTCGCGTGCAATTTGCATGAACTGCTGGAAGCGGTCTTTCACCGCGGTGTCGTCAAGCAGAGGCACATTGCCGGCGCTGATTTGTACGATCTCGGCATCGATCTCTGCGCGGCGGGCATACAATTCCGTAAGCCGCTTGTGCGGATCGGTTTCGCTACCCTCGCTCATCTGCTTGAGTAGTTCAAACAAGGTCAGCAAGCGTGATTCGGTGCCGACGAAGTGGCGCGCAGCGAGCGTGCCCAGCCAGGCGATAGCCTTTTCCGTGGCTGGCATCAGATCGAATTGCGGCTCGTCCGAACCCTGGCGATAGAATTTGCGCAGCCAGCCCTTGTCGGCGGCGGCCCAGTCGTTCAGGTACTCGCTGGCAGCCTTGGGGAAGGCATTCGGACCCAACTGCTCGCGCAGGCCGAAGAGTTCATCTTCCAGGGCTTCCACCAGGTCTGCCGCCGCGATCATGCGCACATTCGGGGTGACAAAGACACGCTGCAGGAAGCTGGCGACCAAAGGCGCATGGTCGGAACGCAGCAGACGCCAGGCCGGGTGATGGCTGCGCAGAGAATCAAGGGTCGCGTAGTCAAGGCTCACGATGCTATTGTCCGGACGAAGAGGAAAAATGATTGAGCGGCATAGTAAAGACCGGGACCGCTGCTTGATTGGTAAAAAAACACTATCATACCGAATTCCAATTGAGCAATTTATTTACTTTTTTGCGGGCATTGCTGAATTATCCAGTGTTTGTGCCGATTATTTTTGCCAGGCGCACTTTATGTGTTTTTGACTAAAACCGCGACATATCAATTGGCAGCTACATGCGCCGTTCGGTACTCGATGTCCGAGCGGCTTTGTCCATCGGGCTTCATGCGATTACTCTGTTATTTCACCTTCGTCGTCCGCCTGACCTTTGTATAGTTCTCGATATGGGCTTCTGTCTGTTTGGTTGTGCGATATACGCCGCGCTCTTCAGTACGCAAAAGGACGCCTGATCCAAGCCAGCTTTGTTGCATATGGCGCGGAATACCGCGCGCAATCAGATCAGCTGGAGTGACGGTCTTGCTTTGTTTAGAACGGGGAGTTGCGACTTTTTTCTTTACCGGTTTCAGTTTGGCCTGCGCCGCGGATTTTGCAGTGCTTGTCCTTGAGTCGAGTGCGCGTTTAGCTGTACCCGCATGCTTTGGCGCGACCATGCGCGTCTTTGCTGTCAACGAAGGTGAAGATGGCGCAAGCTGCGATTCGTTCAATTCGATACCAAAGAGAGAAGACAGATCCGAGGTGTCCAGCTTCTGATGCTGGCTGGCGGTTGTTGGTGCATCGGCGATAGACATGCTGCCAGCCTGCCTGATCAACTCTAGCGGATCCACCTGACGCAGTAAAAACAACAATTCCGGCCGACTATCAAGACGGGCACCCACACCATAAAGTGTCGCAGCAACATGCTTGCACATGGAAGCCGAGTCGGGACAACTACAGCGAAATTTAATTTGCTTCGGCACCGGAAACAAACCATTGCCATGGCGCGTGACCACCTCCATCACAGCACTGGAAAGGCGGCCCTGCAAAAGCTCCACCAATGAAGCGACCTTGCCGGCGCATTCAGCAAGGATCGATTGCCAGAGTTTTGTCTCCAGGTCATTCACGCTAATATCGACTTCGTACATTTCCGATCCCGAAACCAGTGCGGAAATTTTTCCCCCGGCGATTTGCAGGTCGACCACCGAACCATTGCGCGCATAGGTCCGCCCGCGCGGTAGCCGGTTGGCATAGTCACTATAGGCTTCCAGGTTGTCACACCACTTCTTGCCCCAGAAGGTTTTGGCGATGGCGCGCCCCTCAATCACTACCGGGAGGCAAAGACGGCCTTTTTTCCTAAGCGCTTCAAGCTTGCGTTGGGCCTGTGCTCGGCGCTTTGCGACTGGCACATAAGGTGCCCAGCCTCCGTAAGAACGACTCATGTTAATTCCTCATGTGGCACTGATCAGCCTATTTTTCACCAGTCATGACACTGTTAATATCGAGCGACACGAGCTTAAGCAACGCGTCGTTGCTCATTTCTGTCAGCGACATTTCACCGCCGCCCGTGAGCATATCGTTGGACAAACCGAGTTTGGCTTCTATCAATGCGTCGATCTTTTCCTCTATGGTGCCGCGACAGATGAATTTATGCACTAATACATTTTTTTTCTGCCCGATGCGGTAGGCGCGATCGGTCGCCTGATTCTCCACGGCGGGATTCCACCAGCGATCAAAGTGAATGACGTGCGATGCGGCAGTGAGATTGAGACCGGTGCCACCAGCCTTGATCGAAAGCACAAAAAACGGCGGTCCTTGTTCCTGTTGAAAATGGTCTACCAAAGACTTGCGTGATTTTACCGGTGTTTTACCATGGAGCACCAGTCCTGGCTGGCCAAATACGCCTTGCAAAAACTCGGCTAGCGGGCCGGTCATTTCCTGAAACTGGGTAAACACCAGCACCTTCTCCTGACGCGCTGCGATGGCTTCCGTGATTTCGCGCAGACGAAAGAACTTGCCGCTGTCAGCCGGACCGTAGACGCCATCGCCCAGCCATTGAGACGGATGATTGCAGATCTGCTTGAAGCGCATCAGGAATGCCAGGACCACACCACGCCGGGAGATGCCATCCAACGTTTCAATCTGCTTAGCGAGCGCGTCTACCGCTTGCTCGTATAAGCTTGCTTGCAATCGGCTCAGTGTGCAGTAAGCCTTGACTTCAGTCTTGTCGGGGAGATCGGCAATAATGCGCTTGTCACTTTTCAGGCGCCGCAGGATATAAGGTTGCACCAGATTGCGCAACGGCGCATAACCTGCATGTTCATCTTGTTCCAACTGACGGGTAAAGCGTGTGAAGGCTTTGGCGGACCCTAACAATCCTGGGCAGATGAAGTCAAACAACGACCATAAATCGCCCAGTCGATTCTCCACGGGCGTCCCGGTCAACGCGAACCGAACCCGGCTTTTGAGTGCCTTGACCACTTGCGTCTGCCGGGCGCCTGGATTTTTGATCGCCTGCGCTTCATCAAGTACGACCATAGACCAACGTGTTTCTATCAGGCTCGGAAGACGAATCAAGCTGCCGTAGCTAGTGATGACAACATCGAAGTTGTTGATCTGCTCGCTAAGCAGCTCGGTGAGCGCGTTGCCAGATAATGCCGACGGATGGGCAACGAGAATGCGCAGGCTCGGCGCGAAGCGCGCAATTTCCGATTGCCAGTTGCCGATCAGCGAAGCGGGAAGTACCAATAAATGCGGTCCGGGATCGGCTTCGCGTTTTGCCAGCAAGAACAGGGCCAGAATTTGTACCGTCTTCCCTAGCCCCATGTCGTCCGCCAGACATCCGCCTAAACCAAGTCGGTTCAACCACCATAACCAGCGCACGCCATCTTGTTGATAGGGGCGCAGCTGTGCTTTGAGTTCAGGGCCAGGGTAGGCCTCGCCGTGCGGATTGCGTAGCCCATCGAGCGCCTCTTGCAACCAGTCGCCGGCGATCACCGTAGACCAGTCTGCGCTACCTTCGGGT
Source organism: Collimonas sp. (assembly GCF_039923675.1). GTDB lineage: Bacteria > Pseudomonadota > Gammaproteobacteria > Burkholderiales > Burkholderiaceae_D > Collimonas. The sequence continues at coordinate 20,828 of NZ_JBDTCG010000107.1, forward strand.
AAGGCTCTCCGGTCATTGCCTTCTAACGCAGCACCCGCCAACAGGCGCATGCCATCAAGAAACGATATGCCGCCGCCGTCCGCATCGCGTTGCACTTTTTTCCAATGTGCCAACACGCTATCAAGCTTCTCGCGATCAACTTCGACCCAACGACCCTTGATCCGTACCAATCCCTCGCCCGCAGAGAGCAGTTGTTCCCATTCAGCGCGGGAGAGCTCTTCGCCATCGAGTGTGAGTGATACATTGAAATCCAGCATCGCATCCAGCCCCAATCCTGCAACGGATTTGCCGATATTGACTTGCACTTGCGGGCGCGGCGGCTGTTGCGGTTTCCACCAATCCGGAATGCGCACCACGATCCCGCATGCTTCAAATATCGGGAGATTACGCAGGAATTGATGCGCTTCACCGGGGGACCACGCAACGGGTTGAAAGATGGCGCCGGAGTCCACCAGCGATTGTAACCACGGACTCTGCTCGGCAGCCTTGTTGACCGGCAGTAGCAATCCCAGCAGCGTATTGCGGTCTCCTGTACTGGCGGATTCCTGGAGCGCTCGTCCCAGCGGCTGATGCTGCACGCGCGATTGCGGCGACACCCCCATCGCATAGGTGGCCAGGAAGGCAAATGGGGCTTGCAGATTGCTCTTGTTTTCGGCAAGGTGGAAACAAACACGTCCCACCAGGCTCCAGCTTGAATGTTTTTGCTTCAGCCACGCTTGTACATCGCCATTCTCAGCCGCGATCTCTGCGCGTGCCGCTGCCTGCAGGTCTGCCCAGAGCATGGCGAAGCGCGCCACATCCAGGTATTCCGCACCAACCATCGGCGGCATCGCAGCGACCAACTTCTCCAGTTCAGCGATAGGAGCAGCAATCTCGATACTCGCCCACTGGCCGGCCAGATCCGGGACCGCGCATAGGCGCGCCATAAATAAATGCGCCAGCTCGCGGCCGAACGCGAGGGAAGGCGGCAACCAGGTTTCAAGTTCCACCGCCCCCAGGTGCAGCAAACCATGGCCGCTACCACGTTCGAATGCCTTGGTGATGCGATTCGTGGCGGACTGCGAAAGATTGGACTGACTTGGAAGAAGCCCTAGATGAATTCTTCCTGTCGGTGATATGACGAGGTCGAGAACGCTACCTTCGATGTCGGGGCGGGACAGCGAGGGGAAACCGAAATCCAGTTCTTTAGTCATAACGTTATGCGTGATCGCTTTTTCATTTTTTGGCCGCTGCAAGAATTCGATATACGGAGGCCTCACCGATATGAAGTTGGCGAGCGTACATCGGCGGTACGCCCTTAATATCTTCAATGGTCGTTTTATTTCTCTTGAAAGATAGAATAATTGGCTCGTTAATTTCTAAATAATTTCTAAATTTGATATGGAATACGGATGCCCGGCTCATCATCCGAAAAATCTTTTGTGTTGCGCGTAACAAGTATTCGCCCGTTGACCTGGGCAGTTGCCCATACAAGGGCATCAGGTAATTTGACTCGATGCTTCAATCGAATAGTCACGGCAGTGTTTGCAACCCGCTCATCGATAGGCAAATTGGTGAAGCCATTTAAAAAACTTCGCATGACGGCTTCGGTTTCCGGTGTAACGCCTGCCATCACTTCCATCCAAGTAATAACGCTGATGGCCTTGTCAGAAAACCTCTCCAGTTCAGCTCTTGCCTGCTCGATCCCGTTTAGATAGTCAACCAGAATGGTGGTATCAAACAGAGCGCCTACCATTCTGAGCGCGCCTGTTCCTGGTACGCCAGGCCGTCTACCTTGCGATCACTCCACAGGCCGAACGCGCCTACCGTCGCCGGCTTATGCTTCAGCAAGTATTCAGCGATTGCTTCACGAATTATTTCAGCGCGAGATTTTTTTTCCGCCGCCGAAATATCGGCCAA
>NZ_JBDTCG010000108.1:0-40725 GCF_039923675.1 Collimonas sp.
ACACGTAAAGCATGCAATGAATCTATTTTTTGAAGAGTCCGGCGACTTTAAAGCAGGTGTCGTACTGTCGCAGCAAGGCGAGGCCTATCAGGTCGAGCTGCCAACGGGCAAACGCAGCAAGGTCAAAGCCAAGGATGTGCTGCTGCAATTCACATCGCCGACGCCCCAGGATCTGCTGGATGAAGCCAGGCAGATCGCGCAAGACATCGAACTCGATTTCTTGTGGGAAGTCGCGGGCCAAGAGGAGTTCGGCTTTGCCGAACTGGGCGCCGAGTATTTCGGTCACGCGCCATTGCCGGCGGAAGCCGCCGGCTTGCTGCTGAGCTTGCACACCGCGCCGATTTATTTTTACAAGAAGGGCAAGGGCCGTTACAAGGCCGCGCCGGAAGCTTCGCTGAAAGCGGCGCAGGCTGGCATCGAAAAGAAAAAACAGCAAGCCCAGGTCCAGGCCGGCTATGTCGATCAGCTCAAGGCTGGCCAACTACCCGACGTGATGAAGCCGCTGGCGCTGCAGTTATTGTTCAAGCCGGACAAGAACAGTATCGAATACAAGGCGCTGGAAGCGGCTTGCAACGAGTTGCAAACATCGCCGCAGCGCTTGATGCTGTCGGTGGGCGGCATCGCCTCGCCGAAGCAGCTGCACTTGTCCAAATTCCTGCTGGAATTCTTCCCCAAGGGTTCCGGCTTTCCGAAGATCGAGATTCCGAGCGTGGCGGCATTGCCTTTGGCGCCGGTGCAGGCTTTCTCCATCGATGACGTTACCACCACTGAAATCGACGATGCCCTGTCGGTGCAGACGCTGGCCGACGGCACGGTCCGGGTCGGCATCCATATCGCCGCGCCGGGCCTGGGCATCAAGCGCGGCGACGCGCTGGATACGATGGCACGGGCGCGCATGTCGACCGTTTATATGCCGGGCGACAAAATCACCATGCTGCCGGATGAGCTGGTAGAAGCCTTCACCCTGGCGGAAGGCAAGAGCTGCCCGGCGTTGTCGCTGTATGCGACCTTGAATCCGGAAGACTGGAGCGTGATCAGTACCGAAACCAAGGCCGAGTTGGTGTCGATTTCCGCCAACTTGCGTCACAACACGCTCGATGAGCTGGTGACTGAAGAAAATCTCGCCAACGACGCCGGCGACTATCCGCACAAGGCCGATATCGCCTTGTTGTGGAAATGGATACAGGTACTGGAGCAAGGCCGCATGGCCAAGCGCGAAAGCTTCGGCTTGCGGCCCGAGCAAAACAACCGCGTCGATTTCAACTTCTATGTCGAAGACGACGTGGTCACCATCGCACGCCGCAAGCGTGGCGCGCCGCTCGACAAGATCGTCGCCGAACTGATGATCTTCGCCAATAGCAGCTGGGGCAAGCTGATGTCGGATCACGGCGTGCCCGGCATCTATCGCGCGCAGGGCGGTGGCAGCGGCGGCTGGGCTGCCAAGATGCAAGTGAGGATGGTGACGCACGCCGCGCCCCATCAAGGTTTGGGCGTTGACCAATACGCATGGAGCACATCGCCTTTGCGTCGCTATACCGATCTGGTCAACCAGTGGCAGATCCTGGCCTGCGTTGAAGGCGGCGTCGCTGCGCCGCTGGTGGCGCCGTTCAAGCCGCGCGATGCCGATCTGTTTGCGATTGTGTCCGGCTTTGATGCGGCGTATTCCGGCTACGGCGATTTCCAGTCCAACATGGAGCGCTACTGGTGCTTGCGCTGGCTGGGCCAGGAACAGGCGCGCCAGGTCGAGGCCGCAGTGCTGAAAGATGAAATCCTGCGGCTGGCCGAGATTCCCCTGATTATCAAATTGCCGGGCATGCAACAACTGGCGCGCGGCACGCAGGTCAAGCTGGACATCATCCGCTGGGACGAGATCGACCTGACTGTCGAGGCGCGCTTGCTGGAAGTCTCGGCGCCGCCTGCAGCCGATGGCCGGCAGCCTGAAGAGGACGACGCCGAAATGGCGGAGGAACTGGATGCTGCCATGGATATGCCACACGAAACCGCCGAGATTGCGGTCGATGGCGAAGCAGTCATCCCGCTGGCAGATGAGTTGGCGGATGAGCAGGTCAATGCAGCGCCCGATGACGAGAGTGCAACACGGGAGAGCAAACCTGCAACGGAGTGATGGACTCAGGCAGCCGGATCCACAGTAAATTTCCTGTGGGCATCTCTCTGTCGTAGAATGCTTCCCTTGTAGAATTCTTCGTTTATAGAATTCCTCTCCTAATTTCTCTCTTAACAGCGACCTTTGGCACACGCGTGAAATCCTTTTTTCAAAATCGAATCCTGGTCGGCGCCATCGTGGCATCGGTAGTGGCGCATGCGGCGTTGCTGGCGGTGCGTTTCGCCGCGCCTGAAGCCTTCAAGCTGAAGCCTACCGATCCGGCGCTGGAAGTGATCCTGGTCAATGCCAAGCACAACACCAAGCCGGTCAAGCCGGAGGCGTTGGCGCAAGCGAACCTGGATGGCGGCGGCAACGCAGATGCCGGCCGCGCCAAATCGCCGCTGCCGGACATGCGCAAATCGGAAGATGGCGACAACGTCCAGTCCACCAAGCGCCGCATCGAGCAGCTGGAACAGCAGCAACAGCAAATGCTGGCGCAGATGAACAAGCAAACGCCGTTGAAGATGCCGGTTTTGGACGAGCAGGACAAGGCCAGCGATAACACGCCGCAGCCTAACGGCAAGGACCTGGTCGAGAGCGCCAAGGCGATTGCCCGCAAGGAAGCGGAAATCGCGAAGAATATTGACGATTACAACAAGCGGCCGAAGAAAACCCAGATTACGCCGAGCACCCGTGCAGTTGGCTATGCGGCGTATTACAAGGCGTTCCAGGACCGCGTCGAAAAATTGGGTACGCTGAATTTCCCGAGAAAAAATGGCCGTAATCTGTATGGAAAACTGGTGGTCTATATTCCTATTTACCAGGATGGTTCGCTCTATGTCAAAGAGGGCGGCGCCAGGATTGAACGCAGCTCTGGCAACCGCGACCTCGATGCCGCGACCTTGAAAATCATCGAACGGTCGGCGCCGTTCGGACGCTTCCCGGAAAATATGCGCAGCAGTGGCAAAGACGATGTATGGGAAGTGATCTCTACCTTTGAATTTACCCGTGAAGGGCAACTGGAAGCGCAATTGATGGGCGGGGTCAACCAATGATGAGTGCGGCCGGAGCCGGATTTGCAGCCTATGTGGTGATTGGCAATCCGATCGCCCATAGCAAGTCACCCGCGATTCACGCCCGCTTCGCTGCGGATACCGCGCAGGACATGCACTATGCACACCTGTTGGCGCCGCTCGACGGTTTCGCCGCAACGGTGCGGGAATTCGTGGCGCAGGGTGGCCGCGGGGCTAACGTCACCGTGCCATTCAAGCTGGAAGCCTATGCGCTGGCCAGCCAGCTGACAAGCCGCGCCAAGGCCGCCGGCGCGGTAAATACCCTGACGTTTGAAGATGGTCGGATCCTGGGCGACAACACCGATGGCATCGGCCTGGTGAGCGATATCGTACGCAACGCCGGCTTTGATCTGGCGCACAAGAAAATCCTGCTGCTGGGCGCTGGCGGCGCTGCGCGCGGCGTTATCCTGCCGCTGCTGGAAGGCAAGCCGGCGCAACTGGTGATTGCCAACCGCACGGTGGCCAAGGCAGAAGAGCTGGTACAGCAATTCCAGCCCTACTGTGAGCAGCCTGGCCAGCCTTGCATTCTCGGCGCTTGCGGTTTTGCCGACGTCTCGCAGCAGTTCGATCTGGTGATCAATGCGACTTCGGCCAGCTTGCAGGCCGAGCTGCCGCCGCTTGCCGGCAGTATATTCAGCCCGGCGACGTTGGCTTATGACATGATGTATGGCAGCCAGCCGACTGTATTCATGCAGTTCGCCGCAGCGCACGGCGCGCAGGTGCGCGATGGTTTGGGCATGCTGGTAGAGCAGGCGGCCGAAGCGTTTTTTGTCTGGCGCTGCGTGCGTCCGCATACCGATGCCGTATTTGCCGCCTTGCGGGCTGCGCTGTAAAGCCACGCTCGGATAAGGCATGGCGCTTGGATTAATTATTTGCAGGGAACCGGTATGAAAGTCGGCAAGATTTTTTTGCGTTTATGTTTGCTGGTGATCGCCGCAATCCTGCTGCTGCAAGTCTATTTCTTCGTGCAGATCTGGTGGTGGGTCGATCATAACCCGAGCTCCACCAGCTTCATGCGCCATCGCCTGGCCGAGTTGCACGAAACCATGCCGGATGCGCAGTTGCAATTCAAATGGGTGCCGTACGCGCGCATCTCGACCAATCTGAAGCGCGCCATCATTGCTTCCGAAGACGCCAATTTTTCCGAACATGACGGCGTCGACTGGGACGCGCTGCAGAAGGCCTACGAAAAAAACGAAAAAAAAGGCAAGGTGGTGCGCGGCGGTTCCACCATCACCCAGCAGCTGGCGAAGAACCTGTTCTTGTCCGGCGAGCGCAGCTATCTGCGCAAAGGACAGGAACTGATCATCACTTACATGCTTGAATTCCTGATGGACAAGGAACGCATATTTGAAATCTACCTGAACGTAGTGGAGTGGGGCAACGGCGTGTTCGGCGCCGAGGCCGCATCACAGCATTATTATAAAACCTCGGCCACCAACCTCGGCGCCAGCCAGGCTGCGCGTCTTGCCGTGATGCTGCCGCGGCCGCGTTTCTATGACAAGAATCGCGGTTCCGCGTATCTCTCGCAACGTACCGGATTGATTTTGCGGCGCATGGGATCGGCCGAATTGCCGTAATTGCCTTACTATACGGACTTGATGGAAGTTGTTTAAATTGCAGCAGGATTTTATTTTCCGACGGCAAAAAAATCATAACAATTTCTCTGCAAAATCAGTCTTTGGGGTAAGCATGATCAATGTATTCGTATTGCAAAACGGCCGACTTAACCAGGTCAACATCGAGAGTCACGGCGACCTGGAAAAAGTCCAGCCGGTATGGGTCGACCTGACCGAGCCGAACGACCAGGAACGCGCCTGGGTCAAGAGTATCTACGGCGTCACCTTGCCCGGCGAAGACGAAGTCAAGGATATCGAAGCCTCGGCGCGCTACTACGAAGCCGAAAACGGCGATCTCCATCTGCGTACCGATTTCCTGTTTGAAGAAGACGACGGCCCGTCGTCGACCGTCACGGTGGCTTTCATCCTGGCCCGCAACATCTTGTTTTCGGTGCACGGCGAAGATTTGCCGGTATTCCGATTGGTACGCATGCGGGCACGCTCGCGGCCGGGCTCTATCGGCGATTACAAGGACGTTTTGCTCGACCTGTACCAGACAGACGCCGAATACTCCGCCGACGCCCTGGAGGGCGTCTACAAGAAGTTGGATGAGGTTAGTACGCGTGTCCTGCAAAAGAAACTCACCGACCAGGCCGCGGCCGAAGCGCTGAGTGCGATGGCGCACGAGGAAGACTTGAACGGCCGGATCCGGCGCAACATGATGGATACCCGCCGTGCGGTGAGTTTCCTGATGCGCGGGCGCTTGTTAAGCGTGGATCAGTTTGAAGACGCGCGACAGATTTTGCGCGATATCGAATCGCTTGATGGCCATACCGCTTTCCTGTTCGACAAGATCAACTTCCTGATGGATGCGACGGTAGGCTTCATCAACATCAATCAAAACAAGATCATCAAGATTTTCTCGGTCGCTTCCGTGGCATTTTTGCCGCCAACGCTGATCGCCAGCATCTACGGCATGAATTTCCGCTTCATGCCGGAGTTCAACTGGCATCTCGGTTATCCGCTGGCGCTGGTGCTGATGGTGTGTTCGGCGATCACGCCGTTCTGGTACTTCCGCCGGCGTGGCTGGTTGAACTGACCGCCGTCATTTCCGACCGGGTCAACCTGACCGGGTCATTCCCGCGAACGCGGGAATGACGTGAGCGGCATTGTTAATTCAGCTGCGCAAACGCGCCGCGCGCCGCTGCGATGGTGGCGTCAATCACGGCATCGTCATGCTGCGCCGAAACGAAACCGGCCTCGAATGCCGATGGCGCCAGATAGACGCCGGCATCCAGCATGGCGTGGAAGAACTTGTTGAACAATGCCTTGTCGGACGCCATCACCGCCGTATAAGTACCCGGCACCTCTGCCGCAAAATACAGGCCGAACATACCGCCGATGGCATCGCCGCTAAAGGTGACGCCGGCATCTTTGGCGGCGCTGCTCAAGCCTTGCACCAGCTTGCCGGTCTGCGCTGAGAGCCTGGTGTAAAAATCCGGTTCCTGGATCAGCTTGAGAGTACTCATGCCTGCGGCTACCGCCACCGGATTGCCTGACAGCGTGCCGGCCTGGTACACCGAGCCCAGCGGCGCCATATGCTTCATCAGGTCGGCGCGGCCGCCGAAAGCCGCCACCGGCAAGCCGCCGCCGATGACCTTGCCCAGCGCGGTGATGTCCGGCTTGATGTTGTACAGCGCTTGCGCACCACCCAGCGCCACGCGGAAGCCGCACATGACTTCATCGAAAATCAGCACGGTGCCATGTTGGGTGCACAGGCGGCGCATGGTTTGCAGGAATTCCGGCGTCGCCCGCACCAGGTTCATGTTGCCGGCCACCGGTTCGACGATGACGCAGGCGATCTGGTCGCCGATGTCCTTGAAAGTCTGTTCCAGCTGCTCGCAATTGTTGTAATCGAGGACCAGCGTGTGCTTGACGAAATCTTCCGGCACGCCGGCCGAAGTCGGATTGCCGAAGGTCAGCAAGCCGCTGCCGGCCTTGACCAGCAGTGAATCGGCGTGGCCGTGATAACAGCCTTCGAATTTGAGAATCTTGTCGCGGCCGGTGGCGCCGCGCGCCAGGCGCAACGCGCTCATGGTGGCCTCGGTGCCGCTGGAGACCAGGCGTACTTGCTCGATCGATGGCACCAGCTTGCAGATTTCTTCGGCGATTTCGACTTCGCCCCGGGTCGGCGCACCAAAGCTGAGGCCGCGCGCCGCGGCGTCTTGCACCGCCTTGATCACGACCGGATGGGCGTGGCCGACAATCGCCGGGCCCCAGGAGCCGATGTAGTCGATATAGCGGCGATCGTCGGCATCCCAGAAATAAGGGCCTTCGGCGCGCGTGATAAAGCGTGGCGTGCCGCCCACCGAACGGAAGGCGCGTACCGGCGAATTGACGCCGCCGGGCGTGGTCAGCTGGGCGCGGGCGAACAAAATATCGTTGTTGGAAGTCATAAGCCTGATATCAAAATAAATTCAAATAAACAATCCGACCCGGTCAACACCGTAGGTCGGAAAAGCGGGGCGTCATCCGGTGCCGGCACCGAGCCGAGGATCAAGATTCGCAATATCAAAAAGACGTTCCGGAATCCTCGTCATCAGGCCGTAAGCCATCTTCGCGCGCCCAGAAATAACGGTCCGGTATCAGCTTGCCCATTCCCAGTCGTTGCGCCGCAGTGACTGCCGCCAGGGTGAATTCCTGCGCCTCGGACACAGCTTCGGGCACATCCAGGCCGTTGGCCAGCATCGCCGCAATCGCCGCCGACAAGGTGGTGCCGGCGCCGACGAACGAGCCGGAAACGCGCGGCCAGGTATCTTGCCGCACCACGCCGCTTTCGTTGAACAAGGTGTTGCCGATTTCGGCAGCCGGAGTAGGCGTGCCGGTCACAAACAAATATTCGCAGCCGAGTTCGATGATGCGCATCGCATCGATGCTCATCATGTCTTCGGAAGACGGTTCGCGCCAGGTTTCCGCCAGCCGCGCCAGTTCCACCGCCGACAGCAGCATGACGGTGGATTGCGGGATCAGCAATTCACGGATAGCGGTCAACAAGTCTTCGCTATCTTGTCCTTGATCCGGCATGGCCGATAAAAAAGGGTCTAGAATCAGCGGGATTTCCGGATAGTCCGAGACAATCTCGGCAATCACGGAGACACTCTCGATGCTGCCGACGGCGCCCACCTTGAAGGCCGCAACCGGCATGTCTTCGAGCAGCACGCGGGCCTGGTCGGCGACCCAGTCGGCATCGATTTGTTGCGTATCTTCGATGCGAGCGGTATCGCCGATGAGGATAGACGTGATGACAGACAGGCCATGACAGCCCATTGCTGAAAAGGTGGCCAGGTCTGCCTGGATACCGGCGGCGCCGACTGGGTCGGCAACGCCGAAGGTCAATATAAGAGGAGAAGTTTGGTTTTGCACGGCGGGTAGATTAAGATATCCGACTTTGCATTTTACTTGATTGAAGGGTCACTGCCGTGAGCAATAATGAAAGCAACGCAACATCGAAGCCGGAATACAAAACCTGGATGTGTCTGATTTGCGGCTGGGTCTACGACGAAGAGGCCGGTTTGCCGGAAGAAGGCATCGCCCCGGGCACTTTGTGGGATGACGTGCCGATGAACTGGACTTGTCCGGAATGCGGCGCGCGCAAGGAAGATTTTGAAATGGTTGCCATTTAATTCATTTCTACCATTTTTTATTGCAGGAAAAGTAATTTATCGCTCCAAGTTACAAAAAAAATTGAACTTTATCGTCTACCCCAACTAAACATTGTCCTAAGGAATGTCTTTCTTTGTTACAGTGACGCCGTAGATTTATTTGGATTGAATGAGACGATTTCATGACAACATCACTTGGCGGCGTCAACCTGAAGGTAATGGTGATTGACGATAGCAGCACGATTCGTCGTTCTGCGGAGATTTTCCTGAGCCAGGCCGGCTATCAGGTGGTACTTGCCGAAGATGGCTTCGATGCATTGGCGAAGGTCAATGATCACAAGCCTGCGCTGATTTTTTGCGACATCCTGATGCCTCGTCTGGACGGCTATCAGACCTGCGCCCTGATTAAAAAGAGCGCTAAATTCCACGCTACGCCGGTGGTCATGCTGTCGTCCAAGGACGGCCTGTTCGACCGCGCACGCGGCGCCATGGTGGGCTCCGACGAATATCTCACCAAGCCGTTCACCAAAGACAGTCTGCTGAAGGCGGTGCGCGAACATACACAGGCTGCGGGCAGTGCGACGCCTGGCGTGGTGGCGGTAACGGCGTAACTGTTAAATGATTGTCAATTTATATTGAAGCTGGCGATATCTCGCTGAACTACACAATTTGACGTAACTGAAGCATTAAAGGTTGAAAATGGCCATACAAAAAATTCTTATTGTCGACGACTCTCCAACCGAGCGTTATTTCCTGACCGATATCCTGGCGAAGGCCGGCTATTCTGTGTCGACCTCCGAAAATGGCGAAGGCATCCTGGACAAGATCAAAGCCGACAAGCCGCAATTGATCCTGATGGATGTGGTGATGCCTGGCCAGAACGGCTTCCAGGTGACGCGCTCGATTACGCGCGATGACGACACCAAGGACATTCCTATCATCATCTGCAGCAGCAAGGGCCTGGAAACCGACCGTATCTGGGGCCTGCGCCAAGGCGCGCGCGATTACCTGGTAAAACCTATCGATCCTAAGGAACTGCTGGCTAAAATCGCTGCGCTTGGTTAATCGAGTGCTGAATTTGAAGTTTGAATTTCACGTTTGACTACGCTACATCGGCATCCAATCAAAATGACCCAATCAACCTCGCCTCTGACGGCGGAATTGCCGCCTTCATCGCCGCTGCAGCCCATAGACAAGGCCCGCAAGGTCGCGCTTGACGCCGACTCGCGCCGCAGCCGGCTGCGCGAATTCCAGTCGCACTTGCTGGAGCGGATGCAGGCTGCCCGTAGCGGCAGCGAGACACAGGAAAGCCAGTTGGGTTTGTTGATCGGGCAGAGTCGGTGGTTGTTGAATTTGCAAGAGGCCGGCGAAATTGTCGCGGTCGACCAGATTTCGCGGGTGCCGTTGACCCACGACTGGTATCTGGGTTTGAGCAACGTGCGCGGGACGCTGATCAGCGTGATCGATTTTGCACGTTATCAGGGACACGCTTTGACGCAAATTGACAAGGAATGTCGGATTGTTGCGTTCGCGCCGACATTTTCGTTCAACAGCGGCTTGCTGGTTTCGCGCGTTCTGGGGTTGCGCAACGTCGCCAAAATGACCTTGCAAGCCCCTGAGTCATTGGATCAGGCTGACGCGAAGCGCTATCTCGATAGCGATGCACAGGTATGGACCGAGCTGAGCATGGCCCAAATCTTGCACGACCCTCGTTTTTTACAAGTAGGTTTATGAGTTCCAGGTGCCGTTGCAACAGCGATGGCACTCGGTGGCAGCGAATTGGCACACGGCGATTTTCGCCGGCTACACGGTGATCCCGTCGTGTACATGGTGATTTCATCGAGCAATTAGGAGATTCTGTAATGGCATTCAAACTACCGTCTTTATCCAAGGCGGCCAAGGAAGAGCAGGGCGAAGCTGGCGATCGTTTCATGCAGGACGCGCTGATGCACGATCCTGAACAGACTGTCATGGAAGAACGTTTTATTCCCGAGCCTCCGACGCCAATCGCGGCGCCGTATGTCGCACCTGCACCGTTGGCTGCGCCAACCATTGCACCGCTTCCGGCTTCCGCCCCGGCTGCATCATCCGCGCCGGCGTTTGTCCCTACTCCGCAAGCAGCAGCGCCGCAAACTACTGCCGCTTTCACTGGCGCTGCCGCTGAAATCGCCAGCCCGGATGCGCGTCCGTTGCCATTGATCGGCAAAATGCCGCAGCAAAAACAGATTCGTCTGTTGCTGATCGTGCTCGGCGCGGGTTTGTTGCTGACCATCCTGTTCCTGTGGCTGAGCGCCAAGAGTTCAGCGATGAGCTCGACCCAGACCCAGATCGCCGGCGACGCGCTGATGCACTCGCAGCGTATCGGTAAGGCGACGCCGAATGCGATTCAGGGTAATCCTGAAGCGTTCAAACAGTTGGCAGACAGCCGCAAGGAATTCAACCAGGATCTGGGCATTTTGCTCAAGGGCGGCGATTACAAGGGCCATGATATCGGCGCTCCTAGCGCTACCATGGATTCCAAGCTGACTGACGTCAATAAAGTGTGGTCGAATACCGACAAGGCTGCGGATACCATCCTCAAGCTGCAAAAGGAATTGACCAGCTTCGGTGTGACGTTGCAAAAACTGAACGGTATTTCGCCTAACCTGCTGGACCTGTCGGAACAGATCGCGACCCTGAAGACCCAGACCGGCGCCACCCCGCGCGAAATCGCGGCATCGTCGCAGCTGGTCATGCTGACCCAGCGTCTCGGCCGTTCCGCGAATGAATTCCTGACCTCGGAAGGTGTGAACCCGGAAACTGCGTTCTTGCTGGGTAAAGATACGAATACATTCCGCGACATCGTCAGCGGCTTCCTGAACGGCAGCGATGTATTGCGTCTGCCGGCCAGCAAGAGCGAAGAAGAGCGCAGCAAGCTGACCGAACTGGAAAAGAGCTTTGCCGAATACCAGGAATCGGTTGCATCGATTCTGGGTAACATGCAGAACTTCGTCTCCGCCAAGCAATCCGAGCAGTTGATCTTTACCGAGAACGAAAATCTGAAGCAACGCCTGAGCGCCTTGCAAGATACCTATCGTACCTCGCAAGATACGCAAAGTATCTGGTTCTGGCTGATGCTGGCATCGGCCCTGGCAACGCTGCTGGCGGCCGCCGCTATCGCCTGGGTCCAGGTGCAGGATGGCCGTCACCGTACCCACGAAGCTGATGTACGCCGGATGGAAGCGGAAGAACAGCGTCTGCAAGCGATCAAGCAGGAAGAAGACGCCAGTAACGCCAATGACCAGAACCAGGCTGCGATTTTGCGTCTGATGAATGAATTGCAAGAAGTGGCGGACGGTGACTTGACGGTGCAGGCGACGGTGTCGGAAGACATTACCGGCGCGATCGCCGACTCGGTTAACTACACCGTGGAAGAATTGCGTGGACTGGTCGGACGGGTTACCGCAACGGCGCAGCAAGTTACCGTGGCGTCGGACCAGGCGCAAAGCATTTCGATCGAACTGCTGGCGGCGTCGCAAAGACAGTCGCGCGATATTCAGGAAACCACGCAAGCGGTTCTCGACATGGCGACCCAGATTACCGACGTTTCCAAATCGGCTAGTGAATCAGCCGAAGTGGCGCGGCAGTCGGTGAGTGCGGCGGAAGAAGGTTCCAAGGCGGTGGAAAATGCGATTTCAGGCATGAACGAAATTCGCGAACACATCCAGGAAACTTCCAAGCGCATCAAGCGGCTGGGTGAGTCGTCACAGGAAATTGGTGAAATCACCGAACTGATTTCAGACATTACCGAACAGACCAACGTGCTGGCGCTGAATGCGGCGATCCAGGCGGCATCGGCAGGCGAAGCAGGCCGCGGATTCTCGGTGGTTGCGGAAGAAGTTCAGCGTCTGGCGGAACGTTCCGGCGCGGCGACCAAGCAGATTGGCGCGCTGGTCCGTACGATTCAGACCGATACCCACGATGCGGTGGTGGCGATGGAGCGTTCGACGCAAGGGGTGGTCGAAGGAGCCAAGCTGTCAGATGCGGCCGGTGCGGCGTTGTCGGACATCCGGCGGGTTTCGAACCGTCTGGCGGAACTGATTCAAAGCATTTCGTCAACTACCGAGCAGCAGGCCAACTCGGCAAATGGCGTGGCTACCAACATTCAAAACATTTTGTCGGTGACCGAAAAGACACGGGAAGGTACGCGTCAGACGGCGTTGTCGATTCGCGAATTGTCGAAATTGGCAGAAGATTTGAAGAGTTCGGTATCGCGCTTCCGCGTGACCAATTAATGTGTAGTTCCGCGCTCGCTGTCCTTTTATCGGGCCGGCGAACGCGGTTATCGGCCAAGGCTTGCCCGGGTTTGCGCACTGTTGCAAGCTTGGGTGATGCGTTGGCCGATATGCATCGTGGTCAATCACTTGGCCACTCCCTGAACCCATGAGGCAGTCATGACCACCGATTTTTCCAGTACCGCTGACTCTACGCGGACGCATCTCGATACCGGACCATTGTCATGGGTGATGAGCGAAATTCGCGAGGCCCTGAATCAGTCCGGCACCGCCTTGTCGCAAATTCACGACAAACAGCAGGCCAGCGACGATCACTCGACCGCTATCCGTCATGCCAAAACCTATCTGCACCAGGCGCACGGCGCGTTGCAAATGGTCGACATCGACGGCGTCATCATCATTACCGAAACAGTTGAAGATTTGCTGGAGCGCGCCGAATCCGGCCAGGCCGAGCTGACTGCGCAACATGTGCAAACCATCGGCAATGCCTATCAGGCCTTGATCGAGTATCTGGACGAAGTATTGGCAGGCGGCAGCCATCAGCCGGTGCGTCTGTTTCCTTATTATCAAGCGTTGTTGGAAATCCGCGGCGCTGAAAGAATCCATCCAGCCGATTTGTTTTTTCCCGACCTGACGATCCGTCCACACTTCCCGGCCGCAGAGCAAGCCGCAGCGGTTGAAACCGATTTCTATCTATCCTTGCGCAAACGCTTTGAGCGCGCGCTGTTGCCTTTCCTGAAAAGTGCCGACAAGGCGGTTGAACTGGAAAACGCCGGGTCTATGCAGGTGGTTGTGGGCGAAGTGGAACAGACCCAGCGTAACCAGCAGGCGCGGGCATTCTGGTGGGTCATGCATGGCTTCTCGGAAGGCGTGGCGACCGCGCAGATATCCAATGAGCTGTATGTCAAACAACTGTTCGCCCGCATCAATCTGCAACTGCGCCGCTTGAGCCAGGGTTCTTCCAGTATCTCGGAACGGCTGTTGCGCGATGCGTTGTTTTTTATCGCCGGGGTTGCGCAGCCTTCCAAGCTGACCACCCAGATTCGCGCTGCGTACCGCCTCAACGGCCTGGTACCGAACGATTACAGCACGCGCCATTACGGCCAGATCAGCCTGGACGCCCTGGGTACCGCCAAAGAGCGCCTGGGACAAGCCAAGAACATGTGGGACCGGCTGGCCAGCGGCGATGCCGCTCCGGCTGCTGCGTTTGAAAAAGAAATGCATGGCCTCAGCGAAGCCGGCAGCCAGCTCAACGCGCCATCGTTGTCGAAGCTGTTGCGTGAATTGAACGGCATTGCGCGCCACGCTGCGCATTCGCGTCCGGGCGATGCGATTTGCATGGAAATCGCTACCAGCCTGTTGTTTATCGAAAACACGCTGAATCACATCAGCCGTCTGCCGCAGAATTTCTCCGAACGCGCCGATGCCATGACTGCGCGTCTGTTGGCGGTGGTGTCCGGTGAAACCCTCGGCAAACCGGCGCAATGGATCGACGATATCTATCGTGAAGCGCAACAACGCCAGACCGTCAAGATGCTGGCTTCGGAAATGCTGTCCAGCTTGCGCCAGGTCGAAAAGATGCTGGACGAATTCTTCAAAGATCCGGACCGGCGCGAAGTACTGACCCAAATCGGACAAGTGCTGTACCAGATCCAGGGCGCGCTCGCGATCCAGGACCAGAGCGACGCTATCCGCGTGGTCGAGCATACCCGCAGCACGCTGCAACGCTTTGCCGCTGAAGGCGCTGAAGTTGTGCCGGAACAGAAAGAGTTCGAACGGATCGCCCAAAATATCGGCGCGCTGAGCTTTTTCATTGAAACCTTGCAGCATCAGTCCGATACGCAAAACAACCATTTCACTTTCGATGAAGAGGCTGGCGTATTCCGCATCAACCTGCTGGAGCGACGTGCTGTGGTGGCGGCTCCGCAACCCGATCCGGTGGTGTCGTCGACAATCAGCAATCTTCCCGCATCGGCGGCAACGGCGCTCGCCGGCGACAGCCTGCCATCCTTGCCTGAGCTGGCAACCGTAGAAGATGAGCTGTTGCAGCATCAGCAGCAATCGGCCGAGCTGGCGCTGTCGCTGACCGCGCAGCCGCACGATCCTGAGCTGCAGGAAAGACTGAAAGAATCATTGGTGCAGATGCGGGTTGACGCGGCTTTGAGCGACAATCCTGAAGCGACCGACCGGGCCCAGGCTGCGATCGATATTCTCGACCATCCGGACTTTTCGGCTTCGCAGCAATCCCTGGCAAATATCGTAACTACCATTGTGCCGCTGCATGCGGCCGACACTGTCGCGCCTTTGGCGGCGGTAGCTGCGGTGACCGACGAGGAGGCCGATGCCGAATTGCGTGAGATTTTTTTGTCCGAAGCAGAAGAGGTCCTGACTAACGCCAGACAAGCTCTTCTGCAATTGGATGATGCGCCCCATAAACAGGAACCGCTGACGGTATTGCGCCGGGCGTTTCATACGCTCAAAGGCAGCGGCCGCATGATCGGCTTGAATGCTTTCGGCGAAGCTGCCTGGAGCATCGAACAGGTATTGAATCTGTGGCTGTCGGAATCGCGCACGGTAAGCGCCGATCTGAGCGCTTTGCTGGATCACGCCGTGACGCAGCTCGATGGCTGGGTCAAGGAAATCCAGTTGTATGGCCAATCAGAGCAGACTCCTTATGCGTTGGCTGAAATTGCCGAGACCGTACGCGAAGGCGGTGCTTTCGTCGGCCCTGCGGCCGTAACACCGGCACTGACCGATACGCCTGGCGAGGCACTGGAGTTCAGCGACTTGCCGGAGCTGCCGGCACAGGCAGAGGAAATCCAACTGAGCGACGACGACCTTGCCTTGTTCGGCGTGACACACACTGAGCATGTGGACGCGATCGGGCATGTTGGTAACGTTTCGCAGGCATTCGATTCTGAAGAAACGCCATTGCCGGAAATTGAACTTGAGCCACAATTGCCTGCTGAAGTTGCGCCGGTTGCATTTACCCAGCCGCCAGCAATTCCTGTCAGCGCCGAGGTCATCGCCTTTCCCGGAATGCAGGAAATCCGTCACGACGACAGCACCAAGCAAATCGGCGACCTGACCATCAGCCTGCCGCTGTACAACATCTATCTGGCCGAGACCGACCAGCTGGTGCGTCACCTGGCGCATGATTTTGCCGAATGGCGCCACGAGCCGGAGCGGCCGGTCATGACGCAGTCGGTGCATGCCGCCCATTCGCTGGCTGGCAGCTCGGCCACCGTCGGTTTCAAACCTTTGCAAGAAGTCGCGCATGCGCTGGAAATGGCCTTGCAGCGCATGGCGCTGCAACCCGGCAGTTTGCACGGTGCGGATTACGACACCTTGCAACTGAGCGTTGAACGCGTCAAATGGATGCTGCAGCAATTCACGCAAGGCGATATGCCGTATTACGAGCCGGCACTGGTGAGCAGCCTGGACAGCTTGTGGCAACGGCAAGAGTTGCGTTCGCAAGAAGCGGAAGAGTCGGAAGAATCGCCGGAGCAACTGGCTAGCGAAGCCGCATTGGAAACGCCGCAAGAAGCTGCTGCGCTGGTTATTGCTGCCGCTGTCGAGCCGGTCGTTGCTGAAGCCGCGCCGCAGCCGGTGGCGAGTGCGGCCGGTTCGGTTACTGTCGTGACCGAACCGGCTGGCCACTGGAATGATGCATTGAATGTGCAGCCGATCTCGAATGCAGCGGTGGCGCCACATCACCAGCCTTTGCCTGCAGCAGAAGCGCCGCATCTGTTCGATTCGCCAAAAGACGACATCGATCCTGCGCTGATCGTACGCGACGAACTGGATGCCGACCTGTTGCCGGTGTTCCTGGAAGAGGGTAGCGACATGCTGCCGCAAATCGGCAGCGCCCTACGCAGCTGGCAGGAAAATCCGGTGGGAACCAACAGCGCGCATCCTGTGCCGCAAGCCATCCTGCGTCATCTGCATACCATCAAGGGCAGCGCCCGCATGGCTGGCGCGATGGTGCTCGGCCAGCATATGCATGAGATGGAAAGCCACATCGAGGTGATCCTGCAGTCAGGTACTTCGTCGCGTCAGACAGTCGACGAATTGCTGGCGCACTATGACCGCGGCGTACAGATGTTTGACAATCTGCGCAACCCGCAAGCGGCACAGCCGGTTGCGCCGGCAGCGCCCATTGCCGAAGACGTGGTGCAAGAATCACCGGCGCCGGTCAATCTCCCTAGCGTGATGCCTTCTCTGGCGGCTGGCGTGGTGGCGCCTGCGCTGGTCGGCACTGGCGCCAAAGCCGGTAGCGGCCTGGTGTCGCAGGTGCGCGTCAACGCCGAGATTCTTGACCGCCTGGTGAACCAGGCCGGTGAAGTGTCGATCACCCGTTCGCGGCTTGAGTCCGGCATCGGCACCTTGCAATTGTCGCTGTCGGAATTGACGGAAAACGTTGACCGCCTGCGCGGCCAGCTGCGTGAAATTGAAATCCAGGCCGAGGCGCAAATCAGCTCGCGCATGACGCTGGCTGGCGAGCGCGAATTCGATCCGCTCGAATTCGATCGCTTTACCCGGCTGCAAGAACTGACGCGGATGATGGCCGAGAGCGTCAACGACGTCGCCTCGCTGCAAAAGAACTTGACCAACACGGTCGAAGGCGCCAACGTCGACTTGTTGACGCAACGCCGTTTGACCCGCGATTTGCAACAGGACCTGATGCATGTGCGGATGGTGCAGTTTGCCAGTATCGGCGAGCGCTTGTACCGTCTGACGCGCCAAGTGGCGAAAGAACTGGATAAGCGCGTCAACCTGGATATCCGCGGCAGCCATGTGGAAATCGACCGTAGCGTGCTGGAAAAGATGATCGCGCCGTTCGAACATCTGTTGCGTAATGCGATCGTGCACGGGATTGAATCGCGGGAAGCGCGGCGCGCTGCAGGCAAGAGCGAAACCGGCGAACTGAAGATTGAAATCCGCCAGGACGGTAATGAAATCTTGATCCAGATGTCGGATGACGGCCATGGCTTGGACCTGCAACGGATACGCGACAAGGCACGTACCGTCGGCCTGCTGGAAAGCGATCAGCAATTGTCCGATCTGGAAACCACCGACTTGATTTTCCGTCCCGGATTTTCCACCGCGACCGATATCACCGAGCTGGCCGGACGTGGCGTCGGCATGGATGTGGTGCGCTCGGAAGCGGCGTCACTGGGCGGCCGCGTTGCGGTCACCAGCGATCCCGGCCAAGGTACGCATTTCACGATTCACTTGCCGTTGACCCTTGCGGTCACCCAGGTGGTGCTGCTGACGACCGGCGGCAATACCTATGCGGTGCCGTCGGCGCTGGTGGAACAGGTGCAGCAACTGAAGGCAAAGGCCTTGGCCGCCGCTTATAACGATGGCATGCTGATATGGCAAGGACACAAAGTGCCTTTGCAATATCTGTCGACCTTGCTGGGCGATGCGGAAATGGTGCCGGTGGCGCAGCAATATTCGCCGATCATCATCCTGCGCAGCGGTAATGACCGGGTCGCCTTGCATGTCGACGAAATCATCGGTAACCGAGAAGTCGTGGTCAAGAATATCGGCCCGCAACTGTCGCGGATGATCGGGATTGCCGGCGCCACGGTGCTGGGTTCGGGCAATATCGTGCTGATCTTGAACCCGGTGCCGCTGATGCAACTGCAGTTGCAACGTTCGGCGCACGAACATCGCGCGCCGCGCCAATCGCATCTGGCTACCCACGATGTAATGGGCGCTGTGGCGGAAATGAGCGTCAGCGCAGAGTCGGTTTCGCCGCCGGTGGCGCAGGCGGTGCAAGGTTTGCGCAGCCAGAGCGTGGTGATGGTGGTCGACGATTCGCTGACCGTGCGCCGGGTTACCCAGCGTTTGCTGTCGCGTGAAGGTTACCAAGTGGTGTTGGCAAAAGATGGCGTCGACGCGCTGGAGCAGTTGCAGGCAATCACGCCTGACGTCATGTTGGTGGATATCGAAATGCCGCGCATGGACGGCTTCGACTTGAGCCGCAATATCCGCAATGACGAACGGACCCGCCATATTCCGATCATCATGATTACTTCGCGCACCGCTTCCAAGCATCGTACCTATGCGATGGAACTGGGTGTCAACGAGTATCTGGGCAAGCCGTATCAGGAAGATGAATTGATCAGCACCATCAAGTCATTCATCAACAAAGAAGCAAGCACCCTGCAATAACATTGTGTGGGCGGATGGAGAAAATATTCCCATCCGCCTCACAACTCCTCCTCATTCTTCAGTGACTTTCCTGACCACCGCGTAACGCTGCAAGGTCACTTTCCGCGCTTCGTCATGCTGTACCAACGGCAGCGGATAATTCTCTCCCAATCTGATTCCGGCATTCTGCAAATCCTGTGCAGGCGCTAGCCATGGCGCGTGGATATGCTTGTTGCCGAGGCCGGTAAGTTGCGGTAGATAGCGGCGAATGAACTTACCATCCGCGTCGAATTTTTCCGACTGCGTGACCGGATTGAAGATGCGGAAATACGGTTGCGCGTCGCAGCCGGAAGATGCCGCCCATTGCCAGCCGCCGTTATTCGCGGCCAGGTCGAAATCATTCAGCTGCTCGGCGAAATAACCTTCGCCCCAGCGCCAGTCGATGCCCAGGTCCTTTATCAAGAACGAGGCGACCACCATGCGCAAGCGGTTGTGCATATAGCCGCTCTGCTTGAGTTGCAGCATTGCCGCATCCACCAGCGGATAGCCGGTGCGGCCGTCACACCATGCCTGAAAAAGTATCTGCGCGTGCTCGCCGCTTTCCCAAAGGATCGCGTCGTAGTCCGGCTTGAAAGCGCGTTGTGCTACATGCGGATGGTGATACAAAATCATGAAGTAAAAATCGCGCCAGACAAGTTCCGACAGCCATACCGCAGCGCCGCCGGCAGCAGTTCCCTGTTGCAGCATTTGATATGCCGTGCGCGCCAGGGTGCGGATCGATACGGTGCCAAAGCGCAGGTGCACCGACAGATACGAGGGTCCCTTGACCGCTGGAAAATCCCGGGTTGTTTCGTAGTGACCGATGCGCGGCAAGAAATCTTCCAGCAGGCTGGCCGCGCCGCTCATGCCTGGCGGGATTTTCAAGGCGCGCAAATTGGTTTTCTCAAAACCGAGTTGCGTCAGGCTGGGGATATTGTCCGCTGCGGATGCGGGCCGGGGCGCCAGGTTTGCCGCGTACTTCTCGATCGGGTAGGGCTTCAGGAAGAGCGGCCCATCCGCCGCAGCCAGTCTTTTCATCCAGGCATTCTTGTAGGGCGTAAACACCGAAAACGGCTGGCCGGCCATGGTCAAGATTTCATCACGCTCAAAAATCACCTGGTCCTTGAAGCTGTGCCAGGCGCATCCCGCCGTTGCCAGCGTCTTTGCCACATTGTCGTCGCGCCGGCGTGCTTGCGGTTCGTAATCGTGGTTGCTGAACACGGCAGTTGCGCCAAGCTGTTGGGCCAGCGCAGGGATCACATCGGCAGCAGCGCCATGACGGACGATCAGGCCGCCCCCCAGTTTGCGCAGCTCCAGTTCCAGCTCGACGATGCTGTCGTGGATGAATTCGACACGCCGGTCTGCGCTCAGGCCCGCATCCAGCAAGGGCTGCAGAATCTCGATATCAAAGACGAATACGCAGAATACGGCGCTACTATTCTTTAACGCATGGTGCAGGGCGGCGTGATCGTACACACGCAAATCGCGGCGGAACCAGACCAGGGATGTCTCAAATCGCGGCATAAAGGGTGTTCAGCATAAAGGAATAGACTGTCATGAACTAATGCCGAGGCGGCCTTGCGAGCGACTTTACCCGAGAAGCAACACTATTCAAAGCGGCTTCAGCCTATTTAAAACTGATAAAATGCGGCCCATGGCTAAGTTAGATACAACTCCGGACGATTCTCCCGCGCGCAAGAGCGCCGCGAAGGCGTCCAGCGACCCGGATTCTCCTTCTTTGAATCTGACAAATCATTTCCTTATTGCAATGCCTTCCATGCTGGATCCGGTTTTTGGCGGCACCGTGGTGTACTTATGTGAGCATAATGCCAACGGTGCACTCGGCGTGGTGATCAATAAGCCGACCGACATGACCATGCAGCTGCTCTTCGACCGCATCGACCTGACGCTGGAAATCAATCCGGAACTGGGATTTGACGATCCGATCGGCGAGCGGCCGGTGATGTTTGGCGGCCCGGTCCAGGTTGAGCGCGGTTTTGTATTGCACACCCCGGGCAAGAGCTATTCATCGACATTGAAAGTGACGGAGCAGGTCGCCATGACCACCTCCAAGGATGTGCTGGAAGAAGTCGCGCAGGGCAGCGGTCCGCAGCGTATCCTGGTCAGCCTGGGCTGTTCAGGCTGGAGCGCCGGCCAGCTGGAAAGCGAGATTGTGCATAACGGCTGGCTGACGGTGGCAGCCGATCCGGCGATCATTTTTGATTTGCCGATTGCCGAACGCTTCGCGGCCGCCGTCAATTTGCTGGGTATTTCGCCGTATATGCTGACTGCGGAGTCTGGCCGTGCGTGAATCGTATAGTGATCAGTGCCGGGGCTGGGCATGAGTGGTCCGGCCGGCACTGTGCTGGGTTTTGATTTTGGCTTGAAGCGCATCGGGGTTGCGGTTGGCAATACTTTGCTGAAGCAGGCGCAGCCGCTGAAAGTCATCAGCGCCGCGACCAATGACGGCAAATTTGCTGAAGTCGCGCTACTGATCAAAGAGTGGCAGCCGGTGCTGTGCGTGGTTGGCTTGCCGTTGCATCCGGATGGCGCGGAGCATGAAATGAGCGTGCGTTGCCAGCGTTTCGCGAATCAGCTGCATGGCCGCTACGGCGTCGCCACGGCGCTGGTGGATGAGCGTTACTCGTCTGCGGTGATCAAGCAGCAGCGCGGAGAAGTGATTGACGACCGCGCCGCTGCGATTATTTTGCAGCAGTATTTTGACGACTTGGTTGATAACTTGGCTGAATGATCCTGTTCGATTCCGTTTGATTTTCGATGAAGATGCAATGACTACAATCACTCCCCAATTCGATGCCGAAGCGCTGTACCAGGTGCTTGAGGCCAAAGTGAAAGGCGCACTGGCGCACAGCGACAATGTCGCCGTCATCGGTATCTACTCTGGCGGCGCCTGGATCGCCGAGCGCCTGGTGGCGGCCTTGCAGCTCGACCCCGCACAGCGGCTCGGCTTCATCGATGTCTCGTTCTATCGCGACGATTTTTCCGAGAAGGGTTTGCGCACCGACATCAAGCCGACCCAGATCCCGTTCGACGTCAACGGCGCCACCATCCTGCTGGTGGATGACGTGCTCTACACCGGCCGCACCACGCGCGCGGCCATCAACGAACTGTTCGACTACGGCCGCCCTGCGAAAATCATGCTGGCGGCGCTGATCGACCGCGGCGAGCGCGATTTGCCGGTGGCGGCGGATTTTGTCGCCGATGCAGTGAGCTTGCAGCCCGGCCAATCCCTACAACTTCAACGCGCCGACGACGGCAGCTTTACCTTGGTCATAGAATCCAATTAATCATCGAATCCAATGCTTAATCCTCAACTCAATAAAAACGGCGAACTGCAGCATCTGTTGACCATCGAAGGACTGCCGACATCGGTCGTCACGCACATCCTGGATACGGCGTCTTCGTTTGTCGGCGTCAGCGACCGCGACGTCAAGAAAGTCCCGCTGATGCGCGGCAAAAGCGTATTCAACCTGTTCTTCGAAAATTCGACCCGCACCCGCACCACGTTTGAGATTGCCTCCAAACGTTTGTCGGCCGACGTCATCAACCTGAATATTTCCGCATCCAGCGCCAGCAAGGGCGAATCGCTGCTGGATACCATCGACAACCTGTCGGCGATGCATGCCGACATGTTCGTAGTGCGCCACGCCCAATCCGGCGCACCTTATTTGATCGCCAAACACCTGACCGACACCAGACAGCATCATGTCCATGTCGTGAATGCCGGCGATGGCCGCCACGCGCACCCGACCCAGGGCCTGCTGGACATGTACACCATCCGGCACTACAAAAAGGATTTCAGTAACCTGGCGGTAGCGATCGTCGGCGACATTTTGCACAGCCGTGTGGCCCGTTCGGATATCCACGGTTTGACCACGCTGGGCGTGCCGGAAGTGCGCGCGATCGGTCCGCGCACCTTGCTGCCGAGCGGCCTTGAGCAAATGGGTGTGCGCGTATTCACCGACATGAACGAAGGCTTGAAGGGCGTCGACGTCATCATCATGCTGCGTCTACAGAATGAACGCATGAGCGGCGCGCTGCTGCCGTCGGCGCAGGAATTTTTCAAGAGCTACGGCCTGACGCCTGAGCGCCTGGCGCTGGCCAAGCCGGATGCGATCGTGATGCACCCGGGGCCGATGAACCGCGGCGTGGAAATCGACTCGGCGGTGGCCGATGGCGCGCAGGCGGTGATTCTGCCGCAGGTGACTTTCGGCATCGCGGTACGGATGGCTGTCATGAGCATTCTGGCCGGGAATTAAACAAAGCTGGTTGCGTCATTCCTGACCGGGTCATTTCCGACCGAGTCATTCGCGCGAACGCGGGAATCCATTTTACGCAGCAACTTGAATCTCGTTTTCGGGCTGACAGTAATTATTTATAGAATCGCCAAATAACTTTACAGATGAAACTTCACATCAAAAACGGCCGTCTGATCGACCCCGCAAACAACATCGATGCCCAGCAGGATCTGTTTATTGCCGCCGGCAAGATCGTCGGCGTCGGCACGCCGCCCGCCGATTTCTCCGCCAATAAAACCATAGACGCCGCCGGCCTGGTAGTAGCGCCGGGCCTGGTCGATCTCAGTGCGCGCTTGCGCGAACCGGGGTATGAATACAAGGCGACGCTGGAATCCGAAATGCAAGCCGCCATGCAGGGCGGCGTCACCAGCCTGGTGTGTCCGCCCGATACCGATCCGGTGCTGGACGAACCCGGCCTGGTGGAAATGCTGAAGCATCGCGCCAAGAACTTGAATCAGGCCCATGTCTACCCGCTCGGCGCATTGACGGTCGGACTCAAGGGTAAGGAACTGACCGAGATGGCTGAACTGACCGACGCCGGCTGTATCGGTTTCGCCCAGGCCGAAGAGCCGATACTGGATACCACGGTGTTGCTGCGCGCCCTGCAATACGCGCGCACTTTCTCCTACACCGTCTGGCTGCGTCCGCAAGATCCCTACCTGGGCCACGGCGGCATTGCTCACAGCGGCCCGATCGCTTCACGGCTCGGTCTGTCCGGCGTGCCGACGATGGCGGAAACCATACGGCTGCACACCATTTTCGAGCTGGTGCGCGCCACCGGCGCGCGCGTGCATCTGTGCCGGATTTCCTCCGCAGAAGGCCTTGAGCTGATACGCAACGCCAAGAAAGAAGGCTTGCCGATCAGCTGCGACGTCGGCGCCCATCACATCCACATGACTGACGTTGACATCGGCTTCTTCGACTCCAATGCCAGAATGACGCCACCGTTCCGCTCGCAACGCGACCGCGATGCGATCCGTCAGGCGCTGCTGGACGGCACGATTGATGCCATCTGTTCCGATCACACGCCGGTCGACGACGATGAAAAACTGCTGCCGTTCGGCGAAGCGACGCCAGGCGCCACAGGCTTGGAGTTGCTGTTGTCGCTGGCCTTGAAATGGGCTGAGGAATCTGTCGACCTTGTGCCGCAACGCCTGAGCCGCGCCTTGGCCAAGATCACCACCGATGCCGCGCGCGTGGCCGGCTTGCCAGCCGGTCAGTTGGCAGTCGGCAGCGCCGCCGATATCTGCCTGTTCGATCCAGCAGTGCGCTGGACCGTCGCCGCCAAAGAGCTGGCCAGCCAGGGCAAGCACACGCCATTCCTCGGCTACGAACTCAGTGGCCGCGTCAAGACCACGATTGTGGCCGGGCATATTACCTTCGAACGCGCATGAGCCGGCTGTGGTTTGCGCTGCGTCTGGCGCGTGTGCTACTGCACTTGGTTATCGGCCTGTGGACTTGCGCGGTCGTGTTCCCGTTCGCCGACGCCACCGGCCGGCGCTGGCGTATCCGTCAATGGTCGACCGAGCTGCTGGCGATTTGCCAGGTGCAAGTCAGCTTGCACAATCCCGACAACAACGTCGCCCCAACGCGCGCGCTCATCGTCGCCAACCATGTATCGTGGCTGGATATCTTCGTCATCAATTCATTCCAGACCTGCAGTTTCGTCGGCAAATCGGATATCCGCGACTGGCCGCTGCTCGGCTGGCTATGCGAAAAGGGCGGCACCATCTTCATCGCGCGTGGCAAGCAGCGCGACGTGCGGCGCATATTCCAGGGGCTGGTGACCAGCATCCAGGCCGGCGAGCGGGTTGCCTTCTTCCCCGAAGGGACCACCGCTGCGCAAGGCACATTGCTGCCGTTCCATGCCAACCTGTTCGAGGCAGCGCTGGACGCGCAGGTACCGGTGCAACCCTATGCCTTGCGCTACCTGGATGCACAAGGCGCACTGCATCCGGCGGCGGATTTTATCGGCGACATGACTTTTGCACAAAGCATGATCTCGATCTTGCAAGGGGTGCCGATGAAAGCCGAGTTGATCCAGTTGGCGCCGATCGACACCAGCGGACGACACCGGCGCGAACTGGCGGCGACAGCGCAGGCCTTGATAGCAGAAGCATTAGCGCTGCCTCAAGCCGAGAAGATCGACGCCGCGGCGTGATCTCGTGTTGCGCCTTGCCTAGCCGGGGCGCTGCGCTTGCGGACAGCTGACCTGCAGCAGCGCCCGGTCAGCCAGGCGCACTGCCGTCAGTTTTCCACCCCAGACGCAGCCGGTATCCAGCCCGATCAGATTGGGCCGCAGCACCAGCCCCAGCGTGGACCAATGCCCGAACACCACGGTGACATCCGCCGTTTGCCGCTGCGGCGCATCGAACCAGGGCAAGTAGCCGGGCAGGGAAATGCCCGCGCTTTCCTTTGCCGCCAGCTCCATCGTGCCATCCTTGTTGCAAAAGCGCAGGCGCGTCAGGGCATTGACGATACAGCGCAAGCGCTCGTTGCCTTTGAGCGCGTCGTCCCAGCGTAGTGGCTGGTTGCCGTACATTTCGCGCAAAAAATCGACCCAGCGGGGGCCTTGCAGCATGTCCGTTACCTCTTGCGCTAACGCCATGGTTTTTGTTGCAGACCACTGAGGCAGCACGCCGGCGTGCAAGAACAGATGATCTTGCAGGAGCAGTGCCAGAGGCCGGTGTCTGAGCCAATCCAGCAACTCTTCACGGTCCGGCGCATTCAGAATTTCATCCAAGGTATCGCTGCGATGGAGTTTGCGGATGCCGTGGGCAGCGGCCAGTAAATGCAAGTCGTGGTTGCCTAGTACTACCTGGGCGCGCTCGCCTAGAGAACGTATCAGGCGCAATGTCTGCAGGGATTGCGGCCCGCGATTGACCAGGTCGCCGACGAAAATAAACCGGGCGTCGGGTGTTATGGCTTCGATCTTGTCTATCAGCGTTACCAGACTTTGATAGCAGCCCTGGAGGTCGCCGATGGCATATGTTGCTGAACTATCGATTGGCATGGATGTAAGTATGGATTGGCGGTGGCGACGTTTGCTATTGTAGCGGGGACACGGATTCCGGCGTTGCAAGTTATAGGCCAATAGAAGCGCGTGAATTATTAATGGCAACGCATGAATTAAAAGTTGATTTTTGGCACTTTTTATCGTGATGATGGTCCTATTTAGCCATCGCATTCATTTGCTGTTGCTTGACGAGAATTGTTCGTATGAATACATGGGTATTTTTACCAAGTTTCCATAGGGACTGGTCCGAAATGTGCCATGGAGGTCTGATTTCGCCAAATAATGGGGGATAATCTCAACTTGCTTGAAGTTTTGTGTATTGCAAAAATGCAATTAATATAGAATGTGGCTTTTAATTTTTTGTATTGTATTTAGGATAATCTCATGATCTTTGTTACTGGCGGGGCCGGTTTTATCGGTTCCAATTTCGTACTGGACTGGCTGGCGCAGAATGACGAGCCGGTGATTAATTTCGATAAGCTGACTTATGCGGGAAACATAAATAATCTGTCGAGCGTTCGCCAGGATCCGCGCCATATTTTCGTGCAAGGCGATATCGGCGATACCGCTCAGGTTGCCGCTTTGCTAGCCCAGCATAAGCCGCGTGCAATTATTCATTTTGCAGCGGAAAGTCACGTCGATCGTTCGATTCACGGACCCGCCGCTTTTGTGGAAACAAATGTCAACGGTACCTTCGGCCTTCTTGAGGCAACTCGCGCTTACTGGAATGCTTTGCCTGACGTTGAGAAAGCAGCATTTCGTTTTCTTCACGTTTCAACCGATGAAGTGTACGGCACCCTCGGCCCGGACGATGCGCCATTTACTGAAACAACTCAATACGCACCCAACAGCCCTTATTCGGCATCGAAGGCGGCATCGGATCATCTGGTCCGTTCATATCATCATACCTACGGATTGCCGACGCTGACTACTAATTGCTCCAACAATTACGGCTCCTATCATTTCCCGGAAAAATTGATTCCATTGATTATCACCAATGCCCGCGCCGGCAAGCCGTTGCCAATTTATGGCGATGGACAGCAAGTGCGCGACTGGCTTTACGTGAACGATCATTGCGCGGCAATTCGTCGTGTATTGGAAGCCGGTAAATTGGGCGAAGTTTATAACGTTGGCGGCTGGAATGAGAAGGCCAATCTCGACGTTGTGCATACGTTGTGCGACATTCTCGACGAATTGGATCCGAAAGTAGCGGGCAGCTACCGCGATCAGATTACTTACGTCACGGACCGCCCGGGCCATGATCGCCGCTATGCCATTGATGCACGCAAGATCGAACGTGAATTAGGCTGGAAGCCGGTTGAAACCTTTGATACCGGGATTCGCAAGACCGTGAGGTGGTATCTGGATAATCAGGATTGGGTAAAAAATGTTCAGTCGGGCGATTATCTAAAATGGGTGGAGCAAAATTATGAGCTGCGTGAGAACGCAGCAGGAGGTGTTTAATGAGCGCCTCACCCTCCCAAAACCGTAAAGGAATTATTCTTGCCGGGGGCTCCGGCACCCGTTTGTATCCGGTCACGATGGCGGTCTCCAAACAGCTGTTGCCGGTATATGACAAGCCGATGATCTATTATCCGCTGACCACATTGATGCTGGCAGGGATACGCGAGATATTGATTATTTCGACGCCGCAGGACACACCGCGTTTTAAAGAATTGCTGGGCGATGGACGGCAATGGGGGATAGAACTGAGCTACGCCGTGCAGCCAACCCCGGACGGTCTGGCGCAAGCATTTATTATCGGTCGTGAATTTATCGGTGATGCACCCTCCGCTTTAATTTTGGGCGATAACATCTACTATGGTCACGATTTTGAAAATCAACTACGCGCAGCTTCGGCGCGCACGGCGGGTTCCACCGTATTTGCTTATCACGTTCATGATCCAGAACGCTACGGCGTCGTCGAATTTGATGACCAGCGGCGCGCGATAAGTATCGAGGAAAAGCCTTTGCAACCGAAATCCCATTATGCGGTAACCGGGTTGTATTTTTATGACAGCGAAGTGTGTGATATCGCGGCCGATATCAAGCCATCTCCTCGCGGCGAGCTTGAGATTACCGATGTCAACCGTGTCTACCTCGAACGCCATCGGTTGAATGTCGAATTGATGGGACGCGGTATGGCGTGGCTGGATACCGGCACCCACGAATCGTTGCTGGAAGCCGGGCAATTCATTGCCACTATTGAAAATCGTCAAGGTCTTAAAGTCGCCTGTCCGGAAGAGATTGCCTATCGCAAAGGCTACATCGACGCTGTGCAACTGGAACTGCTGGCGCAACCGTTGAAGAAAAATGGGTATGGCCAATATCTGCTGGGCTTACTAAAAGATAAGGTATTTTAAGCATGCAAGTACAAACTACAAATATTCCTGAAGTGTTGATTTTTGAACCTAAGGTTTTTGGCGATGATCGTGGTTTTTTTTACGAGAGTTTCAACGAGCGCAGTTTCAATGAGTTAACTGGCCTTAACGTGAGTTTCGTTCAAGACAATCATTCAAAATCCGCCAAAAACGTGCTGCGTGGATTGCATTATCAAATTCGCCAGCCTCAAGGCAAGCTCGTACGTGTAGTGGCTGGTGAAGTGTTTGACGTAGCTGTCGATGTACGCAAAAGCTCACCTACTTTCGGTCAATGGGTCGGGGTAACGCTTTCGGCCGAAAACAAGCGCCAATTATGGATTCCTGAGGGATTCGCCCACGGTTTTGTGGTCACCAGCGAATCGGCAGAGTTTTTGTACAAGACCACGGATTATTGGGCCCCCGAATTTGAACGCAGTATTCTCTGGAACGATCCCGCCATTGGCATCGATTGGCCAATTGCTGGAACACCGTTGTTGTCCGGGAAAGACCAGGTTGGGAAGTTACTGGCGGATGCAGAGGTCTTCGGGTGAAAATCCTCGTCACCGGTAAAACCGGCCAGGTCGGTTATGAATTGGAGCGCAGCTTGCAAGGCTTGGGCGAGGTCATTGCTGTGGATCGCAATCAGATGGATTTGTCGGATCTGGTCCAGGTCAGGGACGTCATTCGCGCGATCAAGCCCAATCTGATCGTCAATCCGGCTGCCTATACGGCGGTGGACAAAGCCGAAACGGACTCCGAGCTGGCCATGCGTGTCAATGGCGAGGCGCCGGGTGTCATGGCGGAAGAAGCGCGCAAGCTGGGTGCCGCGATGATCCATTACTCCACGGACTATGTCTTCGACGGCAGCAAAAATACTCCCTACACGGAGAGTGATTCTACCTGCCCGATCAATGTATATGGTGCAAGCAAGCTCGCGGGAGAGCAGGCAATCCAGGTGGCAGGCATTCCGCATCTGATTTTGCGGACCAGCTGGGTCTACGGCGCGCGCGGGAAGAATTTTTTGCTTACGGTGCTGCGGCTAGCGCAAGACCGTAGCGAATTGCGCATCGTCGGTGACCAGCACGGAGCGCCAACCTGGTGCCGGACTATTGCCGACACCACGGCACATATTGTGGCTCAAGCATTTAGCGCTCAGGATCAGAATGCCTGGTGGCAGGAGAAGAGCGGTTTATATCATCTGACGGCGCAAGGTCAGACCACCTGGGCTGGTTTTACTGAAGCGATATTGGCAAACGCTACCATGCCGAAGAAGCCCATCGTCACTGCGATAACTACTCAGGAATATCCATTACCGGCAAAGCGGCCAGGGTATTCAGTTATCTCGTGTGAGAAGCTGATCGAAGCTTTTTGCGGCTTACCATCTTGGGAAGCTGGTTTGAGACTCTGCCAGGAATGACGTGATATTGGCCGATGGTATTGCGTCGGCCATCGTGTCTTGCTGGTCTGGGTAGATATTGTGTATAAAAATCCCCCCGAAGAAACATAATGCAATTTCAGGAAAAAAATAAGGTGATAACTTGGTTCTAATAGATTCTAAATCCAACATAAAATCTTATCGAACATTTATTCATAATATTGGATGGAATTTGGTAGGGCAGGTTGCACCTTTGATTGCAGCGCTTGTATCTATCCCATTATTGATCAAGGGATTGGGAGTCGACCGTTTCGGAATATTGACGATTGCATGGATGCTGATCGGGTATTTCAGCCTTTTTGACCTAGGCATCGGACGGGCGCTGACGCAAATCATTTCCGAAAAGCTGGCGACGAATAATGAGAAGGATGTTCCGCCATTGATGTGGACTGGCTTGACGGTCATGTTCGTGCTCGGAATGATTGCGAGCTTGCTAATAGTCGGCTTGAGCGACTGGATAATCTATTCAGGCCTCAAGATACCCGTATATTTGCAGGCGGAAGCGCAGCGCAGCCTAAGTATGCTGGCGCCATCGATCCCTTTGGTTTTAATAGCAACCGGCTTGCGCGGGGTACTGGAGGCCAAGCACGAATTCAAGTCGGTAAACCTGGTCCGCATTCCGCTAGGCGTGATGATGTTTATTGCGCCCCTTTGTGTATTGCCGTTTTCCAATAGTCTTGTCACGATTTTCTTTTCTCTGCTGCTGGTGCGCGCCTTTACCGTGGTTGCATTTTTGCTCCTGTGTTATCGCTCCTTGGGTAACTTTACACAATTCACCTTATCGAAAAAAGTGATACCTGAATTATTACGATTCGGCGGCTGGATGACAGTCAGTAATATTGTCAGTCCTATCATGGTGCAGATGGACCGTTTCGTTATCGGGATGATGTTGTCAATGGCTGCGGTAGCTTATTATGCCACGCCATATGAAATGGTGACTAAACTATTAGTAGTGCCCGCTGCCATTGCCGGAGTATGTTTTCCGCAATTTGCAACATTGAATGCGCAGAAAAATGTCAAAGACGCGATGGTGCTGTATTGGAAAAGTTGCAAATACGTGCTTTATACAATATTGCCAGTAGTAATTTTCGTTATTCTTTTTGCGGGCTGGATACTCCATTTGTGGCTAGGAGAAAAATTTTCAAGTGAAAGCACTGGGGTATTTCAAATATTGGCAGTCGGAGTACTGGCAAATGGGCTTGCTGCCATTCCATTCGCGTTTATACAGGGTGCGGGAAGATCAGACATCACTGCAAAGTTTCATGTAGCTGAATTGATCGTTTACTTGCCGTTGCTCTTCATATTGATTAAGTTGTACGGAATCAATGGTGCAGCTATTGCTTGGTGTTTGCGCTCGGCATCGGATGCATTGGCATTGTTCATATTTGTCAATAACAATAAATGGGCGGATTAAATGCCATGTTGGCATTCCGATGCTTGGCATATTTTTCATTCCAGATTTTCCCTTCTAGATACAAGTGATTTGTAAAAACCAATTATGATGAGACCCGAGAAATTTGATTCTGGCCAGTCTGTATGCGCGGTAATAGTTACATATAATCCGGAAAAAGATGCTTTGAATCGTCTAATTGCAGCAATCAAACGACAGGTTAAATGGATAGTCGTTATAGATAACGCAAGCAATAACTCGGTCGCCGATATCGTTGAAGATGCAGATGTGCTTTATCTTCCAAGTCCGAAAAATGAAGGGATAGCAGGCGGGCAAAATCGCGGAATTGAATGGGCAATAAAAAACGATGCGACCCATGTGCTCATATTTGACCAAGATAGCGAACCAGAACACGACATGCTGGAGAAATTGCTGCTTGCGGAATCGCGTTTGATTGAATTGGGCCACGAAGTTGCAGCGGTTGGCCCCAGTTATATTGATGTCAAATCAGGAGAAATCAGCCCGTTTACATCGCTCGAAGGTTGGCATATCAGGAACAAATTTTCTCCCGACTTTGAAAACTATACTGAAGCCCTTTGCCTGATTTCGTCAGGTCAACTAATTCGGTGTGCTGTCATCCACAAAGTTGGCGCGATGCGAGAGGATCTTTTCATTGATTTTGTTGATATTGAATGGGGACTGAGAGCGGGAGCGAAAGGCTATAAAAGCTTTGGTGTTTTCAATGCACATATGAATCATAATTTTGGTGATAGCTATGTGAAAATTGGAAAAAAAACATTGTCTTTGCATAGTCCACTGCGGCACTATTATATTATGCGAAATTCGATATTAATGTACCGAGCAAATTATATTCCATTAGGTTGGAAAATTGCCGACGGTATTAAGTTCTTTAAGAGATTTTTATCGTATATAATTTTCTCTGAAAACAAGTTTGAACATCTTAAATGGATGATGTTTGGAATTAAGGACGGATTAATTGGGCGGGCTGGAAAATATGGAGAAAATACGAGAATTTGACATAGAATAAGAAGATTTTGATTGATATATTGTAGCTGAAGTCGATGAAATAATATCTGATAAAAATGCAAATGTGATTTGATTGATAGTGACTGATGATTAACGCCGGTATATTTTATGTAATTTCGATATTGCTGCTTGGTCTTTCTGATTTTTCAGAAAAACTAAAAAAATATCGATATATTTTTTTCTTTTTGATATTGCTCGTTATTTGGGGAGGTAATCGCTTTAACGGTGCTGACTGGATAAATTATATTAATGTCTACCGTGGATTTAATGACGAAAACAGTATCTTGAATGTAATTTACCTAGGGCGATTTGAATGGTTATTTTCCATTTGGATGTGGATTTTCTCTAGAGCCGGGATTCCATATGAAGGATTCGTAGCTTCCATTGCCTTGGTGAATATATTATGTCTTCTGTGGGTGATAAAAAAAGTACGCATTGAATCGATCGGCTTATGCTTAATAACCCTGTTTCTGATTGAAGG
Organism: Collimonas sp.; assembly: GCF_039923675.1. GTDB lineage: Bacteria > Pseudomonadota > Gammaproteobacteria > Burkholderiales > Burkholderiaceae_D > Collimonas. The sequence goes on from NZ_JBDTCG010000108.1 coordinate 32,922, forward strand.
CTGGACGTTGTATCATGAACAATTGCGGCAAGCTATCGCGCTTAGCATATGCTTGGTGGCCGCGGTTCATTTTCTAAATAATCGAAAGCGGCTGGCCTATTTCCTGATTGTGTTTTCTACAGGCTTTCATAGCTCGGCTTTTTTTTCTCTGTTGTTTTTTTATGTGATAAATCGTGTTTTGCGCAGGAAAAATGCACCGCTGTCATTGCACGAAATTATTCTAACATCGCTGGCAATTGTAAGCTCGGTCGGAATTGTCGTTGTAGCGATGAAATTGGGGGTTCTCAACCTAATAGGATTATCTAGGCTGCAGGAGAAATTTGAATATTATGAAACAGATCAATTGTCCGGCTCATCGCTGATTAATGTTGGAATGATTGCCTATTTGCTAGGGTTCTGTATTCTTCTCTGGTATCGGAAAACGGTTTTAAGACAAAGGGTTGCATGGCTTTCTTTTGCTTGGTCGATGGCAATTCTTTGGTGTTTTCTGGGTCCATGGCTCCGTATATTCGCAATTTTCACCAGGTTTGAGCACTATTTGATAATATTCATCCCGTTTGCTGTTTGCGTGTATTCCAGTTCAGCTGACCAAAATGTGAAACAAATAGCACAAAGAACATTAATAACAATTTTATTTTCCGCGACATTCTTTATTAGAATAGCTTTGAATCCAGAGCATCAGATCTGGGTTTTGAATTATCAAAATGTATTTGTCAGTTTAATATTTGATATGCATTTGGATAATGTTGATGTGCGAAAAGATGTGATATGTGAGAATTTTTCGCAGTATGATAATAATTTCTGCGGTGAATTTTCTAGTAAATAAACCACCTTTTAACATGTCTATAAGATATCGTTCTTATTTGATCTGATATGTAATTTAAGAGATTGAACAATGCAAAAAAATGCCGTTGTAACTATATGCTCGATTAATTATCTTGCAAAAGCACTTGTGCTGCATGAATCATTTTCACGCCATCATCCAGACCATGCATTCTATGTTGTTATTGTCGACAGGAAAAATGACGACTTCGTCATAGGCCGCCCGGAAATGAAGATGATCTGGGCAGAGGATTTGCCAATATTGAATTTTCACCAGGCAGCTTTTTCGTTTGATGTTATTGAATTCAATACAAACGTTAAACCCACTGCTATGAAGGTACTGCTCGAGAAGTATGATTCGGTGATCTACCTGGATCCAGACATCGAGGTATTTGCGCCATTGACTCCCGTATTTGATGGATTGAAAAATGCATCAATTGTCTTGACGCCGCATTCAAATACGCCAATTCTGGACGGGTGCAAGCCGGATGATCTGGAGTTCCTCAAATTTGGTACATTCAATCTGGGCTTCGCTGCGGTTTCAAAATGCGATGAGGCTTTTGCATTTCTTGATTGGTGGTCAGCTCGTTGCCTTGAACACGGATTTTACGAACCACAGGCAGGCCTGGCAGTAGACCAGAAATGGGTTAGCCTGGCACCATCGTATTTCCCGAATCTGAAAATATTGCATCACGAAGGTTTAAATCTTGCATTTTGGAATTTGCATGAAAGATATCTTTCCCTGGAAGACAGTCAATGGCTGGTAAATGGCAAGGTACCGCTGTGCTTTATTCATTTCAGCTCATTCAATACATCGAAGCCCGAAACCATTGCGCAAAAACAAAACCGGTTTGCAGCGGGAAGCCGTCCTGACTTTGAGCTTGTAGCCAAAGCATATGCTGCTAAACTTATTGCAGCTGAATCGGACAAGTATAGCAAGCAAAAATATGGTTTTGATTATTTCGATGATGGTACCTATATCACCCCAGCATTAAGGCGGTTTTATGCAGCATTACGACAGGAACGGTTTTCTGACGTTGTGAATCCATTTGAAAAAAATGGACCGGTCAAAGATTTTGCAAAAAGGAATGGGTTATTAGTTAACAGTAATATTCCAGCAAAAAGACACAATTTTCATGATGTGAAATTTTATGGGTTGCAGATCAAGATTATTTTCAAAATGTTGCGCTTTGTGCTTTATGTGATTGGACCGGAAAGATATTTCAACCTGATGAGATATCTTGCGCATGTATCTTCGCTGAGAAATCAAACGGATATTTTTAAATCAAAAAAATAGCCCGGATATGAAAACAAGCCATTTCTGTCGTAGTTGAGATTTTAAATTGATTGCCTTAATATGAACATACTTATCACCGGCGGATTAGGATTTATTGGAACCAATCTGGCGCTTTCACTCAATAATGGGAAGCAGCATAAAATCCGCATATTTGACAATTTAAGTCCCCAGATCCATGGGGTCATTCCCGTCATCGATCATCGTATGATGGATATGGGAAATGTCGAAATCGTCCGTGGCGACGTTAGTGATCGCAATGGCTTGACAGCAGCATTGGACGGCATGGATGCAGTCGTCCATCTTGCGGCTGAAACCGGCACTGCTCAGTCCATGTATCAGATTGCTCATTATAATAATATCAATAGCCAGGCCACTGCCCAGCTGCTTGATATATTGGCGAACACTCTCCATTCGATTAAAAAAATCGTTCTGGCATCGTCCAGGTCCATCTATGGGGAAGGGGCATATAATTGCAAAGCGCATGGGCTTGTCTATCCAGGTGCTCGTAGCGCGACCCAGCTGAAAAGCCATCAATGGAACCCCGTCTGTCCGCATTGCGGGAATGCGATTTCTACGGTGCCTACTCCAGAACTGGCGCGGCCGAGCCCGGCTTCCATTTATGCAGCAACCAAATATGCGCAAGAGGACTTGATTCGCATAGCTGGGGATTCGCTGGGTATCGGCACGGCCATCTTGCGTTTCCAGAATGTATACGGAGCAGGGCAATCCCTTAATAATCCATATACCGGGATACTTTCGATCTTTTCCACGCGCATACGTCGGGGCATGTCGTTGCCGATTTTCGAAGATGGCTTGGAGAGCCGCGACTTTGTGCATGTCAAAGACATTGTCCAGGCAATTGAATTGGCGTTATTGATGGAGGAGGCTAACGGCGGGACCTTTAACGTTGGTGCCGGCGAGCCCACTTCCGTACTGGAAATCGCCAATATGCTGGTTGATGCCTTCGACGGGAAAGTGCGGCCTGAGGTTACCGGGCAGTATCGTCTAGGTGATATTCGCCATTGCTATGCGGATTTGACTCAGATTAAGGCGAAACTGAAATTCGAGCCGAAAATCTCCCTGACGAGCGGAATGGAAGAATTCGCTAGCTGGGTATTGTCTCAACCATTGCCGGAAGATGGACTGGACAAAGCCAATGCGGAACTCAAGAAACGTAAGATGATGTCATGAATTTGAAAGCACTTTTGTTTGCCGACTTGCGGCGTCAATATAATGTGGCAGGCCAGGTAGACAAGCCGCTGACCATGTTTGGCTTGCTGAAAACTTCCTTTTCGCCGAGATTCATGCCGGTAGTCTTGTTCCGTCTCTCCCATTGGCTCTTGCAGCATAAGCTTTCACCAATAGCCAAGATATTCGCCCTCACGAATTTCATTTTGTTTGGCCTGGAGATCGCTGCCCGCTGTGAAATCGGCCCAGGCCTGTATTTTCCGCATACGCAAGGTACAGTCATCGGCGCGAATAAAATCGGAGAAAATGCGACGATTTATCATAATGTGACTTTTGGTGCGCGTGAGATCGATCTCGATTATTCGGCCTTGTCGCGTCCTAATATTGGCGACAATGTAATTGTGGGAGCGGGAGCAAAAGTCCTCGGCGCCGTGACGATTGGAAACAATGCCCGCGTGGGAGCAAATGCCGTTGTTGTCGAGGATGTTCCTCCTGGGGTCACCGTGGTCGGTATTCCGGCGCGCATAGTCAAACAGGTTTAAGCAGATGATACAAACAGATCAGCGCGTGCTGTTCATAGCACCCCGTTTTTTTGGTTATGAAAAAGAGATTCAGTACGAGTTGGAAACTGCCGGTTGCAAGGTAACCTGGTATGACGATAGACCGTCTTCCAGTGCGTTGATGAAGGCAATGATCCGCTTTCGCCCTGAGTTGGTGACGAGAATAATCAATGATTATTTTGATAGCATTGTCGAGCAGGCAAAAATAGTGAAATACGACACTGTTTTTGTTATCAAGGGAGAGGCATTCCCAAGTATAAAAATTATTGCCTTGACGAAGGTGTTACCAAATGCCAGATTTTTATATTACACTTGGGACTCTTTGCAGAATTTTAAAAACAGCCATGAAAAATTACAATATTTCGATAAAATATATAGTTTTGACAGATTTGACTGCATTAATAATAAAAATATCAGGCATTTACCATTATTCTATTCTCGAGCATATGAGGTCCTTGTAAAGCCTGACGAGTTGAGAGAAATGACTGATATTGATCTGCTATTTTTAGGATCAATACATTCAGATCGATATGCAGTAGTGAAAAGAATCTGGATATCGGTCATGGCTAAAATTGCCAATATTCGGCTCTATGCACATTTTTTTTATCAGAGCAAATGGGTTTTTCTAGTACAAAAAATTTTCAATAAACAGTTTAGAGAAATTCCTTGGCACGATATTAAATGGGATTCCCTGTGTATAAAAGACACTCTGAAACTGATCGCTCGTAGTAAGGCAATAGTCGATATACATCATCCTGGCCAAACGGGATTGACAATGCGAACCATAGAATGCCTTGGTGCGAAGAAGAAATTAATAACAACAAATTCTGATGTCGCTGTATATGATTTCTATCATAGGGAAAATATTCTTATAATTGATAGATTTTCGCCAATTATTCCTGAAGATTTCATATTTTCTCCTTTTCATTCCATTGATGAAGAAATTTATAAGAAGTATAGCCTTCGTGAATGGTTAGCCGAAATTTTTTCTTAATATATAATTCGACAATATATTTAATGTTAAATGTTATTTTAAAATGGAATAGCATTGGATATGTATTTACACCTGCGTAACGATATCTCTCTGATTTTGATTGGCCGCCAATGTTATCTATAATAGTTAGTTTTATCGCGGCATTAATCGCAACACTGCTTGTTATAAAATTTTCCAATCATAATGAAAAAATGATGGACTACGATTTGTGCGGCGTGCAGAAGATACATGCTCATCCAGTGCCACGTATAGGTGGATTGGCAATATTTTTTGCGGCTATAGTAGGGGCCACTATAGTATATTGGCGTGTGCCTGTAGTGGGTACATGGGTATTTACACTGATAATATCCGCATCCGTAGCTTTTGGGTGCGGTATTGTTGAGGATATTACTAAACGAGTTAGTCCATTACGCCGTCTGATCTTGACGATGATTTCGGCTATCATTGGTTATTTTCTATTGGATGCCGGAATAATACGAGTTGATTTTCATCTATTTGATAACTGGCTGAAATATGTCTGGATATCTTTGCCGGTAACTGTCTTGGCTGTCGCTGGTATTGTGAACGCGATTAATATTATTGATGGTTTTAATGGTTTGGCAAGCGTTGTGTCCATATTTATGCTTCTTTCTCTCGCTTATGTTGCATTTCAAGTTGGTGACGTTTATGTGATGACAGCAGCCCTCATTATGATAGGTGCAATTGCAGGTTTCTTTCTTTGGAATTATCCTCATGGTCTGATATTTTTAGGAGACGGTGGAGCTTATTTTATCGGATTTATGTTAGGGGAACTAACTGTATTGCTTATAGCTAGAAACCCCCACGTTTCAGCCTGGTATGCAGCTTTATTATTGATTTATCCTGTATTTGAGACGGTCTTTTCAATTTACCGTAGAAAATTTGTACGTGGTGTTTCACCAGGCTTACCGGATGGAATTCATTTACATATGCTAGTATTTAAACGTTTGGTGCGTCGGACAATAGGGCGGCGAGATGCAAAAGCATTAACGCGGCGAAATTCAATGACCTCACCTTATTTATGGCTATTATCGCTTTTGGCTGTAATCCCAGCAACATTGTTCTGGGGGCATAAATGGATTTTGGTCACTTTTTGTTTAATATTTATCATAACTTATATTTGGCTATATGTCCAAATTGTTCGTTTTAATGTGCCTCGTTGGATGATTTTACGAAAAAAGAAATAATTTTCTTTTTATTGATAGATATTTTTATATTCTATATATTCAGTTAATGTTCATTGATATTACGTATTAAAATAATAATTGGCTATATGGATATGATTGTATGCGACGCTACCGTTTTATGCGTGGATTTTATATAAATGGCGTAAATCGAAAAATTTATATTTTCACAGATATTTTTTATCTGACTCATATGTGATGATTATTACTATCGAAAAATTATTGTTGAATTTTTACTTATCGGAGGTGGTATGAATTTATCTGAATTGTCAATAAGCGAATTGCGCATATTGAAAGATCAAATTACGCAGATGTTAAAAGATCGCGAGCAACAAGAGCAAGTCAAAGCACGCGAGCAAATCCTGGCTATCGCTCAAAGTGCAGGCATTTCACTGCAGGATTTGCTTGGCGCACAAATTCGTGACAAAAATTCAGCGACCAAGACGAAAGTTGCTGTCCGTTATCGGCACCCGATAGATACTGCATTGCAATGGACTGGTCGTGGTCGCCAACCGAAGTGGGTTCAAGAGTGGGTTGCGTCAGGCCAATCCTTGGATGCAATACATGTATAAGCGAAAACTTTATTGCTCTTGATTGTTTGTGCAGACTTTATCTGGCTAAAGAATTGACATGGGTAGCTGGAGATATATGCTCAAATTTGGGTATATATCTCTTGCCATAACATGCCTCATTAATGTATGCCAATGTAGTATGTGCATCTTCTCTGTTACAACTTGCCGCCGCAAGTCGCGTTATTTTCTCTCCTAAATTATGCTCCCACTTTCAAGTTCCATTTTCAAGGCCTATGACATCCGCGGTGTAGTGGGCGTCACCCTAGACGCTGGTATTGCTCGGAAAATTGGCCAAGCGTTTGGCGTTGCTGTTCGTACCAAAGGCGAAAACACCGTAATTATTGGCCGCGACGGGAGACTTTCCGGATCTGAACTGTCCGCAGCTTTGGCAATCGGTTTGCAAAATGCCGGCGTAGAGGTAATTGATCTTGGTGTAGTGGTGACACCCATGGTGTATTTTGCGACTCACGTACTCGACGCACAATCCGGAATCATGGTCACTGGCAGCCACAATCCGCCTGACTATAACGGTTTCAAGATGGTTCTGGCCGGGGAGGCGATTTATGGCGAGACCATCCAGCAACTTTATCAAGCAATTGCCAATGGCAGTACCAAGGCTATCGTGGCAGCGTCAAGCGGTAGTTATCGCCAGCACGACATCCAGGAAGCCTACTTGCAGCGTATCGTCAGTGACACCAAGCTGGCGCGGCCGATGAAGATCGTGGTCGACTGCGGCAACGGTGTTGCCGGTGCATTTGCGGGTGAACTGTATCGTGCGCTCGGTTGTGAAGTGGAGGAGCTGTTTTGCGAAGTGGATGGCACTTTCCCTAACCATCACCCCGATCCCGCACATCCCGAAAATCTGCAAGATGTGATTCGCGCCTTGCAGCATTCCGATGCTGAAATCGGATTGGCGTTCGATGGTGACGGCGATCGTCTGGGCGTCGTCACCAAGGATGGCCAAATCATCTATCCGGATCGTCAATTGATGCTGTTTGCAGCAGATGTGTTGACGCGCAATCCGGGCAAAGAGATCCTGTACGACGTCAAATGCACGCGTCATCTGGCGCCGTGGATCGCAGAACATGGCGGCAAACCGTTGATGTGGAAAACCGGCCATTCGCTGGTCAAGGCCAAGATGCGTGAAACCGCTGCGCCGCTGGGTGGCG
>NZ_JBDTCG010000109.1:0-11305 GCF_039923675.1 Collimonas sp.
CATGACCCGTTCTTGCCAGACCTTCTCACGTTCTGAATTCAACACTATCCGCTCTCCCGAATAACCGAAAGTGACAGTGTGACGACGCCGAGAACGAATTCATAGGTGGAGCGGATGACCGCTTACGTTGAGCGTGCCGGGCATTGCATGCATCGAAAAAAAGCAGCCGGCCGGCTGCTTTTTTTACACTTGAAACAAGATCAGAACTGATCTTCCGTCAACGCCATCACGCCGCTGCCACCTTCGACAATCGAGATGCGTAGAGCATCTGCCTGGGACAAGATGTGCTCGGCAAAGAAACGCGCCGTACCGATCTTGGCCTGATAGAAACCGCCATCGCCCGCACCGGCCTTCAGCTTTTGCGTGGCGACCAGCGCCGCGCGGCCAAGCTGCCAGCCACCCAGCACGATGCCAGCCAGTTTCAGATAAGGCACGCTACCGGCAAACACGCCCTTGATATCGCTCTTCAGATTGTCCACAACGTAAGTGACGACCTGCTCCAGCGCATCGGCGCCGCTGGCCAGCTGTTTGCCGATCGCAACCAGATCAGCTACCCCACTGCCGGCAAGTTCAGCTTGCGTCGCGCGCACTTGCGCGATGATGCCCTTGGCGACAGCGCCGCCATCACGCACCGTCTTGCGGCCGATCAAATCATTGGCCTGGATTGCAGTGGTGCCTTCATAGATCGTCAGGATCCGCGCATCGCGATAGAACTGCGCTGCGCCCGTTTCTTCGATGAAGCCCATGCCGCCATGGATCTGCAAGCCGGTCGACGCGACGTCGATCGACAGCTCGGTCGACCAGCCCTTGACCACCGGCACCATGTACTCATAGAACGCCTGGTTGGCCTTGCGCGTCGCTTCGTCGGCGTGATGATGCGCCGCATCGTGCGCCGCCGCTGTCACGTAGGCCAACGCGCGCGCGCCTTCGATCTGCGAACGCATGCTCATCAGCATGCGGCGTACGTCCGGCTGATGAATGATCGTCACCGCACCGGCGGAGCCTGCCAGGTCGCGCGATTGGACCCGGTCCTTGGCGTATGCCACAGCCTTTTGATAAGCCCGTTCAGCGACGCTGATGCCTTGCAAGCCGACCGCAAAACGCGCCGCGTTCATCATGATGAACATGTATTCGAGACCGCGATTTTCCTGGCCCACCAAGGTACCGACCGCGCCGCCATGGTCGCCGAACTGCAGCACCGCGGTCGGGCTCGCCTTGATGCCGAGCTTGTGTTCCAGCGACACGCAATGGACGTCGTTGCGCGCGCCCGGCGTGCCGTCGGCGTTGACCATGAATTTCGGCACGATAAACAGCGAGATGCCCTTGACGCCTTCAGGCGCAGTCGGCGTACGCGCCAGCACCAGGTGGACGATATTCTCGGCCATATCGTGCTCACCGTAAGTGATGAAAATCTTGGTGCCGGAAATCTTGTAAGTGCCATCGTCCTGCGGCACCGCGCGGGTGCGCACCAGCGCCAAGTCGGAGCCGGCTTGCGGCTCGGTCAGGTTCATGGTGCCAGTCCATTTGCCGGAGACCAGGTTTTCAAGGTAGATGCGTTTTTGCTCATCGCTGCCGGCAGTCAGCAAGGCTTCGATGGCGCCGTCGCTCAATAACGGGCAAAGAGCGAAAGAAAGATTTGCGGCATTCAGCATTTCGATGCATGGCGTCGCCACCAGCTTCGGCAAGCCCTGCCCGCCGAATTCGACCGGATGCTGCACGCCCTGCCAGCCGGCTTCGGCAAACGCCTTGAATGCTTCCTTGAAACCCTTGCTGGTCGTGACTTCGCCATCATGCCAATAGCTCGGCTCCAGATCGCCGCTGCGATTCAGGGGCGCCACCACTTCACTGCAAAACTTGGCGTTCTCTTGCAATACTGCTTCCACGGTTTCCGGGGTCGCATCTTCGCAACCGGGCAGCGTGCTGACCTGCTCCAGACCAGCCAGTTCGTTCAGCACGAACAGCATGTCTTTCAACGGGGCGATATAACTCATGAGCTACTCCTAAAAATCGGGGTGGCAAGAGAAGCCGGCGCCGCCGGCATTCGCATTACCACCCCTATGCATTCGATTTTTGACAAAACGCCGTGACGTAGCAACGTCTCGGCATGCGTCAAACGCCCGTCGGCTTACCCTAGCTCGGCCACCAGTTGCGGCACGATCTCGAACAGGTCGCCGACAATGCCGTAATCGGCCACCGAGAAAATCGGCGCTTCTTCATCCTTGTTGATGGCGACGATGACCTTGGAATCCTTCATCCCGGCCAGATGCTGGATCGCGCCGGAAATACCGACGGCGATGTACAGCTGTGGCGCGACGATCTTGCCGGTCTGGCCGACTTGCCAGTCGTTCGGCACGAAGCCGGCGTCGACTGCGGCGCGCGAAGCACCCATCGCCGCACCCAGCTTGTCTGCCAGCGGTTCCAGGATCTTGAAATTTTCAGCGGAACCCATGCCGCGGCCGCCAGACACGATGATCTTGGCGGCAGTCAGCTCAGGACGATCCGACTTGGCCAGTTCGCGCGACACGAAGGCCGATTTGCCGAAGTCGGCAGCAGCCGTAATGTTCTCCACCGCAGCGGAACCGCCACCGGCTGCAGCGTCAAAGCCTGTGGTACGAACAGTGATGACCTTGGTGGCGTCGCTCGATTGCACGGTAGCGATGGCGTTGCCGGCGTAGATAGGGCGCTCGAAAGTATCCGGGCTGTCGATCTTGGTGATTTCGGAAATCTGGCCGACGTCCAGTTTGGCGGCGACGCGCGGCAAGATGTTTTTACCGTAGGCGGTGGCCGGCGCCAGGATGTGACTGTAGGCAGAAGCCAGCGCCAATACCTGCTCGGCGACGTTTTCCGCCAGGCCATCGGCGAAATAAGCGGCATCGGCAACCAATACCTTGGTCACGCCAGCCAGTTGCGCTGCGGCTTGTGCGGCTGCGCCGCAATTGCTGCCGGCAACCAGCAGATGGACTTCGCCGCCGCATTGGCTGGCTGCGGTAACAGTATTGAGGGTGCTGCCTTTTAACGAGGCATTATCGTGTTCAGCAATGACTAAAGCTGTCATGTGGGCTCCTGATGTTGTGTACGCTCGCCTGCATTCATGCGGCGCTGCGCTTGGTTCTTGATAAGTGTTTTATAAGTGCTGGGCTCTTGCCGGACGCTTACAGGACCTTGGCTTCGTTCTTCAACTTGGCGACCAGGGTAGCGACGTCAGGCACCTTGATGCCGGCGCTGCGCTTGGCCGGCTCGACCACTTTCAGCGTCTTCAGGCGCGGAGCAACATCGACGCCCAGATCGGCCGGCTTGAATACGTCCAGCGTTTTCTTCTTGGCTTTCATGATGTTCGGCAGCGTCACATAGCGCGGCTCGTTCAGGCGCAAGTCGGTCGTGATGATGGCCGGCAGGGTCAGGGCGATGGTTTCCAGGCCGCCGTCGACTTCACGCGTAACCGTCACCTTGCCGTCTTCCAGCACCACTTTGGAAGCAAAGGTGGCTTGCGGCCAGCCCAGCAACGCCGCCAGCATCTGGCCGGTCTGGTTGCAATCGTCGTCGATCGCTTGCTTGCCGAGGATGATCAGTTGCGGCTGCTCTTTATCTGCGACGGCTTTCAACAGCTTCGCCACCGCCAGCGGCTGCAGATCGGTATCGGCGGTGTCGACCAGGATACTGCGGTCGGCGCCGATCGCCATCGCGGTGCGCAGGGTTTCCTGGCATTGCGTGACGCCGCAGGAAATCGCAATCACTTCGGTGACCTTGCCGCCTTCTTTCAGGCGCGTAGCTTCTTCCACGGCAATTTCGTCAAACGGATTCATCGACATCTTGACGTTGGCAATATCTACACCGCTGCCGTCCGACTTGACCCGTACCTTGACGTTGTAGTCGACGACACGCTTGACTGGTACTAATACTTTCATCGTTATGCCTTTTTATGGAAATAAAAAAATCTGGGTAGCGCGGACTGGCGCGGCTAACGTAACACGGCTAACGTAATACTTAAGGCCAAGGTTAACGTTTACGTAAATCTCAATTGGGAATTATAAGAGAGAATTCGATCCGACGCTGAAATTTAGCACGATCGTTCTATTAAATCTTAGAGCAAATCAACTAATTACATCGGGATCTTGCAAAACAAGACACTTTCAGTGCGGTTTATGGCTTGCTGATAAAACTTGAAGATACCGGAACAACTTGGCGGAAAAGAAGAAGGCGGGGAAAAAAACGGGGAGAGAAAAGCGGAATGCAGCTTAAGCGGAACACGACCTACAGGAAGCAGGCCGTGCTGTATTCAGTTGCAACGAAGACGTGATTTACAAAAAAACGAATGTGTAGTGCGTGTTCAGTCAGCCGAATGCTTATTTGCGCTTCATGAAGAAAATGAATTCTCTGTTTTCTTCACTCTGCTCCAGCAAATCATTGCCGGTCTGCTTCGCAAACGCCTGGAAATCACGCACGGAACCAGAGTCCGTGGCCAGCACGCGCAGCACTTCGCCACTCAGCATGTCCGCCAGCGCCTTTTTTGTTTTCAAAATCGGCAGTGGGCAATGCAAACCGCGTGCGTCGAGTTCTTTATTAAATTCCATAACCACTTCGTAATGTAAAAATTTTTAACATTTGCTGCTTTTCGCTGATTCTACTCTAAACGCCGGTGGCTTTGACGCATCGCAGCAAAGCATCAATCATTTTTACAACAGCATGGCGAATAGTAAATATGTCTTAAATACAATCTTTCTGCGTATCTACATGTTAATATCCAATTGATAAGTATCGCACTGTAACAAACACATTCGCGGCGCTCTCCAGCGCCGCCTGCCGAAATATTCTGAGGAACGAGCATGCGGGACAATCTTAGCGAAAAGCCCTTCAGCAACATCACGCCGTTCTGGCAACGCTTGCCTCAATTTTTCCTGTATCCGCTGCAGGGGCCACTGATCTGGCGCCCCGCCGTCTACGCCCTGATCGGCACCGGTCTGTGGCTACTTGGCAGGCACGATGAAGAAGGCGGATTCTCACCCTTTATCCTGATCATCGCGATCCTGGTCGGCATCGGCTTCGCCATCGACCTGACGCGTCAGGCATTTCGCATTCTGGAACAAACGTCGCTCGGCAATTTGCGCTGTGCGGATTTCGACGACGCCGACGACGTCCATAAAATGTCGCCCTATAAATTAATGCTGATAATGATGGTGCAAGGTTTTTTCATCGGCATCCTGGCATCCATCCATCCCATGCTGGCATTGCTGGGAACCGCCGTGGCAAACCTGATGCTGCCGGCCAGCATCATGGTGCTCGGCTATACCCACAGCTTTACCAGCGCCATCAATCCACTCAATGTGTTCAAGATGATCAAAGCCTGCGGCTGGCCTTATCTTGCACTTTGGGTGTTTGGTTTCATACTAAGCCAATGCGGGCCGATTGTCATCATGCTGTTTGCGGGTAAATTATCGCTGACCTTGCTGATCGCCGTGGGCATTTTCGCTTGCGCGTATTTCACTCTGGTCAGCTTCAATCTGATGGGTTATACGATGTATCAATACCATCAGGAAATCGGCTATTCACCGGACCGCAATTTTGAAATCAATGCGCTTGCCAGCAGCCGCAACAACCGCCCCCTGAGCGACGACGACATCCTGGCGCAGCAGGTCGGCGCGCTGATCCGTGACGGCAACATCGACCTGGCGATGGAAATGATCTGGGAAGAGCTGCGCTACGATCAATTCAATCCGCAATTATCGGCCCACTACGCCAAGCTGCTGGTATTAAAAGGCGACAAGGCCAAGCAGCTCGACTATGCGCCGCGTCACCTTTTCACGCTGGCGCGCTCGGCGAAAGCCGGCCGCATTGGCGAAGCATGGAAGCAGGCGCGCCGGCTCGATCCTGAATTCAAAATAGATAATCCTGATCACGTACTGGAGATCGCAGCCGCTGCCGCCAGCGTGCGTGAATATCAGATAGCGCTTGAAATTGTCTCGGGCTTCCACAAGCGTGCGCCGCGTCACAAGGATGTGCCGGCTGTGCTGGTGTTGGCCGGCAAACTTTTATCCGACCACCTGCGCCAGGATGAACGCGCCTTGAGCCTTTTTAATCACGTAATTGCGCAATGGCCAGGCCACCCCGCAGCCAACGAAGCGCAGCAATACAAGAAAGTGATCGAGGGTTTGGCGCAGAGCTCGGAACCAGCCTGAGTCCTGAGTCGTAGCTCAATATCGGTTGCCGGGGCTCGCCAGCCAGCGGCTTTCTTCGCTAAAGGGAAACTGCTGCTGCAACAGCTGCTGGTAATGCCGCGCCTGGTCGTGCTTACCCGCAGTCTTGAATCCACGGGCGACAAACTGTATCAGTTGCGGCAACTGCCGATGCTGGCGCGCGGTCACCAGTAATATCTGCAGGATGGCAGCTGCGGTTTGCGGTTGGCCGTTCATGGCAAACCGCCGGGCGATCGCCAGTGACTGTTCGTTATTGAGCAACGGCCGCGGTTCGGCGCTGGCAACATAATCCAGATATACCTGATGGATTTTCTCTTCGTCGAAGCGGTCTTTCGGCAGGCTCAACAGCATCTCGGCGGTTTTGTGGAAAGCTGCCGAGGACGGCGCATCTTTCGATAAATTGAATAGCTGCAGCAACCAGTCGGGCTGCGGCGCTTTTTGCAGTGCCAGCGTCTTGCTTACCAGGCTGGTGAAATCGCGCCGGGCGCGCTCGAAATCGAGCCTGGCCAAGGCGGCATAAGCACTCTGCTGCAAGCTGCGCAGCAGCTTGTCGTCGCCAGCATGCGAGACATAGCTGGCATGCGCCTGCGCCAACCTGCCGCGTGCCAGCAAGCGGTATGTCAAGGCCAGCAAGGCGCCGCCCAGCAGGCCGCCGATGTGGGCGTAGTAATTGGTATTCGACGGCTGGCCAAACAACAGGTCGAACGCTTCCTTGCCGACCCAGATCGGCAGCATGATCAGCGCCGGCGCCTTGAAGAAATCGAAATAAAACAGGAACCAGTAGAAGAAACGGATCTTGCGCAAACCGTACAGTACCGTGTACATCCCCATGACGCCGGAAATGGCGCCTGAAGCGCCCAGCGACAGCACCGTGCTATCGCCTTCGAACAGCAGGTAGAAACCCGCCGACAGCAAACCGGACAGCAGATAGAACAGCAAGTACCAGCCGCCGCCGAGCAGGATTTCCACTGCATAGCCGACCATCGCCAGGAACACCATATTGCCCAGCACATGTTCGACGCTAGCGTGTAAAAACATATGCGTCAGCAAAGTGACCGGGCGCTCGAAAGCTTGCGCCGGGATCAACGCATAACGTTCGGTGAAACTGCGGCTGCGGGTGCTTAAATAGTGCTCACGCTGCTCTTTCCATTCCGCCAGGTCGTCGGCGTCGATGGTTCCCAGCAGCGTCGGCTTGGGTTGCTGCATCAAGGCGCCAAACTTGAAGTCCGCATCCAGCACATACCAGCGCTCGATCAGTGACTCATAGTCCTTGAGCGAAGCGGTCTTGCCGTCGCGCGCCGCCGCCAGATCGGTACGCGCCCTGATCTGGCGCCAGCGTTCCAGCCCCTTGCGCATGGCGCTGCCCGCTTCGGGCTTATTCTGGCCGTCCAGGTATCGCGCATAGGCTAGGAACTCGAATTCGGGCAGACGCGACTCGACCAGGTAATACCGGGCGGCCGGCTCCATGTGGCTGCGCTCACCCCACTGGATGCCGAAATAGATAAACAGGTTGATCAGGACCAGCAGGATTGTGACCAGCGGCGGACGCCTCCAGTCTGGCTTACGGTCTACCGGGATGATCAGCATGGCGGCTTGGGGGCAGGATAAAATTCAATAGCATGATTTTACCCAGTCATTGCCACATGGCAGCGTTATTTTTTACGCATCAAACAACTTCTGCCCTGGCCAGTATCTGTTCTCACGCTTTCAAAGCGGCTTCGGGCTGCGCCTTCTGCAACAAAGGCCGGTCGACGTATTCAACCGCCAGACCCTGAGCACGCATCCAGTCGGCTACGGCATGGCCGGTGCCGGCGCGCCATGGCCGCAACGCGGCCGGTTCCAGCAAGCGGTATTCCAGCAACTCCGGCGACAGCTTGATCGTGCCGGAGGCCTTGACGTGATAGGCGATGATGAGTTCGTTCTTGCGGATGAATTCGTAGACGCCGACCAGGGTGATTTCCCCTGCATCGAGGTTGGTTTCTTCCTTGAGCTCACGGGCGATGCCTTGTTCAGGCGTTTCATCGCGCTCCATGAAGCCGGTGATCAGCGCAAACATGCCCTCTTCCCAAGCTGCATTGCGCGCCAGCAGTATCTTGCCCTCAATCTCAACGATGGCAGCCAGCACCGGCAGCGGATTGTCCCAGTGGGTCCAGTGTCCCTCGGGACAAGCCAGGCGCAACTTGCCGGCTTCCTCTTCATCGGCGCGATAGACCAGGGATGCGGCACAAACCGGACAAAATTTGAATTCGCTCATGACAGTTTTTGTTGGTTGGAAAAATAAAAAAGCGGGAAGAACCAAACCGCGATACTACTGCGATTTGATGCTTCCCGCTTTGCACCCCTCTGCCAGGAGGGATGAATTTTATGCGCGTTCGCCAACCCAGGCGGCGACGCCTTGCAATGCCGCCGCCAGGCCGCTCGGATCGGTGCCGCCGGCTTGCGCCATATCGGGACGGCCGCCGCCCTTGCCGCCAACCTGTTGCGCCACGAAGTTGACCAGCTCGCCGGCCTTGACCTTGGCTGTCGCGTCGGCAGTGACGCCAGCGATCAGGCTGACTTTGCCATCCTTGACTGCCGCCAGCACGATCGCTGCGGTTTTCAGTTTGTCTTTCAGCTTGTCCATGGTTTCGCGCAGCGTGGCGCTATCGGCGCCTTCCAGCGTTGCCGCCAACACCTTGATGCCGTTGACGTCAACGGCTTGCGTGACCAGTTCGTCGCCTTGATTCGCAGCCAGTTTCGATTTCAAACCGTTCAACTCTTTTTCCAGCGCCTTGACATGATCCTGCACCTGCGCGATGCGCTGGGTCAGCTCTTCCGGTTGCGCTTTCAAGGCGGCAGCAGCTTCGTTGACGCGGTTGCTCAGGCTTTGCACAAGCGCCAGGCCGGCTTCGCCAGTCACCGCTTCGATGCGGCGGATGCCGGCGGCAACGCCGCCTTCGCCGACGATCTTGAACAAGCCGATATCGCCGGTACGCGTAACATGGGTACCGCCGCACAATTCGCGCGATGTGCCTATCGACAACACTCGCACTTCATCACCGTATTTTTCACCGAACAGCGCCATGGCGCCGGCGCCGACGGCGTCGTCAAACGACATCAGCCTGGCTTCTGTAGCGACGTTGGCGAGGATTTCGCGGTTGACGATTTCTTCGACACGACGGATTTCGTCGGCACTGACCGGAGCGTTATGGCTGAAGTCGAAACGGGTCTTGTCGGCATCGACCAAGGAGCCCTTTTGCGCAACATGCACGCCGAGCACTTCGCGCAATGCCTTGTGCATCAAGTGAGTCGCCGAGTGATTGCGAATGGTGCGGCCGCGTACGGCCTTATCCACCTTGGCGTTCAGCTTGTCGCCAACCGCCAGCATGCCGCTGCGCAGGTTGCCGTGATGGCCGAAAACCTCGGCCTGGATTTTCAGCGTGTCGCTCACTTCAAACAAAGCGCCGGCGGCTTCCAATACGCCGGAATCACCAACCTGGCCGCCCGATTCAGCATAGAACGGCGTGGTGTCGAGCACCACGATGGCGTCCTGGCCAGCCTCGATTTTCTGCACCGCGCTGCCATCGACATACAACGCCAGTACCTTGGCCTCATGCGTCAATTCATCGTAGCCGACAAAGCGCGTCTTGTCGCCGCTGTATTCCACCGCCGCCGTCATCTTGAATTTGCCGCCCTCGCGTGCGGTCTTTTTCTGGTGTTCCATCGCCGCGTCAAAACCGGCTTCATCCAGTTCGATGTCGCGTTCACGGCAGATGTCCGCCGTCAAATCCAGCGGGAATCCGAACGTGTCATACAAGGTAAATGCTGTGGCGCCGCTCAGCTTTTTCGGATTCTTGACCAGTTCGGCTTCCAGAATCTTCATGCCGTTTTCCAGCGTTTCGCCGAAACGTTCTTCTTCTTGCTTCAAGACTTGCTCAACGCGCTCGGCAACCGCCGGCAGCTCTGGATAGGCAGCGCCCATTTCCAGAACCAGGTCCTTGACCAGCTTGTAGAAGAACGGCTTTGTCTGGCCCAGCTTGTGGCCATGGCGCAGCGCACGGCGGATGATGCGGCGCAGTACATAGCCGCGGCCTTCATTACCAGGAATCACACCATCGACCACCAGGAAGGAACAGGCGCGGATATGATCGGCGATCACTTTCAGCGAGTTGTTTTCCAGGTCGGCAACATTGGTTTCGCGCGCGGCAGCCTTGATCAGGCGCTGGAACAGATCGATTTCATAATTGCTGTGCACATGCTGCAATACCGCAGCCAGGCGCTCCAGGCCCATGCCGGTATCGACGCATTGCTTCGGCAGCGGCGTCAGGGTGGCGACGCCGGTTTTCGGGTCGATCTGACGGTCGAACTGCATGAACACGTTGTTCCAGATTTCGATGTAACGGTCGCCGTCTTCGTCGGGCGAGCCGGGTGGGCCACCGGCAATGTGCGGGCCGTGGTCGTAGAAGATTTCGCTGCAGGGTCCACAAGGACCGGTGTCCGCCATCATCCAGAAGTTGTCGGACATGTAGCGACCGCCCTTGTTGTCACCGATGCGCACCACGCGCTCCGGTGGCAAGCCGATCTCTTTTGTCCAGATGTCGTACGCCTCGTCGTCCTCGATATAGACAGTGGCCCACAGCTTTTCAGCGGGCAGGCCGTACACCTTGGTCAGCAGCTCGAAAGCCCAACTCAGCGACTCGCGCTTGAAGTAATCGCCGAAGCTCCAGTTGCCCAGCATCTCGAAGAAGGTGTGGTGCCGTGCGGTGTAGCCCACGTTTTCCAGGTCGTTGTGCTTGCCGCCTGCACGCAGGCAGGCTTGCACCGACGTTGCGCGTACATACGAGCGCTTGTCCTCGCCCAGGAACACATCCTTGAACTGCACCATGCCCGAATTGGTAAACATGAGCGTCGGGTCGTTGCCCGGCACCAGCGAGCTCGACGGCACGACGGTGTGCCCCTTGGAAGCGAAGAAGTCGAGGAAGGTCTTGCGGATGTCGGCGACGGTGAAACTGGCAACAGGTTGGTTTGGATTCATGAACAACAGTACGAACGAGGGATCAAGGGCGGCCGAGCAACTGCACGCGCACGCCCGCAAAACGTTTGAAGTCGCGGTCGAAGGTGCCGATTTCGGCATT
>NZ_JBDTCG010000110.1:0-35497 GCF_039923675.1 Collimonas sp.
GTCCCTGAGTATCAGCGTCGCGCTCTGGTTTTGCTGGGCGCTGAATTTCAGCAGGCTGCCGCTTCTCGGTCCGGGAACGATCGATTTCTGGTTCAGGTCCAGCGTCATCGACAAGGGCAGCCCTGCGGTATCCAGATAGACATTGTTCGGTTCGTAGGCAACCAGGCGCGGGATGAAACCGACGCCGTCCTTGCCGGTATGGCCGACCTTGATGTTGTTGGCGTAGATATCGATGGGTTGCGACACCGGCACTTCCACCATGGCGAAGCTGTCATCCATCCAGCGGCTTGCTCGCACGTGGCCGCCAAGCAGGGCGAAGCCGCCGCGCGCTTCCAGTTGCAGGTTGCTTTGGCTATCCACATGATTGGCATTGATCGTGTATTCGCCGGTGGTGCCGAGATAATTGGCGCCGATGTCTTCGCCGCCATTGTCGAACAGCGCTTTGCGCGCGCGATAACCCCAGCCGCCTTCCTGCGGTGCGGTTTGCTGGTATTCGGCGCTCAAGGATTTGCTGCCCGGCTGGCCATTCGCCACCAATTGCACAAAACTCTGGTGTTCCAGCGGAATCACCCAGACGATGTTGGCGGACAGCGGACGATCTTGCGTCAGGGATTTCAGAAATCCGATGCTGATGGTGCCGCTGCTACGCAAGTTGAAATTGATCCCAGCATTCACAGCGCGCACGTTGTCCTGGTTGCGATTGACCTGGCTCAGATAGCCCAGCGCCAGATTGGTGCTGGCGCCGACGGAAAAATTCACTTGCGCCTGGATTTGCCGGGCAGGCGCCAGCATGTCGTCGCCTAAGCCGAGCTGCCAAAAGCGCGGCCCGGCGGTCTGGGCGCGCACGGTCAGGGCATATTGTTCGCCCTGGCGGTCGAATTGCAGGTATTGCAGGGTATCGTTGCCGCGTTCCGAATTGCTGGCGGCGAGGCCGCCGCTCAGCAGACCGATATCCTTGACCGCCACGACGGCGTCAGCGCCCAGCGATTCGCGCCCCCGCATCACCTCGCCATGGCTTTCAACCGTGAGACTGTTGCTGACGCCGTAGCGTACCGTGGCAGAACTGAAGGCCTGGCCGTAGTCGCTGTTCCTGGTGCCGAAATTGTTGCGCAAAGCACCGATTTCATAAGAGACGTCTTTGGTCCCTTGCCGCAATAGCTGGGCGCTGGTGATGTAACTTTGGTTGTAAACCTGCTGCCGCCCGAGCAGATCGTGCACCACCATCTGCACATTGCCCTGGCCGGCATATACCGGCAGGTTGTTGATGGTGAACGGGCCGGTATCGACCGGCTGCTTGAGGCGCAGGATGTTATCCACGTAGATGTCGACCACCGACGGCGCGGCGGCGCTGCCGCTGAACGCCGGCAGCGGGATCGCCTGGTAACCGGGAATGGTGGAGAATTTGGTGCGCCATTGCAGGCCGCCGAAATACACCGGGCGCGAAAAGGAACTGCTGCCGCTGACGCTGTCGCCTACCACCAGCGTCATCTGTTGTTCCGGAAAATCGCGGGTGTACTGGCTGTCGAGCCGGAACACCGAACGCGTGCCGGTGAGATCCTGGCCGACGAAGCGGCTGGTGTAAGTGCCGCCGCCGCTGAAGATGCCGATCTCCGTCAACGCCGACAGATTATTTCGACCCTGGCCCTTGGCGTAGTTGACGTCGTAGTTGAGAAAGGCTCCAGTCGTGGAAACTTGCTCCAGCATGCGCTGATGATCGCCAAGATTGAATTCCGAGCCGATGAACGCGGTCGCCGGCGCATGGATATTCAGCGTCTGGGTGCCGGCTTCTATTTCGGCATGGACGCCGGGCAGGGCATCAAGCGGATAGTAGTTTTCCTGATGGCTGCTGATGGCGGCGACATTCGGCAAACGCAAGCGGGCCTCCGTCAATAGCTGCGACGGCACGATGATACCGTTTGCCGCAGTACGCAGAATAAGCGTTGCGTCTGTCAATTTCTTGTCGTTGACGACAACGGCCAATAGAATTTCCTGTTCAGTCGCTGGCTGATCCGCTGCTGCCGGCGCCGGGGTTTGGCAGGCGATCAGGCTAGCGGCTAGATACCTGGTCAGCCTCCAGCGTGAGGTGTTCTTCAATCTCGCCCTTGTCTGTCAGAATGTGCAGTCGAACCGCGCCGGCACGGAGTTTCCCGGTCGCCAAGGACCATTCCTTGCGCTGACCTGGCAAAACATAAGCAGGTGTATTGATTTGCAGGCTATCCTTGCCGTCGGCATTGCTTAGCTGGATCTGGATAATCTTGCGATGGACGTTGCCCTCGTTGGCAGCCACCAGCAGCAAGTCGCCGGCCTCGCGTTTCAACTGCCAGGAAATTTTTTCCTGGCTGATTTTCGGGCCGATGAATACCGGGATGCTCACTCTCAGCAAAGTTCTCAGGCCGGGAGCCTGCGGGCCGCTTGGCGGCACTTCGTCGATCAGCAGCCGGTAGCTTTTCTCGGTTGATGAGTTCTCCTGATGGCGCAGGCCAAAGCGCAGGAACTGCACTTGGCCGGGGGCGATTGCAAATATCGGCGGATTCAGCAACAGCGCATCGGTTTCGCTGAGTACTTCCTTGCGGCCATCCGTGCTCCAGTCGACCGCATCCACCTGGATGCGCACCGGCTCGTCACCGGTATTTCTGATTTGCAGGACGCCGGTACTGCGTTCCGTAGTCAGGTCGAAGCCGATCGGATTGACATTGAACGATGCAGCGGCGGCATTGCCTGCCAATTGGACACAAAGACAAACAGCTAGTAGCGTTAGCCATTTGCCTGGTTTGAGCGGCATCAATTAGTCGGCCTAAAACGTGACAGTGGCAACTACCGTATCGGTATAAGTCGCTGCAGGCTGGGACTGGGCGGCGGGAATGCTGGCGTAGATGGTGATCGGAGTAGCCAGGCCGGTAGCGACGACTGCGGTAGGCGCGCTCGCCGGGGTGCCGCCCCAGGTGACGGTATGGCCAGAGTCGGAAAACAGGCCGTAGTTGAGGAATGTCGGCGTTGCGCCACCGCTGGAGAGTCGGCGCAACGGTACTGCTGCGGTCGAGCCGGTTCCCGGATTGGCGCCTTGTGCCAGGGTAATGACCGGACTGGCGCCGATGGTGCAGGTGGTGGTGACGCTGGCAGTCGCCGTCTGCGGCGTGGAGGCATTGGTGACGATCGGATCGTAGGTAGTGGTAAAGCCGAGCGTGGTGATGCTGCAGTTGTTGGCGATGGTGACCGTATTGGTCATGGTCGCCGTAGCGGTTCCGGCAGAAGCAGGGGTGGATACAGTTGCACAGGCTGTTGCTGACGCGATAATCACAATGCCGTTCCGAACAAACTTTCTCATGGCAAATCTCCCGATTGACATTTACTGTTGTGGAAATCCAGGTGAATGCTTGGATATCTGTTGTATGCCACTCCTCCCCAGCGATTAAATTTTCCTTAAGGAAATATTGTTTCGAGTCATTATTGAACTCATAGGGAAGCGGCGTCAAGTTACATTTGGTTTTTTATTTAAAAGGCAACATTTCAATGGATTTATCTCTATAGTTTTACATTCATCTGCAAATGGTTTTCAGGCAAGAATGTTAAGATCATTTATTATTGCGTTTAAAATGCAACAATTGTATGATGACTACATCGCGAACTCATGCTCCGTTTTCAGCGGGTGGCAAAGCCATGCAATTCACTAAATTTACAGATTTCGGTTTACGCGTCCTGATGTATCTGGCGGCAACGCCGGAGCAGGGCGTCATTACCGTGGGCGAGCTGGCGAATCAATTCGATATTCCAAAGAACCATCTGAACAAGGTGGTCAATCGCCTGGTCAAGCTGGGCTGGATCAGCGCAACGCCTGGCCGCAACGGCGGCTTGCGGATGGCGCAGGCGCCGGCCAGCCTGCATCTGGGCGATATTCTGAGCGCGCTGGAAGGACACAAGGGCCTGGTGGGTTGCGATGAACCGCCTTGCGTGTTGCGCGGCAGTTGTCACTTGAGGCGCGTGCTGGATATCGGTCAGCGGGAATTCTATGCCGGCATGAACCGGCATAGCCTGGCCGAACTGGTCGTGCCGCCTACGTCGACCGCGATTGCACGCATGCATTTCCAGCCGATGGCCGGCGCCTGATATTGCCGAAAACCTGTGCGCCGCCAGGCGGCGCACTTTTTTAACTTAATTGTAGTATTTTAAATGTCACAATAGGAGTTCACTATGCTTTCCGCCGTTTCCCGTCCTTACATCGCCGCTTCCGTTCCTGTCCTGCGCGAACATGGCGTCACCATCACACTGTGTTTCTACCGGCGTTTGTTCGCTGCCCACCCTGAGTTGAAGAATATTTTCAACATGCCGAACCAAGAATCAGGCATCCAGCAGCAAGCGCTGGCCTCGGCGATTTTTGCGTACGCCGCCAATATCGATCATCCCGATGCGCTGGCGCCGGTCATCAGCCGTATCGCCCACAAGCACGTGAGCCTGGGGATCAAGGCCGAGCATTATCCGATCGTCGGCAAGCATCTGCTGGACGCGATTGCCGAGGTCCTCGGCGCAGCCGCCACACCGGCATTGCTGGCTGCCTGGAGCGAAGCCTATGGCATGCTGGCGGATGCCTTGATCGCGGCTGAGCGCGCGCTATATCAGGCGCATGGCGTCGAGCCGGGCGAGTACCGTTCGGTCACCGTGGTTCGCAAACAGAAAGAAAGCGAGACCGTTACTTCCTTCTACTTGCAGGCGACCGATGGTGCCGTATTGCCGTCTTTCCAGCCGGGCCAGTACATCAGCGTCGCCGTTGATGTCGCCGAACTGTCATTGCGCCAGTTGCGCCAGTACAGCCTGTCCGATGCGCCTGGCAACGGCCACTGGCGCATCAGCGTCAAGCGTGAAGAGGGTAGCCCGGCCGGCCTGGTATCGAACCTGTTGCACGATCAGTATCGGGAAGGTGATGTGCTATGGGTCAGCCCGCCTTGCGGCGATTTTGTCATGTCGACGGAGACCGCCGATACGCCGCTGGTGCTGATCAGCGCCGGAGTCGGCGTCACGCCGATGATGAGCATGCTGCAGGGCAGCTTGCAACAACACCCGGATCGGCCGGTCAACTTCCTGTACGCCACGCTCGACGGCCGGCACCATCCGCTCAAGCGCGAGCTGGACCGGCTGCTGTTGCAGCATGGGCGGATGCAGTCGTACGTAGCCTATGAAAGGCCGGCCGCAAATGATTGCGTGCCGCAGGACTATCAGCAGCAAGGCCATCTGCGCCTGGCAACCGTGCCGGATGCGCTGCTGCCGCAGAACGCCGCCTATTTTCTGTGCGGGCCGGCGCCGTTCATGCACGCCCAACATCAGGCTTTGCTGGCGCGCGGGGTCGCCGAACGGCAGATCCGGCAGGAAGTGTTCGGGCCGTCCTTGCTGGGGCACTTGCAATAAACGGTGTTGCCGGCAAGGCAAAAATATTTCTCACTATTTCTCATTATTGCACGATGAATTTGCTTAAAAACACAAGTAACTAACGTACCATATGAGCAATATTTTCTTGGAGGCATGCCCTGTGAGAGCGCGATCGATCTTTTGACCGCGCTCCGACGTCGATTGCTGCGGGGTCTGTCCAATTTGAGTTCATCCGCCTTGCACCGATCGAGGGTTCCATGCCGCAGCCAGAAGACGCAAAAACCAGCTCCAACAAGCTAATGCGCTTGCTCTCTTCCATTTTTACCATCATCGGCAAAATCCTGCGTCCGTTCTGGATGCTGGTCCTGTGGTTGTTGAACCTGGTGTTCGGCAAAGTTTCGTGGCAAGCCCCTGCCTGGGCCCGCTGGAGCGGGCGTCAGGGGCAGGCAACCATTGCTGCTGCGCGCAGCAAGCCGCGCCATTTTCTGCTTGGCTTGCTCTGTGCGCTGGTGCTGGCCGGCGGCGGCTGGTACGGTTATCACTGGTGGCAGGCGCGGCCGAAGCCGGTCGAAGTGATGCTCAAGGTCAGCAATCCCGGGCGCACCGAAATTGAACAGGAAGATCCCGCCAACCGGCTGCCCAAGCCGCTGCTGATCAGTTTCGACCATTCCGTGGCGACCTTGGCGATGGTCGGCAAGGATGTCGCTAGCGGCATTACCGTCAGCCCGGCCATCGCCGGTACCTGGCATTGGAATGACGACAAGACCTTGAGCCTGACGCCAAGCGAAGACTGGCCGGTGGGCAGTGAATACCAGGTCGGTTTCGACAAGAAATTATTCAGCCCGGAAGTGCGGTTGGCGCAGTACGACGCCAAATTCAACAGCGCGGCGTTCAAAGTCGATATCGCCCGTACCGAGTTCTATCAGGATCCGCTCAATCCGGTCGTCAAGCAGGCTGTGGTGGAGCTGCATTTCAGTCATCCGGTCAATTCCAGCGATCTCGAAAAGCGGATCGAAATGCAACTGGGCCAGCAGTCTGCCGGCGTGCTCGGCATCGGCAAGGAAACCACGTCATTTACCGTCAGCTACGATAAATTCAAGCTGAGCGCCTATGTCCGTTCGGCCAACCTGCCGATTCCGAAAGACAGCGGCAGCCTCGCTTTCACGCTCGCCAAGGGCGCCGTTGCGGCGCGCGGCGGCCAGCCATTTGCCGATGCCTTGAGCGCAAAAGTGGCAGTGCCTGGCCTGTATAGCCTGGTGGTGACCGACATGACGCCGCAAGTCGCAACCAACGACAAGAACGAGCCGGAACAAGTCTTGATCCTGACCACCACGGCCACCGTACACGAGCGTGAGATGAAAAAGGCGATCAGCGCCTGGGTCCTGCCTAAAACGCATCCGGATGACAAAGGCGTGATCAAACCAGCTAGCGACGACGATACCCCGGAAGCCTGGGGTGTTGATGAAATCACGCCGGCGATCCTTGGCAAGTCGACCCGTTTGGCGCTGGAGCAGATTCCGGCCGAACACGAGTTTACCGATACCCATAGCTTCAAATACCGCGCCGATGTCGGCGCCCAGGTTTACGTGCAGGTTGAATCCGGCCTCAAATCGTTTGGCGGCTATGTTCTCGGCAAGGCTGACCGACGGGTGGTGCAGGTGCCGCCATTCCCGGCTGAACTGAAGATTCTCAGCCAAGGTGCGTTGCTGACCATGAGCGGTGAGAAAAAAGTCGCCGTGCTGGTGCGTGATCTGCCTGGCGTAAAAATTGAAATCGGCCGGGTCTTGACCACCCAGTTGCAGCACCTGGTGTCACAGTCCGAAGGCAATTTCGCCAATCCGGAGTTCTATGCCCGCTTCGGTCCGGACAATCTGACTGAGCGCTTCGAAACCAAGATCCCGTTGCCGGATCTGGAGCGCGGCCGCGCCCATTATGAAGCGGTCGACATGAACCAGTATTTGAAAGGCGACGGCGAGGCGCGTCGTGGGGTATTCCTGTTGACCGTGAGCGGTTACGATCCGGCCGCCGAAGAGCGCGACAAGAAAGAGCAGGCCAAGAATCAGCGCCAGCCAGGGGAGCCGGCTTCAGCTGACGGTGCTGCCGAGGCTGCTGCCGATTGTGGCGATAATTGCAGCGACCAAGGCGACGCCAATGGCGATAACAATGCGAACGGGGATAGCGGCGATAATGCCGTGCCGGAAAGCAAAGTCGACAAGCGCCTGGTGATCGTCACCGATCTCGGCATCCTGGTGAAAAAATCGCTGGACGGTTCGCAGGACGTATTCGTGCAATCGATTTTCAACGGCAAGCCGGTAGACGGTGCCAGCGTCGAGATCATCGGCAAGAATGGCGTCACCTTGTTTTCGCAAGCCACCGACGCCACCGGCCGTGCCCATTTCGCCAAGATCGATGGCTTGACCCGTGAACGCGCGCCCTTGATGGTGCTGGTCAAGAAGGCCGGCGATCTCAGTTTCATGCCGTTGAATAAAACCGACCGCGCGCTGGACATGTCGCGCTTCGATGTCGGCGGTGCCAAGAATGCGGCGGTGGCCGATCAAGTCTCGGCCTATCTGTTCAGCGACCGCGGCATTTATCGCCCCGGCGACACTTTTCACATCGGCATGATCGCCAAATCCGCTAACTGGGCCGGCGGCCTGACCGGCCTGCCGCTGGAAGCGGAAGTGCTGGATGCGCGTGGCCTGACCGTCAAGCGTGAAAAAATCAAGCTGCCTGCCGGCGGCTTCAGCGAGTTGTCCTACACCACGCAAGAGGATGCACCGACCGGCAGCTATAGCGTCAACTTGTACCTGGTCAGGGATGGCAAAGCCGGGGCCCAGGTCGGCAGCACTAGCGTGAAAGTACAAGAGTTCCAGCCGGACCGGATGAAAATCGCCGCCAAGTTCAGCGCCGGGACCAGTGAAGGCTGGCTCAATCCGAAAGACCTGAAGATACTGGTCAATGCGCAGAACCTGTTCGGCACGCCGGCGGAAAACCGCCGGGTGACGGCGGAGCTGACCTTGAGTCCGGCTTTTCCGGCTTTCCGCCAATTTCCCGACTATAAATTCTACGATCCGCAACGCGCCACCGATAGTTACAACGACCAGCTCGGCGATGAAACCACCGATGAAAAGGGCGACGCCGTATTCGATCTCGGCTTGTCGAAGTATGCCAAGGCGACTTACCGGCTGCAGGTGCTGACGCGCGCCTACGAACCGCAAGGCGGGCGCGGCGTTGCTGCCGAAACGGCGACGCTGGTTTCCGAATTGCCATATCTGGTCGGCTTCAAGGCCGATGGCGCGCTCGATTTTGTCTCGCGCGGCGCCCAGCGCAACGCATCCATTATCGCCCTCGATCCGAAGGCGCAAAAGACCGCTGTGTCCGGCCTCACGTTGCAGCAGATCGAGCGCAAATATGTGTCGGTGCTGACCAAGCAGCAGGATGGCGGCTACAAGTACGAATCGCGCAAGAAGGAAATCCTGCTGAAGGAAACGCCGCTCGCGATTCCCGCTGCCGGTTTCAGCCTGGCGCTGGCCAGCGATACGCCGGGCAATTTCGCCTACGTCATCCGCGATGCCCAGGGCCTGGAATTCAACCGCATCGAATACGCGGTGGCCGGCAAGGGCAATGTCACGCGCAGCCTGGAGCGCAACGCCGAGCTGCAACTGACGCTGAACAAAAAGGACTACGTACCGGGCGAGGACATCGAGGTCAGCATCCGCGCGCCCTACGTTGGCGCCGGCCTGATCACCATCGAGCGCGACAAAGTTTTCACCCACCAGTGGTTCAAGACCGATACCCTGGCCTCGGTGCAAAAAATCCACTTGCCGAAGGATTTCGAAGGCAACGGTTACATCAGCGTGCAGTTCATCCGCGATCCCTCGTCCGACGAAATTTTCATGAGTCCCTTGAGCTATGGCGTGGTGCCATTCGCCACCAGCCTGGCGGCGCGCACCAATACGCTGACCCTGAACACGCCGGAGCTGGTCAAGCCGGGCCAGTTGCTGAAGATGAAGCTGTCGTCCTCACAGGCGACCCGGGTGGTGGTGTTTGCGGTGGATGAGGGCATCTTGCAGGTGGCCCGCTACCAGATGGCAGATCCGCTGGCGTTCTTTTTTCAGAAAAAAATGCTGGAAGTGCGCAGTTCGCAAATCCTCGACCTGATCCTGCCGGAATTCAAGAAGCTGCTGGCAGCCAGCGCGCCCGGCGGCGATGCAGAAGGCGCCATGGGCAAGCATCTGAACCCGTTCAAGCGCAAGCACGACAAGCCGGCGGTGTATTGGTCCGGCATTGTCGATATGCCTGCCGGCGACAAGGAATTCTCTTATCAGGTACCGGATACCTTCAACGGCAGCATGCGGGTGATGGCGGTCGCGGTTAACGACAATACCATCGGCACCGCCCAGACCAAGGCGTTGGTGCGCGGCGATTTTGTGATTTCGCCGAATGTGCCGCTGGCGGTGACGCCTGGCGACGAGTTCGATGTCAGCGTCGGCGTTGCCAATAACGTGGCGGGTTCCGGCAAGGATGCGGCGGTGGCGCTGACCTTGAAAACCACGCCGCATCTGCAGGTGATCGGCAGCGCTACGCAAACCTTGAAAATCGGCGAAATGCACGAAGGCGTAGCAACTTACCGCGTCAAGGCGGTCGATGGCGCACAGGCCATGCTGGGTTCGGCGACATTGAGTTTTACCTCTACGCTAGGCAGCAATGCCGGCAAAACCTCGAAACTGGTGACCGATGTCTCGGTACGGCCGCCGGTGGCGCGCTATACGCAACTGAGCATGGGTAATTTCACCGGTTCCGTCGAGGTGCCGCTGAAGCGTTCGATGTATCCGCAATATCGCACGCTGGAAGCCGGCGTCTCGTCTTTGCCGCTGGTGCTGGCCGGCGGCTTGTCAAGTTACCTGGCTAATTTCGATCACCTCTGCACCGAGCAGATGGTCAGCCAGGCAATGCCTGCGCTGCTACTCTCGAAGCGTCCGGAATTCGGGAAGTCCGAGGTCAAGCTGCCGACCGCACGCAGTTTCGACGCAGCCTTGAAAATATTACGCACGCGGCAAAATGCAGAGGGTGGTTTCGGGTTGTGGAACGCCTCCGTGCAAGCCGATGAATTCGCTTCCATCTATGCGCTGCACTTGATGCTGGAAGCGCGTGAACGCGGCGAAGCGGTACCGGCGGACATGCTGCAGCTGGGCTTGGATTACGCACAGAAACTGGCTGCCAGTCCGGCCAACGACTTGCCGCAATTGCGGGTCCGCGCCTACGCAGCCTATTTGCTGACGCGGCAGATGGTGGTCACCACGCCGCTACTGACCAGCATTCGCGAGACGCTGGAACGGCGTTATCCGAAAGAATGGCAAGGCGATCTGGCGGCGGCCTATCTGGCGGCTTCCTATCAATTGCAAAAGCAAGACAAGCTGGCCGGCAATCTGATCGACAAACAGGTCGAGCAACTGGTCAAGCCTGGCAAGCCTTTCGGCTACGACTATTACTACGATCCGCTGATCAGGGATGCGCAGGTGCTGTACCTGTTATCGCGTCATTTCCCGGCGCGGGTCAAAGCTCTGCCACCGTCGGTGATGGCGGCGCTGGTCAAGCCGATCGGCGATGGCAATTTCAATACCTTGTCGAGCGCTTACCTGATCCTGGCGTTTGACGC
Source organism: Collimonas sp. (assembly GCF_039923675.1). Classification (GTDB taxonomy): domain Bacteria; phylum Pseudomonadota; class Gammaproteobacteria; order Burkholderiales; family Burkholderiaceae_D; genus Collimonas. Next base: position 11,018 of record NZ_JBDTCG010000110.1, read on the forward strand.
CTATGCCAATGCGATGGGTCCGGATGCGTTGGGCAAGCTGTCGATTACCGAGATCGACGCCAGCGGCAAGCAGCATCCGCTGACTTTACCGGACAATCTGGTGCCGCGCGTCGCCTTTACGCCTGGCAGCGCCAAGCTGCGTTTTGGCACCGACAGCAAGCTGACGACCTACTACTCGGTGACTGAAACCGGTTTCGACAAGGCGCCGCCGAAAGAGGAATTGCGGTCCGGGATGGAAGTCCTGCGCGAATTTGTCGGCGCCGACGGCAAGCCGGTCAGTGCCGTCAGCGTCGGCGATGAGTTGACGGTGCATCTGAAATTCCGGGCCGTTAATCGTGAAGCCGTGCCGAATGTGGCTCTGGTTGATTTGACGCCTGGCGGTTTCGAGCCGGTGCTGGATACGCCGGCCGAGCCGGAAGCCGGCGCCGCCGACGGCAGCGATGTCGCCAGCAGTGACCAGAATAGCGTCGCACCCAAGACGGCGCTGGCCGGCCTGGCCGGCGCCAAATCCAACTGGAATATCACCTACGCCGATGTGCGCGAAGACCGGGTGGTGTTTTATGGCACGGTCGGCAAGGATTTCAGCGAAATCACCTACCGTATCAAGGCCACCAACAGTGGCCGTTTCACGGTGCCGCCGGCCTATGCCGAATCGATGTATGAACGCAATGTGCAGGCCCGCTCGGCAGCGGGTCAAAGCTTGACGGTGAATGCCCCGGACAAGAAATAAGCGCCTGGCAGGGAAAAAGCGGTTGGAGTGTTGAATTGAGACGTCGAGTTAATCTGTTGAGCCGCGATTCTGTGATTGCTTTTATACGGCGTCATCGGCAAGTAGCGCTAGGTTTGGCAACGGTGGCGCTGTTGCTGCTCGGCCTGCGCCTGTGGCCGCATCCGTCTTTGCGCACGGCCGCGCCAAGCTCCACCGCGGTATACGCCAAGGATGGCGAGTTGCTGCGGCTGGCGCTGGCGCCGGATGAGCAATACCGCCTATGGGTGCCATTGAACGATATCGATCCACGCCTGGCGGAAGCGGTGCAGCTGTATGAAGACCGCTGGTTCTACTGGCACCCCGGCATCAACCCGCTGGCGCTGGTCAGGGCGGTGACATCGACTTACGGCGGCGGTACGCGGCAGGGTGCGTCAACCATCACCATGCAGCTGGCCCGGCGCCTGTATGGCATCCAGAGCCAGAACGTCGGCGGCAAGTTCCGCCAGCTGGCGGCGGCGCTGTGGCTGGAAGCACGCTACAGCAAGCGTGAAATTCTTGAAGCCTATCTGAACCTGGCGCCGTATGGCGGCAACATCGAAGGCGTGGCGGCGGCCAGCCTGATCTATTTCCACAAACGTGCCGAACATCTGACATTGCCGCAAATCCTGGCGCTGGCGGTGATTCCGCAAAACCCCGCAAAGCGCGGCGGCATGTCGCGCTTGGGTGGCAGCGCGCAACAAGAACAAAACCGCGATCAGGCGCGTCAGCGGCTGGCGGCAACCTGGCTCGACAAGCATCCTGAAGCGCGCGCTTACCGGGCCGACCTGGCAGCCAGGGTACCCCTGTATTCCACCAGCAGCCTGCCTTTCCTGGCGCCGCACGCCAGCGATTATCTGCTGCGCACCAGAGCCGGTGGCGAGATCTGGTCCAGCATCGATCTGCCGTTGCAGAACACCCTGGAGCGTATCCTGACGCAATTTGTCGCCAATCGTCGCAATGCCGGCGTCAACAACGCGGCGGCGATGTTGATCGACCGCAGCAGTGGCGAGGTGCGCTCGGTCATCGGCTCGGCCAATTATTTCGACAAGAGCATCGATGGCCAGGTCAACGGCACGCAAGCCAAGCGTTCGCCAGGTTCGACCCTGAAACCGTTCATCTACGGCCTGGCGCTGGATCAAGGCTTGCTGCATCCGATGACCATCCTGAAAGATGCGCCGACCACCTTCGGTCCGTTCAGCCCGGAGAATTTCGATGGCCGTTTTATCGGTCCGATCGCCGCCCAGGATGCGCTGGTCCGCAGCCGCAATATCCCGGCCGTGGCGCTGACGTCAAAATTGTCGCAGCCGACTTTGTACGAATTTCTGCAGCAAGCCGGCGTCAGCAAGCTGGCTTCGGAAAAACTTTACGGCCTGGCGCTGGCCTTGGGTGGCGGCGAACTGACCATGGAGGAACTGGCGCGACTGTACCTGATGCTGGCCAGTGACGGCGTGCTGCGGCCATTGCACTATGAAAGAACGGCCGCGGCGCAGACGCCAGGGCACCCGCCGCCGGAAGACAGCAATCGCCTGCTATCGGCGGAGGCAGCCTTCATCACCATGCAAATGCTGCAAACCAATCCGCGCCCCGATACCGGCGAGCCGGGTATCCCGGCCATCGCCTGGAAGACCGGCACCTCGTGGGGCTTTCGCGATGCCTGGAGCGCCGGCGTGTTCGGCAATTATGTATTGCTGGTCTGGGTTGGCAATTTCGATGGCAGCGGCAATCCGGCTTTCGTCGGTGTGCAAACCGCGGCGCCGCTGTTTTTCAAGATTGTCGACAGCATGCGCGCGCAACGGATGGACTCAAAGATAGTGACGCTCAAGGCGCCGCCGAATGCGACCCGGGTCGAGGTCTGCCGCGCCAGCGGTGACCTGCCGAATGCGCTGTGCAAGGATCGGGTGCAAACCTGGTTCATCCCGGGCAAGTCGCCGATCAAGATCAGCAATCTGCACCGCGAAGTCAAGATCGATACGCGCAGCGGCCTTGCAACCTGTGCGGATGGACCGTATACCCGCACTGAAGTATTTGAATTCTGGCCGACCGACATGCAGCGCCTGTTCCGCGAAGCAGGCATGCCGCGCCGCCAGCCGCCGACGCCGGCAAATTGCAACGGCCAGGAGAGCGTTGCCGAAGATGGGCCGGCGATTGTGTCGCCCAATGCGGGTGCGATCTACACCTTGCAATTATCGAAGATGACGCCGATCTCCTTGCGCGCCAACGCGACGGCGTCGCAAGACATGCTGTTCTGGTTTGCCAACGGCGGCCTGATCGGCAAGGCGCGCGCCGCCGACAGTCTCGGCTGGCTGCCGGCGGCGCCGGGCAATTATCAGTTGCGGGCGATCGATCAGGAAGGGCGCGCCGACGGTCGCGAGATCGAGGTCGAATTCGTGCCTTGATTGCCAACACATCCGGCTGATGGCGACTCTCATTTCAATGTGGTAATGTTTCACTCCTAAAAATTCATTAATAGGGAAGACGATGCGATTTCACTGGGTTTTGGCGGCGCTGCTGGTTCCAGGCATGACCATGGCGGCAGAGGGTATGTGGACTTTGGACAATTTGCCGAAGGCGAAGATGCAGGCGGAGTACGGGTTTACGCCGAGCGAGGCGTGGATCAAGCGTACCATGCTGGGTTCGGTGCGGATTGCCGGCGGCTGTTCAGCGTCCTTTGTGTCGAAGGACGGGCTGGTGATGACCAATCATCATTGCGCATCCGAATGCCTGGATCAAATGTCGACAGCGAAAAAGAACCTGATCAAGGACGGCTTCCTGGCCAAGAACCGCGAACAGGAATTGAGCTGCCCTGAAATCGAACTGAACCGTCTGGAGCTGATCACCGACGTCACCACCCAAGTCAAGAGTGCGACCGCCAGCCTCGAGGGCGCCGCCTTCAAGAATGCGCAAAATGCGATCAAGGCCAAACTGACTTCGGCCTGCGTCGGCAACGACAAGGAAACCGTGCGCTGCGACCTGGTCGACCTGTATCACGGCGGCCAGTACCAGGTTTACAAATACCATCGCTTCCAGGATACCCGCCTGGTATGGGCGCCGGAAAAGGCCGCCGCTTTCTTCGGCGGCGATCCGGACAACTTCAACTTCCCGCGCTACGACCTCGATATCACCTTGCTGCGCGCTTATGAAGACGGCAAGCCGGCCAAGATCGACAGCTATTTCCCGTTCAGTAAAAGCGGCGCCGAAGACGGCGAAATGGTATTCGTCACCGGCCAGCCGGGTTCGACCCAGCGCCAGCTGACCGTGTCGCAACTGACTACCATGCGTGACCTGACCTTGGTCAACACGCTGATCCGGCTCTCCGAATTGCGCGGCGTGCTGGAGCAGTACAGCAAGAGCAGCCCGGAAGCAGCCCGCAATGCAGGCCAGATGCTGTTCGGCGTGGAAAATGGCTACAAGGCCCTGCGCGGCCGCCTGAGCGCTCTGCAAGATCCGGTGCTGATGCAACAAAAGCAGGATGATGAAACCGCGCTGCGTAAATTTGTCGCGCAGCAGCCGGCGTTGCAAGCCAAGATTGGCGGCGCCTGGGATGCAATTGCCGCTTCGCAGAAAGCGTATCGTCAGATCGAAGCGCCTTACGGCATGATCGAAGGCGGCCGCGGCTTCAGCAGCAAGTACTTCAGTTACGCGCGCGACCTGGTGCGCGGCGCCGAAGAGCGCGCCAAGCCGAATGGCGAACGGCTGCCGGAATATGCCGACGCCAAGCTGCCTGAGGTAGAGCAGGAATTGTTTTCCAGCGCGCCGGTATATTCCGATTTCGAAAAAGTAACGCTCGGGCTTTCGCTTACCAAGATGCGCGAAATCCTTGGCACCGACGACGCGTTCGTCAAGCAGGTGCTTGGCAAGCAATCGCCGGATCAGCTTAGCGCTGCCTTGATCGACAACACCAAGCTGGGCGATCCGGCAGTGCGCAAGGCGCTGTGGCAGGGCGGCAAGGAAGCCATTCTGAAATCCGACGATCCGTTGATTAAAATGGAACTGGCGCTGGATCCGGCCGCGCGGGCGATTCGCAGCCGTTATGAAAAGGAAGTGGAATCGGTCCAGCAAAAGAACTCGGAGCTGATTGCCCAGGCGCGTTTTGCGCAACAAGGGACCAGCGCCTATCCGGACGCGACCTTCACCTTGCGCCTGTCCTACGGTGAAGTGAAGGGCTGGAAAGAAGGCGACAAGCAGATCCCGCCGTTCACCACCATCGGCGGCGCCTTCGAGCGGGACACCGGCGCCGACCCGTTCGCCTTGCCGGCGTCCTGGCATGCCGCCAAGGCCGCAGGCAAGCTGAACCTGGCGCAACGCTATGACCTGGTCAGCACCAACGACATTATCGGCGGCAATTCCGGTAGCCCGATGATCAATCGCAACGGTGAAATCGTCGGCCTGATTTTCGACGGCAATATCCATTCGCTGGGCGGCGCATTCTGGTACGACCCGCGCTACAACCGGTCGGTGGCGGTGCATAGCGGCGCGATTCTGGAAACGCTGAAAAACGTCTACGGCGGTGAAGAACTGGTCAAGGAAATCCAGGCGCGTTAATTGGCAAATTTAATTGCCCGCATTAAGCGACCACATTAAGCGACACCTCTAAAAACTCCGTCATCCCCGCGAACGCGTCACCTAGGTGGAGACGCCGAGGCGGAGGATCCAAGTTACTGATTACAATGGATTCCCGCGTTCGCGGGAATGACGCAGCGAGGGTTATTCGAGGTCCCCTTAAGTAGTCTAAATCTCTTACAATAAATCCCTCCCGGTGGCGACGCCGGGAGGGATTATTAATTGGAGCTTCCATCGATGCTCATCATGAAGGAAAGTGATTTGGAGACGATAATTCCCGGTCTGCCCCTGATTCCCACCTTGCCATTAATGAAAACCCGTGCTGTCCTCGGGCGTATAGCAAATAACGCTGGGCCACGAATTCCGCTTCAATCCTGCTTTAGGCGACTATGAATTTTCTACACTACGTGGCGATTTTCTTCGCCGGCGCATTTCTGTGCAATTGCATTCCACACCTGGCCAGCGGCTTGCGCGGCGAGGCATTCCCCACGCCTTTCGCCAAGCCGCGCGGGGTGGGTGATTCCTCGCCGATGCTGAATTTTCTCTGGGGCTCGGCCAACCTGCTGGTGGGCGCAATCTTGTATACGCGTTCAGCGCTAGCGCCGGGTATCAATCTGGAATGCGGCTTGTTTCTTGCCGGCTTCCTGATCATGGGACTTTACCTGTCGCGTCATTTTGGCGCAGTCCGGCGCGGCAAGAACCAGTAGTAGCGTCCCCCCGTCAGCGCTCTTGCACCAATTGGTTCAGCAACAGCCTGACTTCCGGGATCAGTTCGCTGGCTGTCAATCCGATCGGCCCGATACCCTGCGCCACCAGTTGATCGGCGGCGCGGCCGTGCAGCCATACCGCCGCCAGCGCCGCTTCCCATTGCGGCCAGCCTTGCGCCAGCAAGGCGCCGCATATGCCGGACAGGACATCGCCGCTGCCAGCGGTCGCCAGCGCCGGATTGCCGGTGGGGTTGACCACTACCGCGCCATCAGCGCGGGCGATAATGCTGCCGGCGCCTTTCAGCACCACTACCGCATTGAAGCGACTGGCGAGCTTACGCGCCGCCGCCACCCGGTCGGCCTGGATGTCACTGGTGCTGACGCCAAGCAGGCGCGCCGCTTCCAGCGGGTGCGGCGTCATGAGTGCCGCGTGCTGGCGTTGCGCCACCTGGATGTGCAATTGCGGCTGGCGCGCCAGCAGATTCAAGGCATCGGCATCCAATACCAGCCAGTTGAGCGCATCCAGCGCGCGCGTCAGCAGCGCCAGTGCGCTATCGGCCACGCCCAGACCGGTGCCGACCACCAGCACGGCGGATGAGAAATCGAGATCGGCAGCGTGGCGGCACATCAGTTCCGGCTGCGCGCTGTCGTACGCCGGCGGGTTGTCGGCATAACCGACAAACACGCGGCCGGCGCCGCATTTGGCGGCGGCGCGCGCGGCCAGGATCGGCGCGCCGGCCATGCCCGCTGCGCCGCCGATCACGGCGACGTCGCCAAAACTGCCTTTGTGCGAATTGCGCCGGCGCGGTTGCAGGTAATCGCCGAACAGGTCTGGCCGGTTCAGCCACATGTCCGGCGCGGGCAGGTAGTGCTGAGCAATCGCCAGTTCCGCGACTTCAACATCGCCGGCGTAATCGGGGCCGTCGCCGGTATGCAAGCCGGCTTTGTCGGCGATGAAGGTGATGGTATGGCTGGCTTTGACGGCGATGCCGCTGGCGCCGCCGACGACAGTGCCGGTATCGGCGTCAAGGCCGCTTGGCACATCCAGCGCCAGCAGCGGGCATGGCATGGCGTTAATCGCCTGCGCCAGGTTGCGCCAATCGCCTTCGAGCGGGCGGCGCAAGCCGATGCCGAACAGGCCATCGATGACCAGGGTCCATTGGCTGGCGTCGATTTCGGCGAACTGCTCGGGCGGCATCAGGTGCACGCCCTGTTTCTGGGCGCGGACCAATGCCTGGGCGGCGTCGGGCGGTAGTTGCGAAGGCGGGGTCTTGAGCAGCACAACGACTTCGGCGCCGGCTTTGGCCAGGCCTGCGGCGGCTTCCAGCGCATCGCCGCCATTGTTGCCGGGTCCGGCCAGGACCAGTATCGCGGCGCTATGGGCGGGGCAGGGCAGCAGCCGCAGTGCGGCTTGCGCTGCGGCCTGGCCGGCGCGTTGCATCAGGGTGTAGGCAGGCAGGTCGCGCAGGGCTGCCTGCTCGATTTTGCGGATGTCGGCGACAGGATAGATGGCGCTCATTGGGGGTATGTGCTCCGTTAGCTGGGATCAAGATCATTAGGATTTACGCAAAACTGCCCCAGCGGCGTTACTCCTCCTAGTCGTACGCCGTACTGTCTTCGTCGTCGTGCCTTGCTGGGGCAGTTTTGCGTAAGTCCTAATCATTCTACGATGATAAGGCTGTCGTAAAAAATCTGATCCCGCTTAACTGCTTTTGTCGGACTTCGATTCAACGATAGCGGGCTACCGTCAATCCATCCAGATCGACTTCCGGCACCCGTCCCGAGATCTGGTCGGCCAACACCTTGGCGGCGCCTAGCGCCATGCTCCAGCCGGAGCCGCCATGGGCGATATTGACGAACACATTGCTGGCGCCGGTAGGGCCGATCAGCGGTACTTCATCGGCCAGCATCGGCGTGTGGCCGCACCAGAAATTGGCGCTGTTGAAATTGGCGGCGTCGGGGAACCAGTCGTGCACCACTTTAAGCAAAGTGCGCAGGGCCTTGTCGTCAAATGCCATGTCTTTGGCGCCGAACTCGGCGATGCCGGCCAGACGCATGCGGGCGCCGATGCGCGCCATCGAGATTTTGTAGCTGTCGTCCAGCACTGCCATCTGCGGTGCCACTTCGTAATTCTTGACGCTGGCGGTGGCGGTATAGGTTTTGATGGCGTGCAGCGGCAAGCGCAGTCCCAAAGGTTTCAGCAATTGAGCGCTGGCGCTGCCGGCGGCGCACACCACGGCATCGGCGTTCAAGATCTCGCCGCCTATGTGCAAGCCGACCCTGGCGCCTTGCGGATCGATCGCGGTGACGGTGCTGTCGAAATGGAACTGCACGCCGAGCCCTTGCAGGATGGCTTTCAACTGCTTGGTAAACAGGGTGCAATTGCCTGAGCCAAGATCTGGAAAGTGCAGGCTGCCTGCGAGTTTCCCGGCGCTGGCCAGGGCCGGTTCCAGCGCCCGCGTTGCAGCTTCGTCCAGCAACTTGTGGGTGACGCCGCATTCGGCAAGCAGTTCCTGGGTGGGCGCCAGCGCCGCCAGTTCGGCTTCGCTGCGGAACAGACGCAGCATGCCCGGGCTCTGTTCAAAGTCGAGCTGGAAATGTTGCTGGATCTGTTCCAGCAGATCCTGGCTGTACGATGCCAGCCGCTGCATCTGGTGGGTATGGGAGCGAAACCGCTGGATCTCGGATTCGGCCACCCAGCGCCGCATCCAGCGCCATAGGGATGGGCTGAAGCGGGCGTTGAGGACGTTGGAGGCCTCTTGGTTGAACATCCCGGCCAGGATTTTCTTGCGTATGCCGGGCGCCGACCAGGGCATGGCCGAACCGGCCGACAAGATGCCGGAGTTGCCCAGCGTCGATTGTTCCGCCACATTGCTGCGTTGTTCGACTACGGCTACCTGGTGTCCGGCTTCGGCTAGAAAATAAGCGCTGCAGACTCCCATTACGCCGCCGCCGATAACCACGATTTGTTTCTGTGTCTGTTGCTGTATCACTATTGTTCTCAAGGGGGGGGCTGCAAAACTGTCTTGGCGCAGCTGATTATTCTTGCCGCAACGTTCCGCTGGTCTGCGTGCCGGTGCAGCGATCAGAATCATACCTTGAATTACTTGATAAGAGGACAGCACAGCGCATTTACAATTCAAACGCTCCGGCGTCATACGCCTTGCTATACGTTTGCCAATCCTTGCGCACCTGTACCGCGCAAGCCTGGGCGGCGTCCTGCAGCTGCTTTTTCCATTTCTTGCTTTGTCCGAAAGCGATCAGTTCATCGGCAATCGCCGAGCCTTGGCGGCCGGCGCTGCGCAATTGCGCCCAGGCGACGATGCTGCCCATGACGGTCATCACTTGCTGGATTTCGCTGACGCTGTGGCGCGGCTGCTTGAGCGTTACCCGGTCTTCGCTGGGTTGCAGGCCGCGCAATACGTAGGACGTCTTGCCGAGCATGACCGGCTGTAGAAACGCCATGGAAACAGCCTGGCAGCGCCGTTGCAGCGACACCACGCGTTGCGCGTCGCTGGTCCATTTTGGCTGGGCCACTTTCAAAAACGGCGTCAGGGATGAGGGTAGCGCCTGCTTCAGGTCCAGCAGGAAATTGCCGTCCGGCGAACCCTTGCCTTCTATCAGTATCACATAGCGGTCGACGCCGAGGCTGCCGGTGCCGGCGATGCGGCGCGCCACATCCAGCACCTTGTAGAACTCGGGATTCGGCTGTTCACTGGCGAATTTCTGCATGAATCCGGTGACTTTGGCGCGCTGCTTATCGGTGACCGGTAGCGCTTTTTTACCGTCCAGCCGCAATGTGCGCTGTTTGCCTTTGCGCAGCGTGCGCATATCCAGGTAGGTCGAACGCAAGCGCCCGCGCAAGCCGTTCAGCAGGTCGCCGACCATGCCCGGTGCCGTATCGCGTTCGATCCAGCGCGATTTACCCAGCGTCAGCGCATTGGTATAGGCATCGATAAAACTGCGGCAGAGCAGGCGTGTATCGGCAGGATTGGAGGATGAGCCGTCGGCGGCAATCAGCACGCTGGTCAGGAAGCGCACCAGTTCCCAGCTCGCCGGCGCCAGCACAGCCTCGTCGAAATCGTTCATGTCGAAGTAGGCCAGGCGATTGTCGCCCTTGTAGCTGCCGAAATTTTCCAGGTGCAGGTCGCCGCAGATCCACGCCAATGGCGCGGTTCGCATCAAGCCGCTGTAGGGAAGACGTTCATAAAACAGATGGCAGGTGCCGCGCAAGAACGTGAACGGATCGTTGCGGATGTTCTTGTATTTGAGCTGCAGGCGCTGGGGATCGCGGCCGGCGTTGTACTCCTGGATGCGTTTGACTACATTCACCATGAAAAGCCTCTCGGGGGATAAGGTTGGCTGCACTAAATATGCTGCCAATCTTACTGCATCGTCTTGACAAAAACCTGACAAAAGATAACGCAGTTTCCCCTGAGGTGATGTTTTATTTCCAGATCCGATAGACTTCACCGGTCTGTGCGCCTTCAACACTGCGGCTATAGGCCAGGGCCACGCGGCTGGCAGGAACTGCTTCAACGCCGTAAAAGAACGAACCATAGGTGGCTAGCGATTCTTGCAGCACGGTCGGGCTGACAATGTTAATGCGGATGCCGCGCTTGAGTTCGATTGCCGCCGCACGCACGAAGCCGTCCAGAGCGGAGTTCACCGTGCTGGCGTTGACGCCTTGCAGGACCGGCTCGTGACTCAGGCTGCCGCTGGTCAGCGTAATTGAACCACTATCGTTAAGGTGATGCTGGGCTACCAGCGCCAGATTGATCTGGCCCATCAGCTTGTCGCGCAAGCCGATCTGGAATTTTTCCGGAGTCAGTTCTTGCAGCGGGCCGAAATGCGCGCTGCCGGCGGTGGAGACGATGGCGTCAACCTTGCCGATTTGTCCGAACAAGCGTTCGACGCTCTTGATGTCGGTGATATCGACCTGGTACTGGCCGCTGCTATTGCCGACTTCGATGACGTCATGGCGGACTGCCAGTTGTGTCACGACTGCCTTGCCGATTGTGCCTGTGGCACCGATAACCGCTATTTTCATGGTGTGCTCCGAGAGAAGTGAAATCAGGCTTTGATTATGATTGCTTCCTGTTGGTGGATAAATAACCTATGATTACCATCACTTGAAACTCATGGTGTTTAATTGCGATGGATAGACTAACCAGCATGCAGATTTTCGTCCGCGTCGTGGAAAAGGGCGGTTTTTCCGCCGCCGCGGAGGAAGCCCGGATTTCACCCACCATGGTCGGCAAGCATGTGCGCCAGCTGGAAGAGCAGCTCGGCGTCCGCCTGTTGAACCGAACCACGCGACGTCAGAGCCTGACCGAGATCGGCCAGCTTTATTTCGAGCGCTGCAAGCAGGCGCTGCTGGAAATCGAGGCGGCCGATGCCTCGGTCAAGCAGATGCAGTTGCTGCCGCGCGGGGTGTTGCGGGTCACTGCGCCGGCGACTTTCGGCGGCCAGATGCTGACCGCCGTGATACGCAGCTACCTGGAACGTTATCCCGATGTCGAACTCGACCTGTCCTTGAATGACCGCGTGGTCGATCTGGTCGAGGAGGGATTTGAAGTCGCGCTGCGGATCGGCCCGCTGCCCGATTCCAGCCTGATTGCGCGGCCCTTGCAGCCGTATCGCTCGATGGTCTGCGCTTCGCCTGAATACCTGGCGCGTCGCGGTACGCCGCTCACGCCGCAGCAGCTGGCGCAACACAACTGCATGAGCTTTGTGCATGGCAGCCGCTATGACCTTTGGCAGTTTTCCTGTGAAGGCGTGTTGCAAGAGATTGAGGTGCATGGCAATTTTCGCGCAAACAATGGCCTGGCCTTGCGCACCGCAGCCTTGCAAGGAATCGGCATCATCATGCAGCCCGAAGCCTTGCTGCGCGACGACGTTGCCGCCGGCCGGCTACAGTGTTTGCTGCCCTGCTACGCACTTGCGCATCGGCCGATGCACATTGTCGTGGCGTCGAACCGCAAGATGACGCCCAAGTTGAAGTCGTTCATCGAGTTCGTTGTGGCGCACTTCGGCCGCGATGCGCCGCCGTTTACTACGGCAGCGTGAGCGCGGCGAACTGTGCCCGCAAAAACGCCAGCAAGGCTCGCAGCGACGGCGACATGCTGCTGCGATGCGGGTACACCATGTTGAGCGGCGTGTCTTCGCCGCCAAACTGCTGGAGCAAGATCTCTAGCCGGCCTTCAGCCACGTCTTGCCGCACATCCAGCCAGGATTTATAAGCGATGCCGACACCGGCAATCGCCCAGGTACGGGCAATCGCGGCGTCATCGGTCATGCGGTCGCCGCGCACCTTGACATCGATCGGCATTTTGCCTGGATTGCCTGAATAAAAGCGCCAGTTGTTGAACAAACCGTGCTGCAGGTAATACAGCAGGCAGTTATGCGCGGCCAGGTCTTTGGGCGTAACCGGCCTGCCATGTTTTGCCAGGTAGGAGGGCGCGGCCACCACCACGCGGCGGCTGGCCGCCAGTTCTTGCGACACCAGCGTCGAATCGTCCAGCGGGCCGTAGCGGAAAGCGACATCCACCGGATCGCGGAACAGGTCGATAACCCGATCGGAAAACTGTAGCGACAGGGTGACTTGCGGATGGCGCGCCTGGAAGGCGTCGAGCCAGGGCAGCAGCACGTTGCGGCCGACATCCGATGGCATCGACAGCCGCAAATGGCCGCTCACCGGGCCGCCGGCGTTCAGCAGCGCCTGGCCTTCACTGAGCAAGGCCAGCGCCTGGCGGCTATAGTCAAGGAACACACTGCCTTCGGGCGTCAGCCGCATGCTGCGGGTCGAGCGCACGAACAGGCGGGCATTCAGTTGCTGTTCCAGCCGCTTGAGGCTGGCGCTGGCGGTCGCCGGCAGCAGATCCAGCTGGCGCGCTGCATTCGACAGGCTGCCCAGATCGGCTGTGTAAATGAAAAGCTGGAGGTCGGTGGTTGAGTACATTATCAAATTTCAATTGAAAGTGAATCAAATACCGGCATGTTTATAAAATAATTCAACATTATCATAATGATGGCTAGTTGATTCAATTCATCCAATTAACCCACTTAACCCAGTTAACGGCCGGATTCAGATCGAAGCGGTCACCATTTCAGGAGTTTGACTATGAAAGCCATCGCCTTAACCCATTATTTACCTATCGATAATCCCGAGTCGCTGTTCGATGTCCAGCTTGATAAACCGGCGCCAAAAGGGCGCGACGTCTTGATAGAAATCAAGGCCATCGCCGTCAATCCGGTCGATGTCAAAGTGCGGGCGCCGAAAGACACGGTAGAAAAGTCGCCGCGCGTGCTGGGGTGGGACGCCGCCGGCGTGGTGCAGGCAGTGGGCCCCGGAGTCAGCCGTTTCAAAGTTGGCGATCGGGTGTTCTATGCCGGCGACATCACCCGTCCCGGCAGCAATAGCGAATTCCAGCTGGTCGATGAGCGCATCATCGGCAACATGCCGAAATCGCTGTCGTTCGAGCAGGCCGCTGCTTTGCCGTTGACTGCGATCACGGCCTGGGAAGCATTGTTCGACCGCCTGAAAGTGCCGGCCCGCTCTAGCGCGCCGGCCAAATCGATCCTGATCATCGGCGGCGCCGGCGGCGTCGGTTCGATTGCGATCCAGTTGGCGGTAAAGGTCGCCGGCCTGGATGTGATTGCCACCGCATCGCGTCCCGAGTCGGAAAAATGGGTGCGCGAACTGGGGGCGCAGCATGTGATCAACCATTTCGGCGACCTGCCGGCGCAACTCAAGGAGCAGGGCTTCGATAATGTCGACTATGTGCTGATCCTGAACGACACCGACCGTCATTTCCCGGCCGCCGCCGCCGCAGTCGCGCCGCAAGGCATGATTTGCACCATCGTCGAGAATGCCGCGCCACTCGACGTCAGCCTGCTGAAAGCCAAGAGCGCCGGCTTCATTTGGGAGTTCATGTTTACCCGTTCGATGTTCCAGACCGCCGACATGCAGGAGCAAGGCAATTTGCTGGATAAAGTCGCAGGACTGATCGACGACAAGACGGTTGTCACCACGTTAAGCCAGGTGTTATCGCCGATTAACGCCGCCAACCTGCGGCAAGCCCACGCCACACTGGAAACCGGGCGCGTGATCGGCAAGATCGTGCTCAAGGACTTTCTTAATTAATTACTTGTCTCAGGTGATACATTTTTCAGTAAAAAAACCTCTGCAGCGTCATTCCCGCGTTCGCGGGAATGACGAAATTTCAGTCGGGACAGGTTTTCTATCCTTAATCTGAGGTTGATTGAGGTTGGTAACTAATCAGGAGTACTTTTAAAGCATAAGTTGTTTTAAACACAATTTCTGGCCGGGAGTTTTTGCACTTTTCCGGCCCGCAATGCTTTCAGAGGCGGCGGCAAGGTGATTTTGTCATCACTTGCAGGGGCAAGCGGCTGGTCAGCACTGTATAATGACGGCTTCTGATTTAACCCGCAGCCACGCTGCATCAACTCCCCCCTCGCCATGTTGATTTTGCCCGGTTCCAACGCTCTCCCTGCCTTCCGTTCCCAACGCCTTCTGGCCCAGTTACAAGCTATCGACAGCAATGTCGTTGAAGTCAGCGGCCGTTTCGATCATTTTGTCGAAGCCTCGACTACGCTCAGCCAGGACGATATCGGCCGGCTGAACGCCTTGCTGACCTATGGCGATCGGTTCACAGCGACCGACGGCGGCGAAGAATTCATCGTCATTCCGCGTTTCGGCACCATCTCGCCATGGGCGAGTAAAGCCACCGACATCGCCCACAACTGCGGCATGGCGCATATCAAACGCATCGAACGCGGCATTGCCTATCAGGTGAAACTGAAGAGCGGTTTGCTCGGCGGCGTCAAGAAGCTCAGCGACGACAGCGTGCGCGCAATCGCCGATGTGCTGCATGACCGCATGACCGAAACCGTGCTGCGCAGCGCCGATGATGCGGCCGGCCTGTTCCGCGAACTGGACGCCAAGCCGTTGGCTTTTGTCGATCTGCTGGCAGGCGGCAAGGGCGCGCTGGAAGCTGCCAACAGCGAACTTGGCCTGGCCTTGTCGGACGACGAAATCGATTACCTGCTGGCCGCCTTCACCAGCGCCAAGCGCAACCCGACCGACGTCGAACTGATGATGTTCGCGCAAGCCAACAGCGAACATTGCCGCCACAAGATTTTCAACGCCGACTGGGTGATCGACGGCGAAGCGCAGGACAAATCCCTGTTCGCGATGATCAAGAATACCCACCAGTTGCAGCCGAAGGGCACCATCGTCGCCTATAGCGACAACTCGTCCATCATCGAAGGCGCCACCGTTTCGCGCTTCTACGCGCGCGGCGCTGCCGAGGGCAATACCTACCGTGCTTCGGAAGAATTGACGCACATCCTGATGAAGGTCGAGACGCACAACCACCCAACCGCGATTTCGCCGTTCCCTGGCGCCTCCACCGGCGCCGGCGGCGAGATCCGCGACGAAGGCGCCACCGGCCGCGGCGCCAAGCCGAAGGCTGGCCTGACCGGTTTCACCGTCTCCAACCTGTCGCTGCCGGACGCCCGGCAAGCATGGGAAAATGACACTGACGTTACCGGCGCCGGGCAGCCAAGCGCAGAACAATACGGCAAGCCGGAACGCATCGCATCGGCTCTGCAAATCATGATCGATGGCCCCCTTGGCGGCGCCGCGTTCAACAATGAATTCGGCCGTCCCAACCTGGGCGGTTATTTCCGTACCTACGAACAAAACGTCGGCGGCAGTGTGCAGGGCTACCACAAGCCGATCATGATCGCCGGCGGCATCGGCAGCATCTCCGACAAGCACACCAAGAAGAACGATCTGCCGGTCGGCAGCCTGCTGGTGCAACTGGGCGGCCCGGGCATGCGCATCGGCATGGGTGGCAGCGCGGCGTCGTCGATGGCAACCGGCTCCAACACCGCTGATTTGGATTTCGATTCGGTCCAGCGCGGCAATCCGGAAATGGAACGGCGCGCGCAGGAAGTCATCAACGCCTGTTGGGCGATGGATGACAAGAACCTGATTTTGTCTATCCATGACGTCGGCGCCGGCGGTTTGTCGAACGCTTTCCCGGAAATCACCAACGACGCCAAGCGCGGCGCGATTTTCGATCTGCGTAAAGTGCCGTTGGAAGAAAGCGGCATGGCGCCCAAGGAAATCTGGAGCAACGAATCGCAAGAACGCTACGTGCTGGCGATTGCGCCGGAAAGCCTGCCGCTGTTCGAGTACTTCTGCCAGCGCGAGCGTTGCCTGTTTGCCGTGGTCGGCACCGCGACCGAAGAGCGCCAGCTGAAGGTGATCGATCCGGAGCACGATAACAATCCGGTCGACATGCCGATGGACGTCTTGCTCGGCAAGCCGCCAAAAATGCTGCGCGATGTGAAGCACGTCAATCCCGTATTGCCGGCGGTGGACCTGACCGGCATGAACTTGCTGGAAGTGTCGCAGCGCGTACTGAAATTGCCGACAGTCGCCGATAAATCCTTTCTGATCACCATCGGCGACCGCACCGTTGGCGCCACCTCGGTGCGCGACCAGATGGTCGGCCCGTGGCAGATTCCTGTCGCCGACTGCGCCGTCACCAGCATGAGCTTTGAAGGCTATCTGGGCGAAGCGATGGCGATGGGTGAACGCACTCCATTGGCCGTGATCAACGCGCCGGCATCGGGCCGCATGGCGGTCGGCGAAGCGTTGACCAACATCGCCTCCGCAGCGATTGCCGATATCTCCGACGTCAAGCTGTCCGCTAACTGGATGGCGGCATGCGGCCAGCCTGGCCAGGACGCAGCACTGTTCGATACTGTGAAAGCAGTCGGCATGGAACTGTGCCCGGCGCTGGGCATCAGCATTCCGGTCGGCAAGGATTCACTGTCGATGCGCACCACCTGGAAAGACGACAATCAAAGCAAATCGGTTACTTCGCCGGTATCGCTGATCGTTTCCGCCTTTGCACCGGTCAGCGATGTACGTCGCTCCCTGACGCCGCAATTGCGCAGCGATGCGGGCGAAACCGCGATCATCCTGATCGATCTCGGCCGCGGCAAGAACCGTATGGGCGCTTCGGCATTGACGCAAGTCATGCAACAGATCGGCAATGAAACGCCGGATGTCGACAGCGCGGAAGATCTGAAAGGCTTCTTCGCCGCCATCCAGCAACTCAATAGCGAACAAAAGCTGCTGGCCTACCATGACCGTTCCGACGGCGGCCTGTTCACGACCTTGTGTGAAATGGCTTTCGCCGGCCACAGCGGACTGTCGATCAACATCGACATTCTGACCATGGAAAGCGAGCACGCAGCCGACTGGGGCGATTCCAAGAACTGGACCGGCCAGGTGGCCGAGCGCCGCAACGAACTGACCCTGCGCGCGCTGTTCAGCGAAGAACTGGGCGCTGTCTTGCAAGTGCGCGCCGAGCAAAAGTCGGACGTCATGAATGTGCTGCGCAGCTTTAATCTGGGCGCTTGCAGCCACATCATCGGCAAGCCGAACACGCGCGACGTCATCGAATTCAGCCGCGACGCCAAGACCATCTATAGCCAGACCCGGATCGACCTGCAACGCCTGTGGAGCGAAACCAGCTGGCGCATCGCTCGTCTGCGCGATAATCCGGCCAGCGCCGACGCCGAATACGACCGCATCCTGGATGCCGCCGATCCCGGCATCACGCCGAAGGTCTCGTTCGACCTGCAAGAGAATATCGCCGCGCCATTCCTTAATCTGGCCGCCAAGCCGCGCGTTGCGATCCTGCGCGAGCAAGGCGTCAACTCGCATGTCGAGACAGCTTACGTGATGCATCAGGCCGGCTTCACAGCGGTCGATGTCCATATGAGCGACCTGATCGCCGGCCGCGCCAGACTGGACGATTTCAAGGGCTTCATCGCCGTCGGCGGCTTCTCCTACGGCGACGTGCTGGGAGCGGGTGAGGGCTGGGCCAAGACGATTCTGTTCAATGCGAAACTGGCGGAACAGTTCTCGCTGTTCTTCCAGCGCAGCGACACCTTTGCACTGGGCGTTTGCAACGGTTGCCAGATGATGAGCAATCTGAAGGCGATCATCCCGGGCGCGCAAGCATGGCCGAAATTCACCCGTAACAAGTCGGAAAAATTCGAAGCGCGCTTCTCGATGGTGCAAGTCGAATCGTCGCCATCGATCTTCTTCCAGGACATGGCCGGCACCCAAAGCGCCATCGCCATCGCCCACGGTGAAGGCTTTGCCGACTTTTCGCAAACCGGCGATATCAAGGAAGCATTGGTGGCGATGCGCTTCATCGATAACAAGGGGCAGGTCAGCGAAGGCTATCCGTACAATCCGAACGGTTCGCCGCAAGGCATCACGTCGGTGACGACGCCGGACGGCCGCTTCACGGTCTGCATGCCGCACGCCGAACGCGTGTTCCGCACCGTGCAGCAATCGTGGCATCCTGAGTCGTGGGGCGAGGATTCGCCTTGGATGCGCATGTTCCGCAATGCGCGCAAGTGGGTGGGATAAATCCCCTGCCGGCGTTTCGCAATGGAGCGCCAGCCTGCATGTGCAATAAATGAACCCGGCCTTGGCCGGGTTTTTCTTTTTTTGTAACTATTCAGTCCCTATAAGCGCTTGCTGAAACCGCCGTCATCCCCGCGCACGCGGGGATCCACATTACGCACTAACATGGATTCCCGCGTGCGCGGGAATGACCCGGTCAGGAGTGACGGCGTGGACTGTCGGTCGGTATCTTATGGCCGCTGAATAGTAACCTTTTACTTTACTCGCGCTGCGCGTCGCGCCGAAATTTCCAGATTGCCAGGCTGCCGAACAGCGCGGTAAATCCTAGTTGTACTGCGATCGCCGGCAGTGCCGCTGCAAATCCCAGTCCGCGCCAGGTCATGGCGTCGAAGCCGTCAACCGCCCAGCGCGTCGGCATCGCCAGCGTCAGCGTCTGCAGCCATTGCGGGAACAGAAAAGCCGGCACCCAGGCGCCGCCCAGCATCACCATGATCAGCGTGGCGAACATGGCCAGTCCGCGTGCGGCTTCCGGCGTCTTGCCGAAGGCTGCAATCAGCAGTCCGAAACTGGCGGTGACCAGTGCGAAACTGACGCCGACGCCAATAAAGCCGGGCAGGCTGCCAGCGATCTGCACTTTCAGCACCAGCATCGCGAACAGGAAAATCACGCACAGGAGGGCGAAGGCGATGATCGCGCATGACAGCGCGCGCGCCAGCAGCACCGTGTCGAGCGTGACAGGCGCCGCCAGCAACCGGTTCCACAGGCCCATGCGGCGCCATAGCAGCACCGCAATGCCGGCGTCTATCCCCATGAACAGGATGAACTGCACGCTCATGCCGGCGAAAGAGTGCGCATAGCCGTTATATTTTTGCATGCCGGAAGTCAGCGCCTGGTCGCGGGTAGCGTAGGGTACCGACAAAGTGGCTTGGGCCAGTCCCGCCTGGCTCTTGCCATCTGCATCGCTGACAGCCTTGGCTGCATGCGACTGGTATTCCTTGATGCTGCTCAACATCTTGAGCAAGTCCGGATTCTGTGCGCCGCTTTTCTGTAACGCTTCGATGCTGGTATTGATATAGGAGTCGGCGGCCTTGATGTCGAACATTTCAGCGCTGACGTTCTGCATCACATACTGGGTCAGCATGCCTTTCACCATCGCCAGTACGGCACCTTGCGACGGATCGTAATACAGTGGAATCTCCGGCTTGTCACGACCGACGAAGAAGGCTTTCTTGGCGGCGTCGCCAAAGCCGGCCGGCAGGACGATTGCCGCGCTGAGTTTGCCTTGGCGCACCTGGTCTTGGGCCACCGCCTGCGGCAGTTCTTGCACGTGCAGCGCGCTGTCGGCTTTCAGCCCGGCGGCGATCTTGCGGCTGATGCTGCTATCGTCGAGCCGGACCAGGGCAACCTCGATCTTGCCGTTGTTGCTAGTGCCGGAACCACCGAACAGGTAGCCGAAGAAGGTGCCGAGCGCGATCGGCAGCAACAGGCTGATCAGCTGCGCGCGGCGGTTGCTGAGGTACAGGATCAGATCCTTGCGGATCAAGGCATGCAATGCGCTCATGGTCGGTGCTCCGAATCGGAAGAGGAGGGGCGGATGCGTGTCTGCTCAGTCGCGCAGGCTACGTCCGGTCAGGCCGAGAAAAATGTCTTCGAGCTTGGCCTTGGCGGTGGTGAAATGCAGTGGCCGGTTGCCGTTTGCGCTTAGCCATTGCAACAGCGGCAGTGCATCGTCGGTCGCCTGCAGGCCGATCTGCAAGCTGTGATCTCTGCTTGTGACGTCGGTTACGCCGGGCTGCAGGCGGATCTGGTCGATCAGGATGGCGTCCGCAGGCAGCGCCAGATCCACCTGTAGCGCTGCTTGCGCCGGCAGCCGCTGGAACAGCGCGGCGGGTGTTTCGTCAGCCAGCACTTTGCCGTGATCGATGATGACGATGTGATCGGCAAGCCTTTCGATTTCTTCCATGTAATGGCTGGTGTAGATCAGTGAGCGGCCCTCGCGTTTCAACTGTTCGAGGCTGTCGAAGATCGCATTGCGGCTTTGCGGGTCGACGCCAACAGTCGGCTCGTCGAGGATCAGCAGTTGCGGATCGTGCAGCAGCGCGGCAGCGATGTTGAGCCTGCGCTTCATGCCTCCGGAAAAACTGCCGGGCTTGTCGGCGGCGCGATCACTCAGGTTGACCAGCGCCAGCACCTCGCTGCAACGCGTTTTCAGCCGGCTGCCGGTGAGGCCGTAGAGCGCGCCGAACAGCTTCAGGTTTTCATTGGCCGATAAATCTTCGTACAGCGCCAGCTCTTGCGGCACCAGGCCGATCTTGTGCTTGGCGGTGCTGTTGCCGGCGCTGACGGCTTCGCCATCCAGCAGAATCTGGCCGGCGTCGGGTCGCAGCAGGCCGCAGATCAGGCTCACTGTGGTCGACTTGCCGGCGCCGTTGGGACCGATCAGGCCTAGCGTTTGTCCCTGCCGGACCTGGAACGAGATGCCGTCGACTGCCCGTCTGTCGCCGTAGGACTTGGAGAGGCTGGATACAGTGAGCAGCATGGTTGCCATCGTGCGGTCCCGGTTTTAAGTTGCCTCATTGTAATTGCTTGTTTCATTTAGCTCAACATCGATTGCAGCACATGACTATCGAGGAGATCTATTGTGGTATCAAAAAAAAGCAGGCGTAAAAAAAGCGCTCCGAAGAGCGCTTTTTGATTGGCGGATCCTTTGCCAGGATCTTACTTGACCACGGCTTTCGCGCGCAAATCTTGCTGGTAAGCTTGCAGTTTTTTCTGTTGCAGCGCTTCAGTGATTTGTGGCTTGACTTCGGCCAGGGTAGGGATCTTGGCTGCACGAACCTCATCCAGCTTGATGACGTGGTAACCGAACTGGGTCTTGACCGGTGTGTCAGTCAGTTGACCTGGTTTCAGTGCTACCAGCGCATCGGAGAAAGGCTTCACGAACGAAGCTGGCGTTGCCCAGCCCAGATCGCCGCCGTTCGCTGCCGAACCCGGATCCTTTGATTGCTTGGCCAGGTCTTCAAACTTGCCGCCTGCTTTCAGCTTGACGATAATGGCTTTTGCATCGGCTTCGTTTTCGACCAGGATATGCTGAGCGTGGTATTCCTTGTCGCCGGCTTGTGCCTTGAACTTGTCGTATTCAGCCTGGATGTCGGCATCCTTGATCGGGTTCTTCTTGATGAAGTCGGCAACCAGGGCGCGGATCAGGATCGATTGGCGAGCGATGTCGGCTTGTGCCTTGACGTCAGGGTTGTTGCCCAGGCCCAGCTTGTCGGCTTCCTGGATCAGCACTTCGCGGTTGATCAGTTCATCCTTGACCATGTTGCGCAGTTCCGGGGTATCAGGCTGGCCGCCTTGAGCGCCGCCTTGGGCGGACAATTGCTTGATCATCATGTCGGCGCGCGACGACGGGATTGCCTTACCGTTCACGACTGCCAGGTTTTGGGCCATAACAGGCAATGCAGCAGCTGCAAAAAGTACCACCAGTAAACGTGAAGGTTTAAATGTCATTATCAAATCCTAAATTGGGGAGGTTGTTAATAAATTAATCAATGCGGAATCAAGAGAGAATAACCGAAGTAAATTTGAACGACAATTATTCTTTCCGATTACATATAAATATGTAGGTGCATAGGTTCAAGCAGCTTTTGTTTCAGATGGAGCCAGTGCAGTGATAGCCAGTGCATGAATTTCGGCGTGCATCATATCAGCCAGGCAATCATACACCAGCCTATGCCGTTTCAAGCGATTTTGTCCCTCAAAAACCGCGCAAACTATACGCACCCGATAATGTCCGCCACCTGAAGCAGCACCCGCGTGTCCCACATGCAGCGCTGATTCATCCTCCACTATACATTCCAGAGGGGCAAGTGCAGCTGTCAATTTGTTACGAATCGTATCAAGCCTTGGGTTCATCTGGGTCCTTGATGTATTTGGAAAGCAGGATGCTTTGGCCGATGATAAATGCAAACATCAGCCCCATGCCGCCGAACAATTTGAAGTTGACCCAGGTTGCGGTAGGATAATTGAAAGCGATATACAGGTTGAGGCAGCCCATGAAAACAAAAAACGCTACCCAGGCAAAACTCACGCGCAACCAGATCGGATCAGGCAAGGCCAGCTGTTTTTCCATCATGGTGCGGATCAGGTTCTTTTTCAGCAGCAGCTGGCTGACCAGCAATGCAGTGGCAAACGCCCAATACAGTACGGTCGGCTTCCACTTGATGAAGGTCTCATTGTGGAAGTAGATGGTAAGGCCGCCGAACACGGTAATGATCAGGAACGATACCCACAGCATGCCATCGACTTTTTTGCGGCGCAGCAGCAGGTAGCCGATCTGCGCCACGGTAGCGATAATCGCCACTGCGGTCGCCAGCAGCACCGGCGCTTGCGTAGCGGTGACGACGCCGCCGGAAACGAAACCGGACAAATAATGGCTGACCAGCGATTGCGCGGCCTCGGGACTACCTTCGCTCCATTTGAAGATGCCGAAGAAAAGTATTACCGGGAAAAGGTCGAACAGGAACTTCATGTGTTTGCCGTGCTTTCAGTCAGGATAAATAAATAGTCGGTTGATGCGGCCGCTTATCGCGCCTTAGTCGGTAGCGCGCCTGGCCGCACCTAGCCGGCCGCATCGAAGCGCAGCGATGCCGAGTTGATGCAGTAACGCAAACCGGTAGGCGGCGGCCCGTCCGGAAACACGTGGCCGAGATGGGCGTCGCACACCTTGCATAGAATTTCAGTGCGCATCATGCCATGAGTGCGGTCAACGCGCTCTTCTACATTGTCGGGATTGATGGCCTTGAAATAGCTCGGCCAGCCGCAACCGGAGTCGAATTTGGCGTCAGATTCAAACAGCGGCGTGTTGCAGCATACGCAGGTATAGATGCCGTGCTCATGATGATCCCAGAAACGGCCGGTGAATGCCCGTTCGGTCGCCGCATGGCGCGTGACTTCGTATTCCATCGGATCGAGTTCGGCGCGCCATTCGGCGTCGGTCTTGCTGATTTTGGTTGTGCTCATGTTTTCAGTTCCTAGGACGAACAGCTGACTTCCAGTCCGCGCGCCCAGTCCGGCGGCAATTCGGCGTACTTTGCATGTTGCGGCTGTTCGTCAAACGGGTTTTCAAGGATTTCCAATAGTTTTGCGATTTCCGAGAAGTCTTTTTTCTGTGCCTGTTCGATAGCAGTTTGCGCCAAATAGTTTCGCAGCACATATTTGGGGTTGCATCCATCCATTGCAAGCTTGCGGCCCGCATCCCGGCTATTTTCCGATTTCAGGCGCGCCCGGTATTGTAACGCCCAGGCGTCGAATGCCGCACGGTCGATAAACAAGTCGCGCAGGGCGCTATCGCCGCCGGCGTCGTCCAATCGCAAATTGCCCAGCTGGCGGAAAAACAGCGTGAAGTCGACGTGGCTAGCTTGCATGATGGCAAACATGGCGTCCAGCAATTTGTCGTCATCCGCCTGTCGCGTCGCCAAACCCAGTTTGGCGTGCAGCAATTCGTCCAGTTTTGCGCCGTATTGCGCCTGATAATGGCTCAGCGCCGCCTCGGTCAACTCGACGCTGCCGATCAGCGGCAGCAATGCCTGGCCCAGCGCAAAGCAATTCCAATGGCCGATCTGCGGCTGTTTATTGTAGGCATAACGGCCTTGCTGGTCGGTGTGGTTGCAGATATGGCTCGGGTCGTAGGCTTCCATGAAGCCGAACGGCCCGTAATCCAGCGTCAGCCCCAGGATCGACATATTGTCGGTATTCATCACGCCATGCATGAAACCGACCGCTTGCCAGTGCGCCATCAGATGCGCGGTGCGGCGGGTGACTTCGGCCAATAGCGCCTGGTACGGATTTTCCGATGCCAGCAATTCAGGATAGAAACCGGCGATCACGTAGTCGGCCAGGGTTTTCAGTGTTTCCGGCTGATTGTTGTAATACCAGTGTTCGAACGAGCCAAAACGTACAAAGCTCGGCGCCATGCGCGT
>NZ_JBDTCG010000111.1:0-20108 GCF_039923675.1 Collimonas sp.
CTTACGGCGCCTGGCAGCATGGCTTCAACAGCGGCAACCTGGATTTCAACGCCGCCTTCGTGGGCGCGCCGGCAGCCGGCTTCACCGTGCAGGGCATCGGCTTGCCGCGCAACAGCGGCTGGGCCGGCATCGGCATCATCACCGCGGTCAGCAGCAAGTGGAGCTGGTATGGCAATTACGACGCGCAATTCGGCAAGGGCGGCGTGGTCAACAATGTGTTCTCGGTTGGTGCAAGGATGGCCTTTTAATCTTCTAACCCGCCAAGCAAAAGGCCGGTATGACTCTTGCGAGTCATACCGGCCTTTTTATCAAGTACTGTCGTTTTGCGACTAGCTTAGGCAACCGCTTTCAATTGCTTGAAATCGGTGTTGCTGGCCGGCGCAAAGCCGCCATGGGCAGGCGCGTGGCTGGCGTAGAACTGACCAAAGCGATTGCCCAGGAAGTCAGCCAGGGTCGCTTGTTCCTGACGCACGAAACCGCTTTGCGGCAACACGCCGGTCACCACCAGGTCGACCATTGCGCAAATGCCTGCCGCTGTAGTCAGCTGGATCGCCGACAGCAGCTGACCATTCACGTATTGGCTGTAAGTCTTCTTGGCATAGGTTTCTTGCTCAAGACGGCCATCGCGCATGCCGCTGACGCTGACGAAAGTCAGCACCACGTCTTGCTTGGTGATCGGGATCGAAGTTTCCAATACTTCCTTCAGGATCGGACGACGTTCCAGCTTGCCCAGTTGCAGATCGCGCACCAGGATCTTGATGATGTCGCGATGCCCCGGATAACGCACGGTCTTGTAATCCAGATTCTGGATCCGGCCTTGCCAGGTTTCGCACAAAGTGCCCAGGCCGCCCGACGTATTGAAGGCTTCGTAGTCGATGCCGTCCAGCGAGAAATGTTCCAGCTCTTCCAGCGGCGAGGTTTCGCGCAGGGTGCCGTCGACAATCGCTTCGCAAGGATTGCAGTACTCGTTGATCAGGCCGTCGGTGCTCCACGTCAGATTGTATTTGAGCGCATTGCTTGGGAAGGTCGGCAGGGCGCCCACGCGCATTTTTACGTCATGCAAAGTTTCGAAGCGGTTCGCCACATCGTTCGCCACAATCGAAATGAAGCCTGGCGCCAGGCCGCATTGCGGCACAAAGGCGGTAGTCGAATCATGTGCGATCGATTTGACGAAACGGGTGCTTTCGACATCTTCAGTCAGGTCGAAATAGTGCGAATGCGCTGCCTTTGCCGCTGCCGCGATGACCGGCGTCAGGAAGTAAGGACAGGCCGACAGGGTAACGTCATGGCCGCTGATCAGCTTGGTTACGGTAGGCGCATGCGAAATGTCCGCCAGAATCGTGGTCACATTCGGAAAACCTGCTTGCTTGACGTATTCCAGGCGCTGCGGATCGCGGTCGGCAACGGTCAGGATATAGTCGCCGGTGTGCGACAACAGGTTGAGGATGGCATCGCCGATTTTGCCGGCGCCTAGAAGTATCAGTTTGGTAGTCATGTCGTCGCTCACTCTTGGTTATAGTTAATGCTGCTGTTTCTGCTACAACCATTGTAAATTTAAGCAAAGTCAGATAATAGAGTGTAGATAGTCGTCAAAATGTATAATAACGATACACTTTGACGAATATTAGAGATGGATTGTCGCGATGAGAGAGAAACTCGACGAAGTCGACCACAAAATCCTGGCCTTGCTGATGGACGATGCCCGGCTTTCCATGGCCACCATCGCCAAGCGTGTCGAGATTGCCCGCACCACTGCGATAGCGCGCCTGGCTGCAATGGAAAAGAAGGGCGTGATCGCCGGTTACGGCGTGCGCCTGGACCTGGAGCTGTACCAGCCGGCGGTGCGTGCTTACGTCGGCATTTCCATTGATTCCCGCAATGCACCACTTCTGGTGCAACAGTTGCAGAAAATGTCACAAGTAGAAACCTTGTGTGCGGTGAGCGGCGTGATCGACTATATGCTTACCCTGCGCTGCCAGTCGACCGATGAGCTGGACCGCTTGCTGGACCAGATCGGCGCCATGGAAGGCGTGCGGCACACCTCGACCTCGATCATCCTGAGTAAACGGATTGACCGCGGGCCGATTTGATTTTCCTGGAAGATATGTGGTTTATCTATAACTGTTATACAAATAATAAAGCAGACACGAATGCTGCACTGCCATATAGTTACACCTGTCTCCTCCAACACCTCCTAAGGTTTGGATTCAACCCGCTACCGCAAGGTCAGGCGGGTTTTTTTTTGCCTCGATAGATGTCGCAGCGATTTATCAGGCTTGCGCAGCCAGCAAGTCTTTCAATACTGTCTCCAGTCCTACCTTGCCTTTGCGTGCAGGTCCGGCGAACTCGATCCAGCCTTGATTGAAGCCATCCAGCATTTGCAAACGGCTACGTGGTGCAGTTATGCTGGGTGTAGTTGTGTTGAGCGTTTTATGTTGAGCGTTTATGTTGAGTTATGATGCGCTGTTATTTTCAACTAACCAAGACTTAGCCATGAACACTCTTTCTACCCCATCACCCGCAAGAGGCTGGTCGTTCTGGTGGAAGCCGGCCTTGTTTGTACTGGTCGCCGTCGTCGGCCTGTACTACGTCAAATGGTCTCCCTATTATTTAAAGTCTTTCGTCGCCGCCGACAAACACAGTATCGGCGGCTCGATCCTCAACGATAACCCTGGCGCGCCGCTCGCCGCAGCACTGACCTATGCCAAGGTATATTTCCTGGCGATCTGGAAAGCTGCGGTGCTGGGCGTGATTCTGGGTTCCTTGCTGCAAGTGCTGATCCCGCGCGACTGGCTGTTGCGCCTGTTCGGCGGTAGCAGCTTGGGTTCTGCCTTGCGCGGCGGCCTGTTTGCCCTGCCTGGAATGATGTGCACCTGCTGCGCCGCACCGGTGGTTGCCGGCATGCGCCGCCAGCAAGTTTCGGTGGGTGCTGCGCTGGCCTTCTGGATCGCCAATCCGGTGCTGAATCCGGCGACATTGCTGTTCATGGGCTTCGTGCTGGGCTGGGGTTTCGTTGCCTTGCGGTTGGTCGCAGGCATAGCGCTGGTGCTAGGCGTTTCCTTGATCGCCCAGCGTATTTCACGCCCCGAGCAAATGCCCGAGGCGGCGCTGGAAGCCGTGGTCGCCGCCAGCACGCCCGATCAGAAAGATTTCCTGGCGCGCTGGGCGCGCACCCTGTGGCAACTGTTCTGGAGCACCATCCCTGTCTATATTTTGGCGGTACTGGTAATGGGCGCAGCGCGGGTCTGGCTGTTCCCCCACGTCGACGACGCCATGGGCAACGGTTTGCTCTGGCTGCTGCCGATGGCGATTGTCGGCATGCTGTTCATGATTCCGACCGCAGCTGAAATTCCTATCGTGCAGACCATGCTGTCGCTAGGCATGGGCATGGCGCCCGCAGTGGCGCTGCTGATGACGTTGCCAAGCGTAAGCCTGCCGTCGCTGCTGATGTTGCGTAAGGATTTTGATGGCAAGGTGCTGGTGGTGGTGGCGTTGTTGACGGTGCTGGTGGGTGTGATGAGCGGGTTGGTGGGTGCTCTGGTGCTTTAACGCGCGGTTGGCTGCCGGCTGTTCGTCTGCCTGTCGCTAAACTTGATGCACCACTTACATCCGGAATCAGGGGATATCCATGAAGCCGATCGAGAACGATGCTGTAGCGCAGACCTTCGAGGCGTATCCGCAGAAAATACGACGCAAGCTTCTGGTATTGCGGCAGCTTATTTTCGATACGGCGGCAAGCACAGATGGCGTCGGCGAGATTGAAGAAACCCTGAAATGGGGTGAACCAGCCTACCTCACCAGCCGGAGCAAGAGCGGCAGCACGATCCGGCTCGGCTGGAAGAAATCCAGCCCTGCGCAATACGGAATCTACTTCCATTGTCAGACAAATCTGATCGCTTCGTTCCGCACCGCGTTCCAGGACGATTTCAAGTTTGAAGGAAACCGCTGTATCTACTTCGAAGAAAATGATGTCGTTCCGGTTGACGTACTGGAGTTATGCATCGCCGTGGCGCTCACATATCATCGGCGCAAAACCGGACCCCAAGCCGGTTGATAACGATAAGACTGTCCTTGGCAGATCTTGACAATCTTGGCACACTGAGTTTTTGTCATATCGGGAGTGTCAGGTGTTGAAGCATGAAGGCGTTGACGAACTCGGGTTTATCCTGACAGTCGGAAATGGGCCTGTCCAGCCAGAGTTCCAGGCATTGGTCGAAGATGTGCTCGCCACGCTAATTACCCAAATCGGAAATTCAATCCATGGCATCTATTTGTACGGCAGCATTGCCCGTGGCGACGCTGTCCTTCGCAGCTCCGATCTTGACGTGACAATAGTGCTGCGTCAGGTGGCATTGCCCGATCAAGATCTGTTGATCAAATCCATGCGCCGAACTCTGCAAGATGCCCACCCCGAGGTCGTCAAAATCGACTTCGATATAGGCGTTCTCGCAGACGTCACCGCTGCCGACAAGGTAAATAGCTGGGGGTACTGGTTCAAGCATCATTGCCGCTGTATTTGGGGAATCGATCTGGCGGTCGATTACGCGCCGTTCAAGCCGTCAAAGGCGATTGCACTGGCTGTCAATGGCGACTTCCATGAAATTCTGGATGGCTATGCCGAGCGAATTGAAAACGCATCCGATCAGGTCGAAGCTCAGCATTTGAAGAGAGCTGCTGCACGAAAACTGATTCGAGCGACGAATATTTTACGACCAGACTGCGAGCAATCCTGGCCACAGGGTTTGAGCAGTCATGTGGATTTATTTTTGAAGTCGTATCCGGCTATGGCGGATTCCATAAGCTATTTTTTGGCGGAAGCGAACGGTACGTATGGCACTCCTTACGAATTTGTTGCGCGTCTGCGTACATTCGCTCTTTGGCTGCGAGCGCAGCATTAATACATATTGCAAACCTGCATAAAAATCCGGATTGCCAATTTTACATGGGCCAAACATGCTTCATCACATTTCACTAGGCGTTCGCGACCTTGCGCATTCAAGCGCATTCTATGACGCAGCCCTTGGCGCGCTGGGCTTTCGTCGTGTGTTCGAGGATGCGACTGCGGTTGGCTACGGTCTGATTGACGGCCAGGATCTGCTCTGTCTCAAGCTTCGCCTTGAGGCTGCACCTCCCGGGCCAGGCTTTCACTTGGCATTTTCTGCGCCGTCACGTTCCGCCGTCGATGTTTTCCATGCTACCGCACTGGCCGTCGGCGGGCACGATAACGGTGCGCTGGGTTTGCGCCCTGAATATGGAGACAACTACTATGCGGCTTTCCTGGTGGATCCCGATGGCCACAGGATCGAGGCGGTTATCAATGCGAATGACAGGTAAGCGGTAACTCATGACTTGCACAAAACATGTCTTGCTTTGCGCCCTGCTATTTGGGGCGATGGCCGGTGCGCGGGCCGAATCTTTGCCAAACAACATACTCAAGCAAATTCCGGTGGGTTATTCCGTGCTGTCCTTCAAGGGCGGCGAACTGAACGACGATAAGCTGGAAGACTTTCTGGTGGCGCTACATAAAGCCGATGAAAAGGCCATCGCCGATAAAACCGGTAAAGCCCCACGCCGTCCGTTGCTGCTGTTTGTCCAGAATGCCGATGGCGGCTACACGCTGGCCGGACGCAACGACCACGTCATTTTTGCCATCGACGAGGGCGGCCAGTGCGACCCGTTTGAAGATGGTGAAGATGGCCTGGCAATCAGGAATCACTATTTCACCGTGCAAAACGGCGTCGCTTGCGGCTCCCATTGGACCGACTACATCACATTCCGCTACGAACCGAAAATGCACGACTGGATTTTCTACAAGCGCATCAGCGAAAACTGGGTCATGAACAATAGCAATGATCCCAATGCCGAAGCGCTTGTTTTAGGAGGCCGGCGCGCTGAAAGCGGAAAGGGAAAACCGCTGGTGCCATTTGCAAAATACAGCGCGGATTAAACCGCGCTTGTGGTTATCAAATACCTGCTTCTCTTCAAACTGTCTGGCAAACCAGCGTCGTTTGCACCGGTTTCGGAAAAAACTGCAAAGCGATGATTGCCAAAACACTCCCCAGCAGCCACACACCTGGCCAGCTGGTCAGCGTGAGGATGTGCGGAATCGCCAGCGGGGTCAGGAAGCACATCACGAACACGCTGGTGTTCGCCATGCCAAGCGCGGTACCGGCGTTGCGGGCACCGGCGATCGTCGCCAGTTCGGTGTACGCCACGCCATGCCAGGCCGAGACGCAAATGCCGGTGATCACCAGCATCGCGATCAGCAGCAGTGCCATGAGCGGCGAAACCGTAGGCAACTGGCCTGCGACTGCCACCAGTGCAGCGAGTGCTGCGAAAGCGCCTGCAACCGAGATGGTACAGAAACGCAGGAACTCCCGGCGATTTCGATTGCGGTCGGTCCAGCGGCCGCTCCAGACCCGTATGATCATGGCGCCGACTTGCAGCGTTGCCATGGAGGCGGTGATGACGGCGATGCCGGCGTGGCTGAAATCGTGCAGGAATACCGTGCCGAAGGACAGTATCGCAAACTGCGGCGCACAGAGGACGCCGATGGCGACGACGATACTCCACAGCTGGCGATCTTTTAATGGGGCTGGCCCTGTGAGCGGTGGTTTGCCTGCATGGCCTGATGT
The DNA here is from genome assembly GCF_039923675.1 of Collimonas sp. Lineage (GTDB taxonomy): Bacteria > Pseudomonadota > Gammaproteobacteria > Burkholderiales > Burkholderiaceae_D > Collimonas. The sequence goes on from NZ_JBDTCG010000111.1 coordinate 6,636, forward strand.
TTTATTTATTGTCGCCGTAGCTGGTTCATGCAGCCAAAGCCAGGTGAAAAACAAGGTCACCATACAGAACAAGGCAAGTACGCCATACACCGCGGCGAAGCCGAGATGGGCGGCCAGGCTTGGCAGGATCAGGGCGCCAATAGCGCCACCCAGCGGCACGGCGGTCTGGCGGATGCTCATGGCCATGCCGCGTTCGTTTTCGCCGAACCAGGTCATGACGGCGCGGCCACTGGAACCGTTGACGCTGCCGCCCAGCAAACCGACCAGCAGCAGTCCGGCGGCCAGCAGTGGCAAGCCAGGAATGTAGCCTGCAACCGGCGCCACGAACAGTGCCATCAACGCCAGTGCCGTTGCCGTAGAGGCAAGGCCTGTCAGCAGCACAGGACGGTCGCCCCAACGGTCGGTCAGCAGGCCCCAGGGCAATTCGCTGATAGCGATGCCGAGACCCATCAGGCCCAATACCAGGCCCAGCTCGGAATTGCCAAGATGATAACTGGAGCGCATCAAGACGGCTGATGTCGGAATGCCGCTGAATGCGGCTGAAAAACTGGCGTTGGCGGCGACGCCGACGCCCAGCACTTTCCAGCGATGGCGACGGTTATTGCTCAAATCTCTTGATTGAGACATCGGAATTCTCCTGTGAGGGTAGGGGCTGGCAAGGTAATCAGGGCATCAAGTTTTTACCGCTTGCAGCAAGTATTGCTTTGTACGATACTTTTGAATATCAGATAGTTTTGAATCGATAGTTTTGAAAAACGGGATGATCGTCATGCGGCAAATTAGCTTTGACCTGGATGTACTGCGTACCTTCACCACCGGTATCGACCTCGGCAGCTTCGCCAAGGCCGCCGACCGGTTGGGGCGTTCGACCTCTGCCGTGAGCGCACAACTGAAAAAACTGGAAGAACAGGCCGGTGCGCCGATTTTTCGTAAGGCCGGGCGCGGCCTGGCGCTGACCGAGGCCGGTCAGACCTTGCTGGGCTATGCCCGGCGCCTGCTGGAGTTGAATGACGAAACCGCTAGCGCGGTGCGCGGGGTCGAGCTGGAAGGGGAGGTGCGGCTGGGCTTGCAGGAAGATTTCGGCGAAGCGCTGCTGTCGTCGGTGCTGGGACGTTTCATGCGCGCCCATCCGAAGGTGCGGATCGAAGTCTGTGTGGCGCGCAGCACGGATTTGCGGGAGCGGGTAACGATGGGCCGTATCGATCTCGCCTTGCTGTGGGAGTGCGTCGCGCCGGCGTTGAATGGCGAGCGAGTGGCCGACCTGCCTCTGTGCTGGATCGGTCCGGCGCAGAATGGCGCCAGCTGGAACCTGCCGGCCGACGAACAGGAACTGGCGACGGCGGCCGGCGCGCCAATTTCACTGGTGCTGCTGGATGCGCCCTGCTTGTTGCGCGATATGGCCTCGAATGCCTTGGATGGCGCCGGCATACCTTGGCGTCATGCGTTCACCAGCGCCAGTTTGTCGGCATTGTGGGCGGCCTCGGCAGCCGGCCTCGGCCTCACGGTGCGGACGCCGATCGGCATGCCTGCGAGCTTGCGCATCATCGATCCGCAAGAAGCCGGCTTGCCGCGCCTGCCGTCGATAGGCTTGTCGCTGTATCGGGCGCAGACAATAGCGGGGCCGGCTGTGAACCGGCTGGAGGAATTGTTGCTGCAAGCCGTGCAAGAAGCCGTCAAGCGGGTGACTGCGGCGTGAGGTGCGTTGATGTCGACGCTGTCCCTGGCGCCAGCCAGGCCATCATCAGGTCGACCAGATAACTGCCGTCCGCCAGCTTGATGCGCTTGTCAAAGCGGCCTTCGAGCACAAAGCCGAAATTTTCATACAGCCGCCGCGCCGCCGTATTCTGCTCGCGCACGCGCAATTCGATTCTTTCTACATGCGGCTGCTGCTGCACCCATTGCATCAATGCTTGCATCAGTGCTGTGCCGACTCCCTGGCCTTCCGAGCCGGGATGCACAACCATGCTGCCGAGCGTGAAGACGTGCGCCAACGCTTTACGCGAGGCCACCGGTTCGAGCACCGCATGGCCGACGATCGCACCGTCCTTTTCTGCAATCAGATAGCAGCCGAGGCCATCAAGCGCACGGATTTTGTCGGCATAGGCGGTTTCTCTCAACTCGTCGGGATGCGACGCCAGGCGGCCCGGCGTCTCGGCGATCCGCCGCTCCGCCGCACACAAAATGGGGGCATCGGTTTCCCTTGCAGGACGGATGCGGTATGTCTTTTGCATTTGCTTTGTTCCTGATCTCGATAGCGGTCTACGTGCCGGCAGCGGCCACCGCAAGCGCATTTTCATCGATGTCTAGTTGCGCTTTCAAGCCCGCCCATCCCTTCGGCGTAACCTGGATCGCGCGCGACGATTTGAGGCGCCGCAGCCAGCCTGCCGCGCATAACGCGCTCAGCAATTGCACCCCCAGCGGACCGGCCAGATGATGCGTGCGCTCGGTCCAGTCCAGGCATTGGCGGGCGAGGCCGTAGCGGGTCGGCTTGAGTGCGGCGACGTCTACGCCGAGCGCCATGAACCATGCGCTGCCGATAGCTGACAAGGAAAATTGCTTGTTCGTTCCGGGCACGATAAATTGTTTCTCCTGCATGGCCTGGGTGACGGCGACGCCGAGCTGCCCGGCCAGGTGATCATAGCAGCAACGGGCAAAGCGCAAGTCCTGGGCCGCACGGTTCAAGGGCCGGCGACGCACTGCCGATACGGAGCTGATCGCGGCCAGGCGTTCAATCGCATCGGCCACGTGCGTATCCATCAATCGATAATAACGATGCCGGCCTTGCTGCTCGCAGCTGAGCAAGCCGCCGTTGAGCAGCTTGGCCAGATGGGCGCTGGCGGTTTGCGCCGTCACGCCCGCGGCTCGCGCCAGTTCGCCGGCGGGCAGCGCGCAACCGTCGACCAAGGTCATCAGCATGGTGGCGCGCGCCGGATCGGCAATCAAAAATGCGACAGAGGATATATTCGGTTGGGCTGACATGCCTGGGCCTCCTGGGATTTTGCAGCGTGGCCGCAGCGATTGCGGTTTGCCGTCACTACAGTATAGACCCGGAATCAGGCTGCATGCTTCGATGTCTGACGAAGCATGCACGCAGACGGCCAGTGCTTCAAAGCGGTACTATCGGAATGCAGATATCGCATTCGAAGGCGCCGGTTTCCGCGTCGTAACGGCCGTCTATCGGGTAATACTCGAAGCAAGGGCGGGCATCAAGCTGCATGCCGCTGGCGGGCAGCCAGTCGCGTAGCAGGTGGGTCCAGCTATCGCCTATATCGCTGCCGGTGCCGAAATAGCGCGCCGCCGCGTAGCTGCCGCCGGGGATGACGGTGGTGAAGCAAGGGCCGCTGGCGACAAATCCGGCGGGCACTTCGACACAGGCATCGTAGCGGCATTTGTCGGCGCTGGTGATGCCCGGGTCGTCGTGGCTGATGCCGTAGCGCGGCTTGCCGAACAGGTCGTTGGTTTCCATCCAGGGGCTGACGATCTTGTGCCAGAATTCCGAGATCGGCTGGCCGTAAGGGCCGATGTAGCGCAGGTAGGCGATCTTGACCGGCGCACGCTCAATGACTTTTACTTTCATGGGAATCTCCATAAATGATTGCGGGGAGTTCTCATGATCGGCCAAGTCTGCGCCGCTTTCCTGATCCTGCTTGCCAAGCGCCTGACCAGGATTGCTCTTCTGCACGGTTTCCTTGTTGCGGATCGCCGCAAGCTGGCTGGCCCAGTTATCGGACTGGCCCCGGCGCCACTCGGTGGCGGTGCAGCCGAAGCGGCCTTTGAAGGCGCGTGCAAAGGCCTCGGCCGAGCCGAAGCCGACCGATAAAGCAACATCCAGGATCGACGCTCCCGGCTGCGCGATGAGCCGTAATGCAGCCATTTCGAGCCGACGCCGGCGCAGGTAATCGCCAAAGGTTTCGCCCGTCCAGGCAGCGAACAGGCGGTGGAAGTGGAAAGAAGAAAAATGGGCCACTTCGGCCAGCGTGCCCAGTTCCAGCGCCTGGTCCAGGTGCTGGTCGATATGTTCTTGTACCTTATGCATGCGGCGGGCGTAGATCGCCTGGTTTTCCTGTGAGCTCATGGTCTTTGTCAGTCCCCGCTCAGCGCGTCGCCAGCATGATGCCGACGCCGACCATCATGCCGCCCGAGGCACGCTCAAGGCTGGTTTTGGCGCGCGACGAACGGAACAGCTTGCGCGCCAATTCAGCCAGCAGCCCATAAGCGACCACGATCGCGAGCATGACGCCGATAATGATGGCGCACAGGATCAGGTAGCTGGATAGAGTGACGCCGGCGACATTGATCACGCCCGGCAACAGCGCCATGTAGAAAGCAATGGCTAGCGGATTGGTGATGGTCATGGCCAACCCCAATCCGATCTCGACGCCGGCGCTTGCGGCGGGTGTTTCGGTTGCGCCGGCTAGCGCCTTGCCGGCTTTGCGCCATTTTTTCGCACCCAGCCAGATCAGATAAGCGGCGCCCGCATATTTCAGCGTAACGAAGGCCGGCCCGAGGATGGCCAGCAAAGCACTCAGGCCGATGACGGCAGCACTCAGCATGATCAGCTTGCCGATAATGATCCCGCCTGCCAGCGGCAAACTGCTGCGCAAGCCGCCGGAAAGGGAGCGTGACAGCAGGGCGGCGATTTCCGGTCCGGGAAGGGCTGCCGATGCCGCAAAAGCTAGCAAGAAGATAACGTATTGCATAAGGTTTTGTATCCGGATTTACTCTTGTTCGAGCAGCAATATTAGTCCGTGGCATGGCGTTGCGCTACTGCTTTTTGATTGACGGCCATACGTCTCAGACCGGATCTGAAAAATCAGACTCTGATCCGTGAATTGGCGGCAAAGGCGAAGCGCGCTCCAGGATGAGAGAGAACGACAGCGGCAAACCGATCCAGAAAATGGCGTTGCGCTGACGGGAACACCCGAGGATCAGGCACGTGGCAAATGCCAGCCGCGTGATACGGCAACCAAGCGCAGCGTAAAGCAAGCGAGGCCGCCGATAAAGGCTGCGGCGCCTGGAGACATGCCCAGGCGGCGCGCTGCCAATACGATAAAGGCCCCAAAAAATGCCGCCGTGGCATAGATATCCACCTGCAGAATCAATGGCACGCGAGACAGGAGAATGTCGCGCACCACACCGCCGCCGACGGCGGTAACGGTTCCCATCAGCATGGCGATAAATGGCCGGATGCCGAACAGGATGGCTTTTTCAACGCCGGCTACGGCAAATAGCGCGAGTCCGCCGGCGTCCAGCACCAGAAGCAGCGTTGGTGGAAATTCCTGGACTGTCGAATGGAACACGAAAGTCAAAAAGCCGGCCAGGAAAGTCAGCACCGGATAGCGCCAGTCGCGGATCGCATTCGGCGGCGTGGCGCCTATCAGCAGATCGCGTATGACGCCGCCGCCCAGCGCGGCGACGAATGAAATCACCATCACACCTAGCAGGTCGAGGCCGCCGCGCATCGCGCTCAGCGCGCCTTCGACGGCGAACGCCAGGGTGCCGATCAGGTCGGCGGCTACCACGATGGTTTCTGCTTTAAGCTTGAATTTGTACATGGTTTTCGGTGCCCGTTCCTGTCCTCTGTGGTGGCACGCTATAACGAAAGAAACGGCGCGTCAATCTATCTCACCCTGTAAACGAAAACGGGGTACAAGTCGCACTATGCAGCGCTGCTTGTACCCCTTTTGTACTTTTTACTCCGATTGTCAGACCCGCCGACAAATCTCAGGCAGAGGCCTGCTTTGCCTAGTTCTGCAAACCGCGTGGAATCGCACTCAACAACTGACGCGTGTAAGCATGCGTCGGGTTGTGATACAGCTCATCCGAGTTGGCCAGTTCCACCACTTTACCCTGATGCATCACCATCACCTGGTCGGCCAGGTATTTCACTACCGACAGATCATGCGAGATGAAAATGTAGCTCATGCCGAACTCTTCCTGCAAGTCCTGCAGCAGGTTCAGCACCTGCGCCTGCACCGAGACATCCAGCGCCGATACCGATTCATCGCACACCAGGATTTCCGGACGCAATGTCAGGCAGCGCGCAATCGCAATCCGCTGCCGCTGGCCGCCGGAGAATTCATGCGGATAGCGATGGTAGGCTTGCGGCGGCAAACCGACCTTTTGCAGCAGCTGCATCGCCATTTCGGTGCGTTCTTCATCGTTGCTGCCGATCTGGTGGATGCGCATCGGCTCCAGCAAGATCTGGCCGATGGTGAAACGCGGATTGAGCGAAGCGTAAGGGTTCTGGAAAATGATCTGGATCCGGCGCTTGTAGGACATGAAGTCCTTGTTGGACATGCCGATGATGTCCTTGCCCTCGAACAGCGCCTGTCCCGACGTGGCCTGGTGCAAACGCATTAGGGTCAGGCCGACGGTGGTCTTGCCGGAACCCGACTCGCCCACCACACCCAGGGTTTTGCCGCGCGCCAGTTTGAACGAAACATCTTGCACCGCTTTGAATTCCTTGCGGCCGAACAGGCCTTCGCGGAAATAAAAGCTCTTGCCAAGGTTGCGTACGTCCAGCAAGGTATCTTCCTGGCCGCTGCAGCCGCGGGTGCGTTCGCGCAGATCGAGGTCGGCGCCGTTGTGGCCGTTCATGTAATCGCTGATGACCGGCAAGCGCCACGGACGCGTATCGAGCGAAGGACGGCACATCAGCAGGGCCTTGGTGTACGGGTCTTGCGGTGCTTCAAAGATTTGCCGCACATCGCCTTTCTCACGCACTTCGCCGTGGCGCATGACGATGACTTCGTCCGCGATTTCGCCAACCAGCGCCAGATCATGGGTGATGAACAACACCGACATCTTGTGGCGTTTGCGCAGCGCTTCGATCAGGTCGATGATCTGTTTCTGGATCGTGACGTCGAGCGCGGTGGTCGGTTCATCGGCAATCAACAGCTTCGGTTCGCAGGCGATCGCCATGGCGATCATCACGCGTTGTTGCTGGCCGCCCGACATCTGGCTTGGATAAGCATCGATCTTGGTGGCCGGCGAAGGAATCCCGACTTCTTCCAGCAGCGCAATCGCACGGGCCCGCGCCTGTTTGGCGTTCATGCCCATATGCAGTTGCAGTACTTCAGCAATCTGGAAACCGACCGTGAACACCGGGTTCAGCGATGTCATCGGCTCCTGGAAAATCATCGAGATTTCCTTGCCGCACATGTCGCGCCGTTCCTCCAGCGACATGGCCAACAGGTTACGGCCTTCGAACTCGATCACGCTGGTAGGAGCGATGCTGGAATTATCCTTCGGCAGCAGGCCCATCACGGCCAGCGAGCTGACCGACTTGCCGCTGCCGGATTCGCCCACCAGCGCCACGGTGGTGTTGCGCGGAATGTCGAAGGAAATGCCCTTGACGGTTTCCACCATGGTCTTTTTATCGCTGCGGAAACTGACACGGAGGTCGCGCACGCGCAGAAGAGGCTGCGCGTTATCTTGTTGGGTTTGGTTAGTTGAGTCCATGATGTTTCCTATTTCAGCTTCGGATCAAGGGCGTCGCGCAGCGCGTCGGTGAACAGCGAGAACGCGGTCACCAGGATCGCCATGGCGATACTCGCAGCCGCCAGCTGCCACCATTTACCCAGAATTAATTCGTTTTGTGCTTCGTTCAGCATGCTGCCCCAGGAGACCACGCCGACCGGCACGCCGAAACCGAGGAAGCTCAAGATCACTTCCGACTTGATGAAGCCGACCACCGAGATCGACAGCTGCACCAGCGAGACGTGGCTGACGTTAGGGAAGATATGGCCGAACATCTTGCTCCAGTGGCTGGCGCCGATGGCATCCGCCGCCATCACGTATTCACGCGACTTGTGCTTCATGTATTCAGCGCGGATCAGGCGATAGGTGCCGGTCCAGCCGGTCAGGCCGAGAATCAGCACGATCGCCGTCACGCCCTTTTGTTGCAGCACCGCGGCCACGGCCAGGATCAGCAACAGGTAAGGAATCGAGGTGAAGATGCTGTAGAACCAGTTGAACGCATCATCGATCCAGCCGCCGAAGTAGCCGGAGATCGCACCGAAGATGGTGCCCAGCGCCACCGCCAGCAAGGCCGAAACCAGGCCGACGATGATCGAGGTTTCTGCGCCCTTGATGGTTTTCTTGATGATGTCATGGCCCCATTTGTCGGCGCCGAACGGCAGCGTCTGCTTGCGGATCAAGGTGGCGCTAGTGCCTTTCTTGGCCAGCTCGGCGCGGATTTCCGCCATTTCAGCAGCCAGCGGATCGGCGATGCCGTAGTCGTTGGCGATCACCGGCGGCGGTGCTGCCGCGGTGCCGCTCTTGCGCAGGTCGCGCAAGATGTCGCGCAGCGGATCGACCGGATTTTCCGGCGGCGGCGCTTCGACTACCGCGTCGTTGTCGGAGAAGCCGCGCTCGGCGTCGGTTTGCGCGCCCATGAAGGTCGGCGGCGCGTAGTTGACGCCGACTTCCTTCGACCAGTCGCTGGCGATCAGGCCGCTGGCGGACAGCGCCAGCATGACCAGGTACAGGCCGACCACGGCCAGCGCCGCCATCGCCACATGATCGGCGCGCAGGCGGCGCCAGGCCAGGGCCCACAGGCCGGGTGAGTGGACGCTGGTCGCGGCGGTATTGAGTGCTACTGTGGTTGCCGGCGCCGCTTGGGTAGGGGCCGAATGTATACTTTGAGTCATGGCGGCTCCTACTTCAGTTGAACGCGTGGGTCGACAGCTTGGTACAGCAAGTCAGTCAACAGGTTGAATATCATGGTGGCGGCGGCGACATAAATCGTGATCGCCTTGATCACCGGGAAATCGCTGCGTTCAACAGCAAGGATCACTTCGCGGCCGATGCCTGGAATTGAGAAGAAGCGTTCGATCAGGAAAGCGCCGATCAGCAGGGCGGGCAGGTTCGACATGACGTTGGTGATGATCGGAATCGCGGCATTGCGCAACACGTGCACCCACAGGATGCGGCGTTCCTTGACGCCCTTGGCGCGTGCGGTGCGGACGTAGTCCTGATTGACTTCATCCAGCACGAAGGTACGGTACAGGCGCAGGCTAGGCGCGATACTCACCGCCAGCATGATCAGGATCGGCAGCAGCGAATAGTGGAACAGGTTTTCAGAGAAGCTGTTGCCCCAGCCTTGCACCGGGAACATGCCCAGCTTGTAGGCGAACCAGTATTGGAACAGGATGATGTAGACTAGGATGCTGACCGACATGCCGATGGTGCAAGCCACCATCACCGCGCGGTCGGTCTTGGAGCCGCGCACGAAGGCCACGGCCAGCGCCAGCGCCACCGCGATCAGGGTTTCCAGGATGGTCAGCGGGATCAGCACGGTCATCGACGGGCCGAGGCGGGTCAGGATGACATTGGCCACCGATTCACCGGTGCTCCAGCTGTTGCCGAAGTTGAAGGTGACGATCTGCTTGATGAAGATCCACAGCTGGATGTAATACGGCTGGTCGATGCCCAACTGGGTACGAATGTTGGCGATCTGTTGTGGGTTGGACATCTTCCCGGCCAGGATGTAGGCCGGGTCGCCCCCGACCCAGTTGAACAGGAAAAATACCAGTACGATAACGCCGAGCATGGTCGGCAGCATTTGCCAGAGTCGGCGCAGGATATAAGCGGTCATGATGGTTCCTTAGTCTGGCTTAATGCAGGCGCTGGCCTGAAATTTCGTCGAAGAATGCCTTGCTGTTCGGCTCGCGGCCGAGGAAGCTGCTGACCATCTCGCCGGCCGGCTTTTCGCCGCCGCGCGAGAGGATGTCTTTACGATACAGATGGCCGACTTCAGGGTTCATCAGCTTACCGTTATAACGCGACAGCATATCCAGCGCCAGCACTTCCGACCACATGTAGCCATAGTAGCCGGCCGCATAGCCGCCCATCAGATGGCCGAACTGGCCCGGGAACTCCGTGCCGGGCACATAACCTAATGGGGTTGCGCCTTCCATCTGTTGCCAGACTGCCAGCGGTTGTTCCTGGTCGGCCTTGTCGTTGTGGATGGTCATGTCGTAGCTCGCGTACAGCAACTGGCGCGCATAGCGTATGCCGCGGCCATAATTGTGGGCGGCGGTCAGGCGCGCCAGCAAGGCGTCGTCGATGGTCGGGCAAGCGCTCTTGCAGAAGCCGGCCAGCAATGTCAGCGATTCTTTGCGGCGGGCCCATTCTTCATACATTTGCGACGGCGCTTCGACGAAGTCGAGTTCGACATTGGTGCCGGCTTGCGCTACATATTTAGTGTGCGACAGCACGCCGTGCAAGACGTGACCGAATTCATGTACCAGGGTTTCCAGCTCGTCGCTGTTCAAGCCGCTGCGGTCCAGGTTGGTGACCAGGGTGGAGATCGGGGTGCGGTGGGCCAGGGTGCTGACGCCACGGGTGCCCCAGGCAGCGGCATGGCCGTATTTGCCTTCGCGCGGATAGAGGTCGAGATAGATGCCGGCGATACGTTCTTTGCTCTTGCTATCGATCACGTCGTAGTACTGGACTTCCGGGTCCCAGACCGGGACATCGACTCTTTTGAATTCAACGCCATACAAGGTGCCGGAAACATGCAGGACCCAAGGTACTGCGGCTTCGCTAGGGAAGTATTTGCGCAGGGCTTCCTGGTCGACGTTGTAGCGTGCCTGCTTGATCTTCTGTTGCCAGTATTCCGAATCCCAGCGCTCCAGCTTGGTATCGGCCAGCGGTGTTTTCAGGGCTTCGGATTTGAAGACGCGCAGTTCTTCGATTTCCTTGCGCTCCAGCTGGGTGACGGCGGTTTGCACTTCCGTCAGGAATTTTGCCACGGTTTGCGGGTTCTTGACCATGCGTCGCCGGGTCACCAGGTCGGCATAGCTTGGCAGGCCGAACAGGCCGGCCATTTCATGGCGCAGGTCCATCGCCTGTTTCAGGATTTCCAGGTTCTTTGGCGTGCCGTGATTGGTGAAAGCGATCTGGTAGCGGCGACGGGCGTCGCTGTTGTCGGCCGATTCCATGAACGGCTTGTAATCCGGGTACTCGAAGCCGAGCAGGTAGTTGCCTTTATCGTCGCGCTTGGCGCGGGCCAGGTAAGCGGCCGGCATGCCTTGCAATTCGGCCGGAGTGAAGGTGAGTTTCTGGTTATTGTCGCGGATGTTGCGCGCGAATTCCTGGCTCAGCTCGCCCAGCTTGTCGAGGATTTCCTTCATGCGTGCGCGCTTCTCGGGCGGCAGGGAAACGCCGGTGTCGTCGAAGCTGTACAGGATGTCCTGGCGCAGTTTTTGTTCGACCGGATCGGTCGGCTGGATGGCTTTGAAGCGGGCGTACAGCTTTTCGCTTTGCAGCAGGTCGGTGGCGAACTTGTTGGTTTCTATCAGGCAGGCTTCGGTGGTGCTGCGGACTTTTGCATCAGGCGAAACGTTGTTGAGGATATCGACCGGGCCTTGCAGGTCTTCCAGTGCGATTTGCAGGTCGTTCCATTCAGTCAGCACTTTCTTGCTGTCTTTGGCATGCGCCGGCGGCAATTTCTCCAGCATGGTGACGCGCTTGCGCAGGCCGTCCAGGGTAGTGCTGCAGAGAGTCGGGATCTCGTCTGCCTTGAGCAGCGGAATCAACGGGCGTTGCGCGCCTTGGGCGATTGCCTGGTTCATCATCAGCGTAAAAAACGCTGTGGTGACCGGCAAGAAAAGTGATGATGTTTTCATGCATTACCTCAAATTTGGGCTCGGTAAAAATTAACGGTTGTCGGATAAGCGGGTGGTTGTCCCACCCCGCAGTGCTTTATTTTTTTGGTCGTTTTTCGATATCGAAATACATCCATTCAGTAGGCATGACCGGATGCTTCTTGTAACCGATGACACGCGGCTGCGCGATCATGTTGCGGTAACGGGCATAACCGATGCGCGACGGTGCGTCGACTTCCAGGATGCGCGCCATCTTGTGATACAGCAGGTCGCGTTCCGGGCCATTCGGCAGTTTCTGCGAGGCGGCGTAGAGTTTGTCGTATTCAGGAATCTTGACGCAGCCGTTGTTGTTCTGGCCGACGTTCGGGCCGTAGAACAGCTGCATGAAATTGTCGCCGTCCGGATAGTCGGCAATCCATGGCGAGGTGCGGGTCTGGATTTGGCACTCTTTTTCCGCCTTGAGCAGGTCAGGGAAAGTCTTCAGGTCGCCGACCATGCGGATATGGATCGTGTCGTAGGTCTTTTTCCACATTTCCGATTGCTGCTGGCCGTTGGAGTCGGCGCGGGCCGAGTAGCGTATCGTTAGCGGTTTGCCGTCCGGCAGGGTGCGGTAGCCGTCCTTGCCGATCTTGTAGCCGAACTTGTCGAGCAGGGCGTTGGCGACTTCCGGTTCGTACTGGATGCTGCTCTTGTAGTCCGGGTCGTAGCCGACCACGCCAGGCGGGATCGGGTATTCCAGCGGCAGCCCTTCGTCGTTCCAGACTACCTTGAGTTCTTCGCGGACGTTGTGCGCCATGGCGATGGCGCGGCGCAGGGCGATTTTTTCCTTGCTCATGCCGCCCACTACCGGGTCTTGCATGTTCCAGTAGAAATAACTGATTTCGGGATCGACGATGCGTGACAGTTGCACGCCTTTTTTAACGAACTCGGGTTTCAGCTTGCCGCCGGACATGACCTGCGGCGCCAGCGGCCCTTGCAATTCGGTGATATCGACTTCATCGCCCTCGAACGCCAGCAGGCGCGATTGATCTTCCACCATCACGCTGATCTCGATGCGGCCGATTTGCGGCATGCGCTTGCCCTTCATCTTGGCCACGATGGCGGCGTCGCCAGGATCGGTGCTAGGCGCGAAATCCCAGGTATAGCCGCGGTAGTCGGGATTGGCGGTCAATATCATGCGTGAACCGCGAATCCATTGACTCAGGATGTAAGGGCCGGTGCCGACCGGATGGCCCATCACCGTGCCTTGGGCATCGCGGTATTTTTCAATGACTTCGCGGGCCACGGCGCTGGTTGGCTGGTGCGCGAGGATCATGCCGAGATTGAAGTCAGGCTGCTTCAAGTGGATGCGCAAGGTGTAGCGGTCCAGCAGTTCGAAGCCGGGGACGTTGGCGTCGTAGTCGAAATGGCCGGTTTTCTTGGCTTGCGCCGCCACTTCGTCGAGACCGATGACTTTACCTTCCAGCAGCCAGGTTTGCGGCGAGGCCAGTTGCGGATCGAACAGGCGCTTCCACGCATAGACGAAATCGGCCATGGTCAGTTCGCGCTTTTTGCCGTTGAACACCGGATCATCGGCAAAGTAGATGCCTTTTTTCAGGTGAATCGTGTAAGTCATGCCGTCGGCGCTGACTTCCGGCAGGGCTGCCGCTGCCGAAGGCATCAGCTTGGCCGGCCGCGCCAGGTATTCGTAGGCGAACAGCGTTTCAAATACCGACTGATTCACCAGTTGTGAATACAAGTCGCGCGTCACGGCCGGATCGAAACCGGTTTCCGGCGCCACGAACACAAAGCGCAATACCTTGTCGGGATCAGCCGGCGAGATTGGCGCCGCCGCGGCCGATGCATGCATCGGCAGGGC
>NZ_JBDTCG010000112.1:0-29355 GCF_039923675.1 Collimonas sp.
GATTTCGTGCGGCGGGTTATTGCCGGTCGGGACGAGGTCCAGGCCCATGTTGTTGCTCCATGAATGCGTGCGGCGCATGTGTCGGTCGGTGCGTTGCGGCCGGCATGATGCGAACTGCGAAAGGGGGGAGGGCGCGCATTTTACCCCCAGCCGGTGCCGCGACACGCCAAAGCACATCACTCAAATGAAAACGGCGGCCCGATGGCCGCCGTTTTCGTATCGCGATAACGCTGGGATTACAGCAGCGGGACCATCAGCAAGGCCACGATATTGATGATCTTGATCAACGGGTTGATTGCCGGACCGGCGGTGTCCTTGTAGGGATCGCCGACAGTGTCACCGGTGACCGCGGCCTTGTGGGCCTCGGACCCCTTGCCACCGCAATGCCCGTCCTCGATGTACTTCTTGGCGTTATCCCATGCACCGCCGCCGGTGGTCATCGAAATCGCTACAAAAATACCGGTGACTATGGTGCCGATCAGCAGGCCGCCAAGCGCTTGCGCGCCCAGCAACAGGCCAACCACCACCGGCACCGCGACCGGCAACAGCGACGGCAGGATCATTTCCTTGATCGCCGACTTGGTCAGCATGTCCACGGCCCTGCTGTAATCGGGCTTGCCGGTGCCTTCCATGATCCCGGGAATCTCGCGGAACTGTCGGCGCACTTCCTCTACCACCGAACCTGCAGCACGGCCGACGGCTTCCATCGCCATCGCCCCGAACAGGTAGGGAATCAGGCCGCCGATAAACAGGCCGACGATCACCAACGGATTCGAAAGATCGAACGCGGTGCTTTTGCCGACTGAATCGAGGGCATGGGTGTAATCGGCAAACAGCACCAGCGCTGCCAGTCCGGCCGAACCGATGGCGTAGCCTTTGGTGACGGCCTTTGTGGTATTGCCGACCGCATCCAGTGGATCGGTGATCGCCCGTACCGAATCAGGCAAACCCGACATCTCGGCGATGCCGCCGGCGTTATCGGTAATCGGGCCGTAGGCGTCCAGCGCCACGATGATGCCGGCCATCGACAGCATCGCGGTGGCGGCGATGGCGATGCCATACAGGCCAGCAAGCCAGTAAGACGCCAGGATGGCGACGCACACTGCAAGCACCGGATAGGCGGTGGATTTCATCGAGACGCCGAGACCGGCGATGATATTGGTGCCGTGACCGGTGGTGGAAGCTTGTGCGATATGGCGCACCGGCTTGAAATCGGTGCCGGTGTAATACTCGGTGATGTACACCATCAGGCCGGTGAGGACGATGCCGATGAAGGCAGAGCCCATCATCGGCATCCGCATAGGTTCAGGCAGGATCAACCAGGTCACCACGGCAAAGCCGATCAGGCTCAGGATCGCCGCCCACCACAAGCCGGTGTACAGCGCCGACATGATCTTCTTGCCGGGCTTGGCCTTGACCATGGAACAGCCGACGATCGACGCCAGGATAGAGACGCCGCCCAAGGCCAGCGGATACAGCACCGCTTGCAGTTCGGCGCCGTGGATCAGCAACGAACCCAGCAGCATGGTCGCAATCAAGGTCACCACATAGGTTTCAAACAAGTCGGCCGCCATGCCGGCGCAGTCGCCGACGTTGTCGCCGACGTTATCGGCGATCACCGCCGGATTGCGCGGGTCGTCCTCTGGAATACCGGCTTCCACCTTGCCCACCAGGTCAGCGCCGACGTCGGCGCCCTTGGTAAAGATGCCGCCGCCGAGACGCGCGAAAATCGAAATCAGCGAAGCGCCGAACGCCAGGCCGATCAGTGGACGGATGATGTCGTGCAGTGATAATCCGGAAGGCCCGGCGAACGCCAGCAGCCATAAAAAGAACAAGGTCACGCCCAGCAGGCCCAGCCCCACCACCAGCATGCCGGTAATGGCGCCGCCGCGGAAAGCCACGTCCAGCGCCGGTCCTATGCCTTTGGTAGCGGCCTGTGCGGTGCGCACATTGGCGCGCACCGAAACATTCATGCCGATGAAGCCGCAAGCGCCGGACAAGACGGCGCCGATCAGGAAACCGGCGGCGGTCACCAGCCCCAAGCCAGGCAATATCGCAATAATGATAAACAACACCACGCCGACGATGGCGATGGTGCGGTACTGGCGCGCCAGGTAGGCTGCCGCGCCCTGTTGGATGGCGGCGGCAATTTCCTGCATGCGCGGATTACCGGGATCCTGCTTCAATATCCAGCTACGTGAGACCAGCCCGTAGATAACGGCGATGATGCCGCAAGCGACGGCAAACCATAGACTTGATGCCATGTTGACTCCTCCTGTTTTTCGAACGGCTGCACGACAAAATAAAACAATCACACCATTTCACCGGTCGTCGTGAACGCCAATCTGGCGTCCTTGGTTCCCGGCCGATACTGCGTAATGCAAAATTTTTCGTCGCCCTTTTATTTTCAGAGAAGTGCTTGGGCTGGCGTTGACTGGTTGCTGCTCCCGGTTTGCAATCGATTGAAACTTTGATTGATTCTAAATGACTTTAGCCAACCTTTATTGACTTAATGACTAAAAGAAAAAGCGGACCGAAGTCCGCTTTTTTTATACTTCCAACGCTGCAAACGCGCTGTCGCGTATTTGCTCGACCGGACCGACGCCGGCGATCTTGCGGTACTTGGGTGCGCCTGGCAAACCGGCCTTGGCCCAGTCGCCGTAATAATTGACCAGCACTTCGGTCTGCTCGTGATACACGGACAGGCGCTTCTTCACGGTTTCCACCTTGTCGTCATCGCGCTGGATCAGGTCTTCACCGGTGACGTCGTCCTTGCCCTCGACTTTCGGCGGGTTGAACGTGACATGGTAAGTACGGCCCGACGACAAATGCACGCGGCGGCCGCTCATGCGCTCGATGATGGCGCTGTCGGGCACGTCGATTTCCAGCACGTAATCAATCGAGACGCCTGCTTCTTTCATGGCGTCTGCCTGTGGAATGGTGCGCGGAAAGCCGTCGAACAGATAACCGTTGGCGCAATCGGCCTGCTTCAAGCGGTCTTTCACCAGGCCGATGATGATGTCGTCGGATACCAGGCCGCCTGCGTCCATCACCTTCTTCGCTTCGATACCGAGCGGAGTGCCAGCCTTGACTGCTGCGCGCAACATGTCGCCGGTGGAAATCTGCGGAATGTTGAATTTCTCTTTAATGAAAGTCGCTTGCGTGCCTTTACCGGCACCGGGCGCTCCTAAAAGGATGAGGCGCATGTTAAGTCCTAAGGTGAGTTTGTGAATTGATTGTGGCGACGGCGCACAGCTAGCTGACTAGCGACGTCTCCTGAGATGCTTATATATACCACGCTATCTTTGCATGAAACTTACCATACAATTTTACCAAACAGCCAGCCTTGGGCGCGATTTCTGTTGGTTCAACGATAATTTCTTGATACTTCCGGCCATTTTCACGTTCTGAAAAAGCTGCGTACCCGCTCCAGGTCTTCCTGCGTATCTACCCCGGGCGCCGGCGCCGCAGGCGCAATATGCACCGCAATCGGATAGCCGTGCCACAGCACCCGCAACTGCTCCAGCGCTTCAATCCGTTCCAATGGCGACACGGCCAGGGTCGGATAGGTTTGCAAAAAGCCATTGCTGTAGGCGTACAGGCCGATATGGCGCAACGGCAGATAATCTGCCGGTAACTGTTGTTGCGACTGTGCAAAACCATCCCGATGCCAGGGAATCGTCGCCCGCGAAAAATACAAGGCGCGCCCGGCCTGGTTCAATACTACCTTGACCACATTCGGATTGAACGCATCGGCCGCCAAGTCTATCGCGTGGGCAGCAGTCGCTATCGGCACCTCCGCCGAGATATGGGCAGCGGTAGCGGCGATCAGCGACGGATCGATCATCGGCTCGTCGCCCTGTACGTTGACCACCACGGCATCCGCAGCCAGTCCCAGCGCCGCCGCCACTTCCGCAATACGGTCGGTGCCCGAAGGATGATCGGAACGCGTCAAGCGCGCTGCAATGCCGTGCTGCGCGCACACTGCCAGGATTTCCGCGTGATCGGTGGCCACAATGACTTGCGCCGCGCCGGACTGCGCAGCGCGCTCGGCGGTGCGCACGATCATCGGCTTGCCGCCGATGTCGGCCAGCGGCTTGTTGGGCAACCGGGTGGATGCCAGCCGCGCCGGTATGATCACCGTGAAAGGCGTGGTCGAACTCACAATATCCCCCACCGCCTAGGCTGCAGGAGCAGCCGGGCTGTTCAGGTCGCGCGCCTGGTCGGCCCACATGATCGGGATGCCGTCACGGATCGGGTAGGCCAGCTTGTCGGCGTTGCAAATCAGTTCCCCGGCTTTCTTGTCGTGATGCAGCGGCCCTTTGCAGATCGGGCAGACCAGGATGTCAAGCAGTTGAGTGTCCACGGAGTTTCTCCAGAATTTGTTGTGACAGTGCGGCGTCAATCTGCGCCGTCACCGGAACGACCCAGATACGCGGGTCGTTTTTAATAGAAGCAATTTGCCGACATTTTACTGCATCCTTTTCGGTGATCAATATCACCTCGGCCTGCAGGGCGGCAAAAGGGTTGTCTGAAAAGTCATGATGATCGGGCAAGGCCATGCTATCGAACACCAGCCCGGCCGCACTCAGCATGCTGAAAAAGCGCTGCGGATTGCCGATGCCGGCCGCCGCAGTGATCTTGAGCGCCGGATCCCGCAGGCTGGCCAGCGCCCTCGCCTGCATCGGATCGCTCAACCGTTCAACCTGATCACCCACCAGTTGCATGCGAATCGAAGTCGTCGGCATGGATGCGGGAATCGATGGCGCATTAACCACGGTAAAGTCGCGCCGGCGCGTGGCCGGCTCACGCAAAGGCCCGGCCGGCAGCAGCCAGCCGTTGCCGGCGCCGCGGGCGTCGAACAAGACAATTTCGATATCGCGCTGCAAACGGTAATGTTGCAACCCGTCGTCGGACAGGATCAGGTTGACTTCAGGATGGGCTTGCAACAAGGCTTGCGCGGCTGCCACCCGGTCGCGCCCCACCATCACCGGACACTGCGCGCGGCCGGCAATCAGCAAAGGCTCATCGCCGACTTCGGCCGCCAGCGAGCTTGCGCCAACCTGTTGCACCAAAGGCTTGCCATCGCCGGACTGCGCGGCGTAGCCACGCGAAATCACACCGGGCACGTAACCGGCCTGGCGCAGCGCCTGCACCAGCCAGATCGTCAGCGGCGTCTTGCCGGTGCCGCCGACAAAAATATTCCCTACCACAATCACCGGCACCGGCAAGCGCGTGCTGGCTTGCCAGCCGGCGGCGTACAACCAGCGGCGCAGCGCCGCCAGCAAGCCAAACAGCAGCGACAGCGGCCAGAGCACGCATGCCAGCCAGCCGCGCCGCTGCCAGGCAGCACTCAGGGTTGCTTCAAGCGATGACTTATTTGTGGCCACTAGTCTGGGCCGCAAACGTGATCTTGTCGAAGCCTGCCAGACGCGCAGCTTCCAGCACATTGATCACGGTCTGATGGGTCGCCATGGCATCGGCATTGATGATCACCACCGGATCGCCCTTGCCTTGGCCATCGGCCTGCACCGCGTTCTTCAGGTCCAGCGCCAGCGACGCCGCATCCCTGGAAGACACTTGCACGTTGTTGACCGCATACTGCCCTTGCTGATTGACCGCCACGTTGATCTCTTGCGGTTGCGTCATCGCCTTGTCGGCGTCGGCGGTCGGCAAGGTAATTTGCAACGCAGTGAATTTACTGTAGCTGGTGGTCACCATCAGGAAAATCACGATCACTAGCAAGACGTCGATGAACGGGATCAGGTTGATTTCAGGATCTTCACGACCCTTGCCTTTACGGAAATTCATAGTTTTTGTCTTTGCTCTTATTTGCGCGCGCCATGCACGGTATCGACAAATTTTACCGCCTGCTGCTCCATGTCGACCACGAAGCCATCCACCAGAGCGCGGAAATGGCGATAGAAAATCAAGGCAGGCATTGCAATCGCCAAGCCGAAGCCGGTGTTATACAGCGCCACCGAAATACCGTGCCCGAGCTGGGTAGGATCAGCGCCGGCGCCGGTTGTCGCGCCAAAAATCTCGATCATCCCGACCACGGTGCCGAACAAGCCCATCAACGGCGCCAGCGAGGCGATCGTGCCCAGCGTTGTCAGGAAACGTTCGAGGTCATGGGCAGTCGCCTGCCCTGCTTCTTCAATCGATTCCTTCATCAGCTCGCGCGGCGCATCAACGTTGCGCAAACCGGCGGCCAGCACACGGCCCAGCGGTGAATTGGTTTCCAGGTTGGTCAGCACTTCGGTATTGATCTTGCCGTTGTGATAAACCCGTATCACTTCTTGCAACAACTGCGGCGGCAGAATCCGCGGGCGGCGTAGATAAACCAGACGTTCGATAATCAATGCGGTGGCAATGATGGAGGCAATTAGCAACAGCCAGATCGGCCAGCCCGCAGCTTGAATAATGGCAAACAAAAGAAACTCCTTGGTGAGATACGAATTCGGTAGGGTGAATCGCTAAAGCAGATGAGGGGTTCATCGGCATGGATGCAGAATGTAACGTGTTGAAGGCTTGCGGGCAAGCGCGACAAGCATTGCTGAGCAGAAATTTTTGATGCTGTGTTTTGTGTTGTTCAAACGATGCGCCGAGTTCCACACATATTATGTGAACAAGATTGTGGACAAGTCCCAAACTTGGCATTGAAGTCCATGATTTAAAAGGAGTTTTCCTTGCTGCTGAAAATATGAGCAGTTTTTTTCCAAAGCCGCCTGCCGATAGCAAGGAATAAAGTCCGCGGTAAGTAGGACGAAACATGACAGCCCACAACGACCTATGCGAGGAAGCCTGCACCAGGCTGCCGTCGACGCGGATGGCAGTCAAAGCAGGACGAAATGGCCAGTCCGGCTATCCGGCAAACACGCTTAAACCGGCAACGGATTGCGTTCCGTGAATCCCCGCTGGTGCCAGTAAGGATAGGTTGGCGTCACCGTGCTGGCGAGATCGAGCCTGGCGATCTGCTCTTTGTCAAGATTCCAGCCAACCGCGCCCAGGTTTTGCAACAACTGTTCTTCGCTACGCGCACCGATCACCACGGTGGAGACAGTGGGCCGCTGCAACAGCCAGTTCAGCGCGATTTGCGGAATACTCTTGCCGGTTTCATTGGCGATTTCCTGCAACACGTCCACTACTTTGTACAGCAGTTCATCGGCCACCGGCGGCCCCATGTCCGCCGTCTTGTGCAGACGGCTATTGGCCGGCAACGGCTGGCCGCGCTTGATCTTGCCGGTCAGCCGGCCCCAGCCCAACGGACTCCAGACCACTGCGCCGACGCCTTGGTCGAGGCCGAGCGGCATCAGTTCCGATTCGTAGTCGCGCCCTATCAGCGAGTAATAGGTTTGATTAGCGACATAGCGCGGATAGCCATAACGGTCGGCGACAGCCAGCGATTTCATCAGGTGCCAGCCGGAAAAATTCGATACGCCGACGTAGCGGATCTTCCCTGCGCGCACCAGATCGTCCAGGGTCGACAAGACTTCTTCAACCGGCGTCAAGGCGTCGAAGCCGTGCAGCTGGAACAGGTCGATATAATCGGTGCCAAGGCGTTTGAGCGCGGCATCGCAAGCCCGGATCAGGTGGAAGCGCGAAGATCCCACTTCATTCGCGCCGTCGCCGGAGCGGAAAGTGGCTTTGGTCGACAACAGCAGGCGATCCCGCCGCCCCTTGATCGCTTCGCCCAGCACCGCCTCGGCGGCGCCATCCGAATAAACGTCAGCGCTGTCGAACATGGTCAGGCCGGCGTCGAGGCAGATATCCACCAGCCGCTTCGCCTCGACAACATCGGTATTGCCCCAAGCGCCGAAAAATTCACCTTTGCCGCCAAACGTGCCCGTGCCAAAACTGAGTACCGGCACCGTGAATCCGGAGGCGCCTAAACGTCGATGTTCCATGGTTAACCTTTAGAAGAGTGAGGAAGAACTACTGCCTGGAAAAGCGTCGGATTATCATACCCCACAATAAAAATGCCTGACGCCGGCGCGCCATGATGGCATTGCGACAGCCACGGACCGATCCAGGCATCGAAAAATTTCACCCGTCTGCCGTCTCAAAGTTTTCCACAGATTTTGGGGATAACTTTGTGAACAAGTACACTGGATTCACACTAAGTCCTTGATTGGCATCGTGTTTTCACTGCTGTGAAAGATAGCTGCAAAAGCGCATGAAAATGCGTTTTACGAGCGACGCGGGATATTTTTCGGCATATTCGTGATAGTTTTGCCATCGCTGCCCGAGCGGATATCCACAAGCCGGCGACAATCCACAGTTACCCACAGAATATGTGGATAAGCTTGTGCGCAAGCCCACTGCGTTCCGGACAAGCCCTTGATTTGTTTCACTTTTCCACTGCTGTGCAGCGGCTGTGCTTTACAATATCGACGCCCGCGCTTGTAATCGACCGGGAGACTGACTATTCAACCGGAAACCAGCATGAATCTCTCCAGCACCAGCGACAATTATTCCAGCGGCCCGCAGGTATTGACTGTGTCCGCACTGAATCAAGCCGTTGCCCGCATGCTGGAACGCAGTTTTCCGCTGGCTTGGGTGTCCGGCGAAATCTCCAATTTCAAAAGCTACGCTTCCGGCCACTGGTACTTCACGCTGAAAGACGATGCGGCGCAAGTGCGCGGCGTGATGTTCAAGGGCCGCGCCCAGCACGCCGGCTTTACGCCGCGCGACGGCGACAAGGTTGAAGTGCGGGCGCTGGTGACGTTGTATGCGGCGCGCGGCGATTATCAACTCAATGTCGAGGCGATCCGGCGCGCCGGCGTCGGCAACCTGTACGAAGCATTTTTGCGCCTGAAGGAAAAGCTGAACGCCGAAGGCTTGTTCGATCCGGCGCGCAAGCGGCCGCTGCCGCCATTTGCGCGGACCATCGGCATCGTCACCAGCCTGCAGGCGGCGGCGCTGCGCGACATCCTGACCGCGCTGGCGCGCCGCGCGCCGCACGTGCGTGTGATCCTTTACCCTACGCCTGTGCAAGGCGATGGCGCCGCTGAAAAGATCGCGCGCGCCATCAATACCGCCGCCGCGCGCGCCGAGTGCGAGTTGTTGCTTGTCTGCCGTGGCGGCGGCAGCATCGAGGATTTATGGTCGTTCAATGATGAAGGCGTAGCGCGCGCGATTGTAGCCGCACCGATGCCGGTGATTTCCGGCGTCGGCCACGAAACCGATTTCACGATTGCCGACTTCGCCGCCGACTTGCGCGCCGCCACCCCGACCGCCGCCGCCGAGCTGGCGACCGTTCCGCGTAGTGATTGGCTGGCGACGCTGGAAGGCCATGCCGACGACCTCACCCGCGCCTTGCGCCGGCAACTTGGCGAAGCCAGCCAGACCCTGGACTGGCTGGGCCGTCGCCTAAGCAGTCCGGCTAGCACCATCGTTCATGAAAGAGTCAAGTTGCAGAGTCTGCAGAGCAGGCTGCAGCATGCGACCCGCATCCCGCTGACGCAATCACGCTATGCCTTGCTGAATTTGCGGACCCGCCTGAGCGCGCAAATTCCTAGCACCAAAGCGCCGCGCCAGGCATTGCTAGAGCAAAGCCGGCGCCTGAGCGGCGCGTTGGCGACCAAAAGCCGTAACGGCCGGCAGGCGCTGGCGGCCCTGAACGCGCAACTTGAGCTGCTGAATCCGCAACGCACGCTGGAACGCGGCTACGCCATCGTCTCCGACGCCAAGGGCCACGTGATTCGTGCGCCGAAAGAACTGCAGCCACGGCATTTCGTCACCGTGCAGCTGGCCGAAGGCAGCGCCAAGGTCGGCATAGATAGTGTTCAGGCAACGCTGGATTGAGTGCAAGTTGCCTACCACGCGATAGAAGTCGCATAAGCTTCGAATAAATATAACGGGAATGTGCAAGCTTGCTGCATGGAATAGCTAAGCGCTTTACAATAGCTCTTTCCTAGATACTGTTGATGAATTGTATAGGCAACAGCTTCTTTGTAATCCCAATAAAACACTAGGAAGGACCACAACATGGCACACACTCTCCCGCCTCTGCCGTACGCTCTGGATGCATTAGCTCCACACATTTCCAAAGAGACTCTGGAATTTCACTATGGCAAGCATCACCAGACCTATGTGACCAACCTGAACAACCTGATCCCGGGCACAGAATTCGAAAACCTGTCGCTGGAAGACACCGTCAAGAAATCATCCGGCGGCATCTTCAACAATGCGGCGCAAATCTGGAACCACACGTTCTACTGGCACAGCCTGTCTCCACAAGGCGGCGGCGCACCAACCGGCGCATTGGCAGAT
This sequence comes from Collimonas sp., assembly GCF_039923675.1. Lineage (GTDB taxonomy): Bacteria > Pseudomonadota > Gammaproteobacteria > Burkholderiales > Burkholderiaceae_D > Collimonas. The sequence continues at coordinate 10,276 of NZ_JBDTCG010000112.1, forward strand.
GCGATCAACGCCAAGTGGGGCTCGTTCGACAACTTCAAGGTTGAACTGACCAAGACTGCAGTCGGCACTTTCGGTTCCGGCTGGGCCTGGCTGGTGAAGAATGCTGACGGTTCGCTCGGCCTGGTATCGACTTCGAACGCTGCTACTCCGCTGACTACCGACGCCAAGCCTTTGATTACTGTCGACGTCTGGGAACATGCTTACTACATCGACTACCGCAACGCCCGTCCAAAATACCTGGAAGCATTCCTGGCATTGGCAAATTGGGAATTTGCTTCGAAGAATTTCGCATAAGCATTTCGCATAACGATAAATTTGTTATGGCCGATGAGGAAGTAAAAAACCTGTCGGCATGCACTTGAAAAAGGCGCTTACTTAACGGTAAGCGCTTTTTTGTTATCTACCGCTCCGGTTTCGATTCCCAGCCTTACTGCCAACGCGCCTCATAGGCGTCCAACGTCGATGGCGGCAAGTCGAAATGCGGCGGCGTCTGCGGCATCCGCTCGACCGGCGCAATTGCGCTAATCTTTCCGAACGATGACGCTACCGTTTGCCGCCATTGATCTACTTCAGCCGCCGTCAGATCGGCATGTTGCAAGCCATCGGCAAGCCGTGGCATCGATTGCAACCAGCGTCCGGTTTGCGCCAGCGAAACCCGCACCCGCCAGCCGCCGCCTTCAACTGCGCGCCGGTGCAGCGCACTGATGGCGCCGAATGCCGCGAGATAACCGGTAGCATGATCGAGCGCCTGGCATGGCAATTTGCCAGGCTTGTCGCTGCCCGCCGCCTGCCCTTCTTCCCAGGCGATCCCGGTAGCCGATTGCACCAGGCTGTCAAAACCGCGCCGCCCGGCCCAAGGGCCGGTATGGCCATAGGCGCAAAGACAGACTTCGATCAGCCCAGGCCGCAAGGCCTGCAGCGCATCGCTGGAAAAACCGTACGCCTCCAGCGCGCCGGGCCGGTAAGCGTGCAGTAAAACATCGGCGTCGCGTATCAGTTCACGCAGACGTGCGCGCCCTGCTTCGCTGCGTAAATCGAGCTGGGCGGCACGTTTGCCGCGGCCATTGTCGATCACCAGCGTCGGAATGTTCGGCAAATGCGCGGCGCTAATCGCCAGCACCTCGGCACCGTGTTGCGCCAAAGTGCGGCCGGCTACCGGCGCTGCGATCACGCGCGACAGATCGAGTACGCGCATGCCGCTTAGCGGCCGCTGCGGTGTCGCGCGCGGCAGTTCGGCGGGCGCCTCCTTGACATGTTCGATCTCGAACAGCGGCAACGCGGCAATGGCGGCAGCCTGCGGATGGGCGCGCCATTCTTCCGGACTGCGTATCAGCGCCACACACATACCTTCCTCTGCCAGCCGCGCATCGAGTTCCGCGGCGTTCCAGCCTGCGATGGCGGCAGCCACGGCGGCGCGGTTATCGGCGCATTGCAAGACGCGCAGCACGCCGTCGCGGTGATGCGGAAAATTGGTATGCAGTTGTATCCAGCGGCCGTCGCCTGCCTGGTAGTAACCGGCGATCGGACTCCAGGGATCGGCTGGCGGTTTGCCATCGATCAGCAGATAGCGTTCGCTGCGGAATATCGCCAATGCATGGTGCTGGTCGACGCTCACGGTTTGCTGGCGACCACCACGCAGATGCCAGAATTCAGCCGCCGCCAGCGCCTGGGCGCCGATGGTGGCGGATGCCAATGCGCCGACCGGGAATACCGACGGCAGCTGTGTCGCCAGATTTGAAAAAAACAATCGTTGCAGAGCGTCCTGATCACGACCGGCGGTATGCCAGATCGTGTCGATGAGTTTATGGGCCAAAGTATCGGGTTGCATAATCTTCCTTATTGCAAGTAAGGATTCAATCTAGAATTTGCCAACGGCCTGCGTCAATCTTGATTGCGGCAATTAATACAAAGAAATTTTCCGGATGAAGACATTGCTAACGGCTGATGAAGTGGCCAACTTGCTCGGCGTCAGTACGGCCACATTGTATTACTATGTCAGCCGCGGCTTGCTCGACTCCGTGCCAGGCAAAAGCATACGCAGCAAGCTGTACCCGCAAGACCAAGTGTTGCGCCTGCTACGTGGGATCTTTCGACTTCCTCGATTAAGCGATCGGCGGCCGGGCGATCGCGCGCCACAGCATCCTGAACAGCGCATTCGCCTGCAGCGCCAGCGCTTCCTTCTCGCCACGCATGGTGTGCATGTGCACCAGCCGTTCCAGGATGCCGATGAAATAATCCAGCAGGATTTTTTCATCCACTTCATCGGTCAGCACGCCTTGCGCACGGCCGTCGGTCAAGGTCTGCATTAAAACCTCCATCATTTCCGGCTGGCGGAAAGTACGGTCGCGGCCCCAGGCGCTGATCTGCAGCGAACTCATGATGAGCTGGCTCACCTTGGGATTGCGGTCGAAGAAATCCAGCACCACCCAGAACACCTTGCGCAACTTGTCCTGGCAACTCTCTATGCCCTGCAAGTGATCGAGCATGCGCGACGCCAGTGCTCCCAGCCAGGTTTCCAGGCAGGCAAACAGCAGCGCTTCCTTGCTGCCGTAGTATTTATAAATGGTTTGCAAAGAGACGCCAGCGACGCCGGCAATCTCGCCGAAGCTGACGCTGTGGAATTCCCGTTGCGAGAACAAATCCAGCACCGCGCTCTCTATCCTTTGCTGTATCGCCGATTTGAGCAAAGCGCGATCAAGGATGATTTTCTGTTTTTCCGAAGCCATGATTTTATTATTTGCACACTATGTGTAATTAATTTTACCATCATGTCGGTGCACTTCCCTGCTGCCTGCTTTAGAGGGGATTACCAATTGACGCTAAGCATCGCTTTCACTACAGTGGGTATTCAGCATAAATCAAACATCAATGTAAGTGTAATTTTTATTACATACGCACACAAGCCGGAGACGCCATGACTGAAGCATATATTTTCGATTCTGTACGGACCCCGCGCGGCAAGGGCAAGAAGGACGGCAGCCTGCATCAGGTAACGCCGGTCAATCTGCTGGCGCAACTGCTGCATGCTTTGGAACAGCGCAACCACCTGGATACGTCGCAGGTGGATGACGTGGTGCTCGGCTGCGTGACGCCGGTCGGCGAACAAGGCGCGGACATCGCGCGTACGGCCGTGCTGTATGCCGGCTGGGACCAGTCGGTGGCAGGCGTGACGCAATCACGCTTTTGCGCCTCCGGCTTGGAATCGGTCAATCTGGCGGCGATGAAAGTCATGTCTGGCCAGGAGCAGCTGGTGGTGGCGGGCGGCGTCGAAAGCATGTCGCGCTGGGCCATGGGCTCGGATGGCGGTGCCTGGTTCATGGACCCGCGGGTCAACCAGAGCACCGGCTTTGCGCCGCAAGGCATAGGCGCCGACCTGATCGCCACGCTGGAGAATTTCTCGCGCAGCGATGTCGACAACTTCGCCCTCCAATCACAGAAGAAAGCCGCATTGGCACGGGCCGAAGGCCGCTTCAACAAATCCCTTATCCCGGTGACCGACCTCAACGGCCTGGTGATACTGGACCATGACGAAACCATCCGCGCGCAAACCACGATAGAGAACCTGGCGGCGCTGAATCCTGCGTTTGAGCAGATCGGCCAGATGGGTTTCGATGCGACTGCGCTGCGCAAATATACGACCGTCGAGAAAATCAATCACGTGCACCACGCGGGCAATTCTTCGGGTATCGTCGACGGCGCGGCGCTGGTGCTGGTTGGCAGCAAGGAAATGGGCGAGAAGCTGGGATTGAAACCACGCGCCCGGATCGTCGCGACCGCCGTCACCGGCTCGGAACCGACCATCATGCTGACCGGGATTGCGCCGGCGGCGCGCAAGGCGCTCGCCAAGGCCAAGATGTCAGCCAAGGATATCGACCTGTTTGAAATCAATGAAGCGTTCGCCGCAGTGGTCATGCGCGCTATCCGCGACCTGGATATCGATCCGGCGCGGGTCAATGTCAACGGCGGCTCGATAGCGATGGGCCATCCGCTGGGAGCCACCGGTGCCATGATTCTCGGCACCGCGCTTGACGAGCTGGAGCGCAGCGGCAGGAAGACCGCGCTGATCTCGCTATGCGTCGGCGGCGGCATGGGTATTGCCACGATTATCGAACGCGTTTAATTCACTGACCGGACAAAAGATCATGAGCGTAAATTTTCAAAAAGACAGCGACGACATCGTTACCTTGACTCTGGACATGCCGGGTCGTTCGATGAACGTGTTGAACGATGCGCTAACCGCGCCATTCATGGAAGCGATTACCCGGATCGAAGCGGATCCGACGATTACCGGCGTCATCATCACTTCCGGTAAAGCAGATTTCGTTGCCGGCGCCGATATCGAAAAGCTGTATCAGATCACTGAAGCGCAAGCAGCTTTCGACCTGGTGCAGGAATTCAAGGGATTCATGCGACGCCTGGAACTGTGCGGGCGGCCAGTGGTGGCTGCGCTCAATGGCACCGCGCTGGGTGGCGGCCTGGAACTGGCGCTGGCTTGCCATCACCGTATCGCCATCGATAATCCGAGAGCCAAGTTCGGCTTGCCGGAAGTCAAGCTCGGCCTGCTGCCGGGCGGCGGCGGCACGCAGCGCTTGCCGCGCATGATCGGCATCCAGAGCGCGCTGCAACTGATCCTGGAAGGCAAGGAACTGCGCGCCGAAGAAGCGCTGCAACAGGGCATCATCCAGGAGTTGGCCAGCGATAAGGAGGAGATGCTGGCAAAAGCCAAAGCCTGGTGCCTGGCCAACCCTAAAGCGAAACAGCCTTGGGACGACAAGAAATTCCGCTGGCCAGGAGGAGATTCGCGCAGCCCGGGCAATGGCCAGCTGTGGGCGATCGCACCGTCCATGGCCAGCGCCAAGACCCATGGCAATTATCCGGCCGCCACCAACATCCTGAGCTGCGTATTCGAAGGCGGGATTGTGGATTTCGATACCGCCTGCAAAATCGAATCGCGCTACTTCGTCAATTGCGCCTTGTCGCCGGTCGCCAAGAACATGATCGGCACTTTGTGGTTCCAGCTCAACGCCATCAACAAGGGCAAATCGCGTCCTGAAGGCTGTGCGCCATCCAAGGTCAGCAAGGTCGGCATCCTCGGGGCTGGCATGATGGGCGCGGGGATTGCCTACGCTTCGGCGAAAGCTGGCATCGATGTGGTGCTGCTGGATAACAGCCTGGAAACTGCGGAAAACGGCAAGAACTATTCCAGCAAGCTGCTCGACAAGTCGATTCGCCGCAAACAGCAGACCGAAGCCGGCAAAAGCGCCTTGCTTGCCCGTATCCATCCGACCGTCGATTTTAACGACATGGCGGGCTGCGATCTAATTATCGAAGCGGTGTTTGAAGACCGCGAGATCAAGGCTGCGGTGACCAAGAAAGCCGAAGCGGTGCTCAGCGCTGACGCCATCTTCGCCTCCAACACATCGACACTGCCGATCACCGGCCTGGCGCAAGCCAGCGTGCGTCCAGCCAATTTCATCGGCCTGCATTTCTTTTCGCCGGTGGACAAGATGCCGCTGGTGGAAATTATTGTCGGCGAACATACCAGCCAGCAGACGCTGGCGCGTGGTTTCGACTATGTGCAGCAAATCAAGAAGACGCCGATCGTGGTCAATGATTCGCGCGGCTTCTATACCTCGCGCGTGTTTGGCACTTATGTAATGGAAGGCCTGAAGCTATTGATGGAGGGCCAGCATCCGCGCGCCATTGAAATGGCCGGCTTGCAAGCCGGCATGCCGGTAGGACCGTTGGCGGTGCATGACGAAGTCAGCCTGTCCTTGTCGTTGCATATCCTGCAGCAAACGCGCAAGGACTTCGCTGAAGCGGGCAAGCCGTTTGCTGGACATCCGGCCGATGCGGGGTTGGAAAAAATGGTGGCGCAACTGGACCGCAAGGGCAAGAAAGCGGGCAAGGGCTTTTATGATTATCCGGAAAATGAAAGCAAGCACCTGTGGCCGGGATTGCAGCAAGCTTTCCCGTTGGCGGCGACGCAATTGCCGCAAAAGGATCTGATCGAGCGGATGATGTTTGTGCAGGCTAACGAGGCTGCCAAATGCTATGAAGAGAAAGTGGTGCTGACGGTCGCGGATACCAATATCGGCAGCATTTTCGGTTGGGGCTTTGCACCGTTCCAGGGCGGTGCGCTGCAATACATCAATGCCTATGGCGTCGCCAATTTCGTCAAGCGTGCAGAGCAGCTGGCGGAGCGGTTCGGCAGCTATTTCGCACCGGCGACGATACTGGTGAAAATGGCGGAGCATGGCAAACATTTCGAATAACTTCCATTACCCCGTTCCGACCGAGTCGTTCCCGCGCACGCGGGCGCCAAGGTGGGGAATCCATCTTAGCCACACTGGCACTCTGTAAACTGGATCCCCGCGTGCGCGGGGATGACACTGTTTTTTTTAAAGGTAAGCTTAAGCGATCCTGCTGGCATCGAACAACGAAGGAATCCGTTGCGCCAGCATCATGTCGCCCTTCAGTTTCAGCTTGCCGCTCATGAACGCCATGGCACCGTTGAGTTCGCCTTTCAGCAAGGCCTTCAGATCGTCATCCGCCATCGTCAGCGTGACGTCGGACGCATCGGCCACGCCGTCGTGAGCGGTACATTTTCCGTGGTCGATCAGCAGGTACATCGGCTTTGAAATGTCGAACTGGATGGTGTTTTGCATGTTCGCTGCAGCGGCGCTGTCCAGCGCCGTCGGCATGAGTTTGATGATGTCGTTGACTGTCATTGCATTTCCTCTGGTTATTTAAAAAATCTGTTGCCGATATATTCCGCCATTCATTCCCATCCGACCGCACTGCGTATCTGCAGTTCCCGCTCCATCAGCCCGGCGTAGCGCTTTTCCACTTCATTGCGCTTGACCTTCATGGTCGGCGTCATCAAGCCATTATCTATGCTCCAGGCGTCTTTCAACACCACGCACTTGGCGATCTTTTCATGCGGCTCCAGCGTCGCATTGACCGACGCCATATCGGCGATCAAGCCCTGCTCCACCTCGGCGCGCGGCTTGTTGCGGGCCGTCGCGGTCAGGGTCACCGCCATTACCGGCTGATTCATGCCGCTGCCGATGAACAGCAGGTTTTCCAGGTCCGTATTGCGCGCCAGCAGACATTCAATCGGCGCCGGCGCCACATATTTTCCCTTGGCGGTCTTGAAGATGTCCTTGACCCGGCCGGTGATGTACAGATAGCCGTCTTCATCCACCCTGCCCTTGTCGCCGGTGCGCAGATAACCATCTTCGGTAAACGCCGCGCGCGTGCTTTCCGGATCCTTGTAATACCCCATCATCAAGCCCGGATGCTTGAACAGGATTTCGCCATCATCGGATAACTTGAAGCCGGCGTTCTGCGGCGGCTTGCCGACCGAGCCGATGCGATTCTGGTCCGGCAGGCAAGCGCTGGAATAGACCGACGCTTCGGTCGGCGCATATCCCTGCAGCACCACCAAACCCAGGTTGCGCTTGTACCAGTCCAGCAGCGCTGCCGGTATCGGCGCCGCTCCTGACAGGCAAAAACGCACGTTCTGCAAACCGACGGCGACCCGGATTTTGCGCCGGATTATCGTGCGCAGCAAGGGTATTGCCATCAAGCGGTCAAGTTTCTGTTGCGGCATCTTGTGCAGGATGGCGGTCTGGATCCGGCCATAGACCAGCGGCACGCCGAAGAAGCGGGTCGGCGCTACCTGCGCCAGCTGTTCACCCATCTTGTCGACATTCTCCAGGAAATGGACCTCGCCACCGTTGTAGCAACTGGGCAGCGCAATCGCAAAACGTTCGAATGCATGGGCCAGCGGCATATAGGAAAAATAGCGCTCCTGACCCGGGGATGGGGCCAGGTTCATGATGCTGTATACCGCAAACAGCACATTGGCGTAACTGAGCATCACCCCTTTCGGATTGCCGGTGGTGCCGGAGGTGTAGATCAAGGTCATCAACGCTTCCGTCGGCGGCGTCTGGTAATCATCCAATGGCATCGGTGCAGTCGCGGCGACCAGATCATCCCACTTGTGTTGTCCCGGCGGCGCTTCTTGATAGGGGAAAGAAATGGTGCAGACCGAGGGAGGAATCGCTCCCATGAAATCGTCAGCGTCCGGCATCGGCCCCAGGAACACCGCCTTGGCTTCGCTATGTTCGAAGATATAGCGCGTGGTGGCCGCTGCCTGCTTGGGATACATGCCGACGCTGACGTGGCCGGCCATGGCGATCGCCAAGTCTGCCATGATCCAGTGCGCGGTGTTGCGGCCCGAGATGCAGATGCGGCTGCCGGGCTCCCAATTCATGGCTTTCAAGGCCGCTGCCATGCGCCTTATCTGATCGCTGCCTTGCGCCCAGGTGGTGGTTTTCCACTGCCCGAGAACCGGCTGGAACAGCCAAGGAGCACTGGGTTTTGTCGCGGCCCATTGCAACATCATTTGCACTGAATTCTTTTGTTCGTCCACGGGTGTCTCCTCGCACGAAGTTCAGGAAAGCTGCTTGCTGGTTTTTTTATATTTTCTATCGACTTGCTTTACAACACTTACATCCTTCAGACCGCGCCGCTCGCCGCCAGTGCGGCCAACGCCTGGTCATCAATCCCCGCCAGCTGCGCCAGCACAATGGCGGTATCCGCCCCTAGCGCCGGACAGCCGCCAGTTACCGTAACATCGGCATCGCTAAACCGGATCGGCAGGTCCGACAAAGGCTTGCCGTCCTCCATTCTGATCAGGCCGCGCGCCTTGACCTGCGGATTGGCGAGTGCTTCCTGCGGGCTGTAGATGCCCGACACGCAGCAATCAAGGTCCGCCAGCAGGATTTCCCATTCGTCGCGTGAGCGCGTCTTGAATAATAAGCCGAGGGCGTTCCGCAACGCAGCGCCATCCGCTCCCGGCGCCAACGGCAAAGCAGCCAGGTCGGGCCGGTCGACCGCCTTGCAGAAATTGAAAAAGAATTTGGGTTCGAGCGCCGCCAGCGCCACATGCTTGCCGTCGGCGCAGACATAGATGCTGTAATTGGGCAGGCCTCCACTCAGCACGTCGCCGCCGCGCGCCTGGCTTTCGCCCATGGTGCGGATGGTCGCCAGCGACAGCGCCTGCAGCGCCAGCGTGCCATCCAGCATGCCGACGTCGACCAGCGTGCCCTGCCCCGACGCTTGCGCGCCAATCACGGCGGCAAGGATGCCCAGGGCGCAGGTGAGTGCGCCGCCGGCGAGGTCGGCGCTTTGGAAATTCGAGAGTGCCGGCGCGCCATCGGCGACGCCGGTTTGATCCAGCAAACCGGCATACGCGCAGTAGTTCATGTCGTGTCCGGCGCGGTCTTTATAGGGACCGGTCTGGCCGTAACCGGTCAGCGCTGCGTAGACCAGGCGTGGATTGATCTGCTTCAAAGTTTGATAGCCGCAGCCGAGCTTGTCCATCACCCCGGGCCGGAACGATTCGATCAGGACGTCGGCTTCCGCCACCATCAGCTTCAGCACCTCGACCGCTTGCGGCTGTCGCAAGTCGAGGGTAACCGATTTTTTGCCACGATTGACCAGGATGAACAACTCCGGCGCCAGCATGCGGGCGTAATCGCCGCCCTGCGGCTCTTCCAGCTTGATTACCTCGGCCCCCAGTTGCGCCAGGTAAAAGCTGCAAAAGGGGCCGGGCAGCAAACGGGTCAGGTCGAGCACCCGGATGCCGGACAGGAGCGGATTGGCCATGGCCGGTGCTACTTGCCGAACGGTGAGTTGACGCCTTGCAGAATCGACATCAGCGATTCGCCGATGGTCTTGGGATAAGTGGCGTCGCTGAAATCTCCAATCTCCGCCCATTTCTCCGCCACTTCCTCAGGACCGAAAGCCTGCCCCTGGAAATGATGGCCCTGGGTGCGCTCCCAGCGCAGCTTGGCATGGAAACCGGCGCCAACCTCGAACAGGCTGCCGCTTTCCTTGCAGCTTTCATGACACAGGTAAGCCGCCAGCGGCGCTACGTATTCGGGCTTCAGCGCTTCCAGCATTTGCGGCGGCATCACTGTCTCGGAAATGCGCGAACCGGCCAGCGGCGCGATGATGTTGACCAGTACGTTCTTGGAAGCGCCTTCAACCGCCAGCGTATTCGCCATGCCGATCAAACCCATCTTGGCCATGCTGTAGTTGGCCTGGCCGAAATTGCCGTAGATGCCGGCCGCAGATGTGGTCATGACGATGCGGCCGTAGCCCTTGTTACGCATGTGCGGCCACGCTGCATGAGTCACCCGGAACGCACCCAGCACGTGGACGCGATAGATCAAATCCCAGTCATCTTCCGTCATCTTGGCGAAGCTGCTGTCACGCAAAATACCGGCGTTGTTGATCACGATATCGATGCCGCCGAATTGGTCGAGCGCGGTCTGCACGATCTTGCCGCCATCTTCCACGGAATCGTAGTTGGCGACGGCCTCGCCGCCGGCGGCGACAATCTCGGCCACCACCTGGTCGGCGGCAGCGCTGGACTTGCCGCCGCCGTGGACGTCGCCGCCCAGGTCATTCACCACCACCTTGGCGCCGCGCGCTCCCAGCAGCAAAGCGTGAACCCGACCCAGGCCATTGCCGGCGCCGGTGACTATTGCAACGCGACCGTCGTAACGCAATTCATTTGTCATGATATCTATCTTTAATTAATTGGAAAAACCTGCTCCCGGCAATCTAACGCTCAGATTGTCCGCGAAATAATCTCTTTCATGATTTCATTGGTGCCACCATAGATACGCTGGGCGCGGGCATCGATGAAGGCGCGCGCAATCGGATACTCTTGCATGAAACCATAACCGCCGTGCAGTTGCAAACATTGATCCAACACCTTGCCTTGCAGGTCGGAGCACCAGTACTTGGCGGCAGCGGCGGCGTCCACCCGCAGCTCGCCCTTGACTTCCAGCTCGACGCAACGGTCGACAAACACCCGCGCAATCTGCAGCTCGGTTTTCATCTCGGCCAGCTTGAAGCGGGTATTCTGGAATGAGGACACCGACCGGCCGAACGCCTGGCGGTCACGCGTGTATTCGATGGTAAGGTCCAGCATCGCTTCCGCATTGGCCACCGAGGTGATGGCGATCAACAGCCGCTCCCAGGCCAGTTCCTGCATCAGCATGGTGAAGCCGGCGCCGACCTGGCCGACGATATTGGTCTTCGGCACCCGTACATTTTCAAAGAACAGTTCGCAAGTATCCTGCGCTTTCATGCCGATCTTCTTCAGCGGCTTGCCCTTGCTGAAGCCCGGGCGATCGGCTTCGATCACCAGCAGCGAGACATTCTTGGCGCCGCGCGCCTTGTCGCCTACCTTGAGCGCCACCACCACCATGTCGCTGTTATAGCCGTTGGTGATGAAAATCTTGGAACCGTTGACGATGTAGTCGTTGCCATCCTCGATCGCCGTGGTCTGTATCGCCTGCAGATCCGAACCGGTGCCGGGTTCCGACATGGCGATCGCTGTGATCACGGTGCCCGCCGCCATTTTCGGCAGCCATGCCTGTTTCAATTCTTCGCTGCCGTAGCGCAGCAGGTAAGGCGCGACGATGTCCGAGTGCAAAGGCCAGCCGATACCGGAGGCGTTGGTGCTGGCCAGTTCTTCCAGCACGATGGTGCTGAATTTGCGGTCGACACCGGAACCGCCGTAGTTTTCCGGCATGTTGGTGCAAAGGAAACCCAGTTCGCCGGCGCGTTGCCAGATATCACGGTCGACAAAGCCCTGCTCTTCCCAGCCGGCGTGACGCGGCAAGACTTCAGCATCGAGGAAACGGCGCAGGTTTTGGCGGAATTCTTCGTGGTCGGCATTGAACAGCTGGCGCGGGATCATTGAGTCTCCTGATATTTTTATAATGTGTAATTTAATTTACACTTAGATTGGTTTTAAATGAAAAACCATGCAAACGATGGTATTTAAGGATTTATCGCATGTCAATCTTAAAGCTAGTGCGATGCCTCGGGTAATGAGTAATTTTTATTACACTTGTGTATTTTCCAAACTCCGGTGACGGGCAACAACTACCGGCAAGGGACAAGGCACGCAGGTAGACTGCTGCAGCTAATCCCCAAAACAAACATTGCGCCGCCTATAAAGTCACCTATAGAATCCGGCTTTACAGAACCTCGGTTTGGGACGAGTCCTAAACCGTCACGCGGTCGTCATATCGATCCGCTATCATCAAAAAATTTTACGGGGGCCCCATGAAATTGAAATTCAACGCACTAGCCATCGCCTGCGCGCTCGCCACAGTCAGTGTGTCGGCACATGCCGTTACCGAGATCTCCTGGTGGCATTCGATGGCGGGCGCCATTGGCGATCGCGTCAACGGCCTGGCCGATGAATTCAACAAGAGCCAAACCGAGTACAAGGTAGTGCCGGTCTACAAGGGCCAGTATGATGAAGCCATGGCTGCGGCGACCGCAGCTTACCGCGCCGGCAACGCGCCAGACATCTTGCAGGTATTCGAAGTCGGCACCGCCACCATGATGTATTCCAAAGGCGCCATCAAGCCGGTGTCGGAAGTCATGAAGCTGGCCGGCGAACCGTTCGATCCAGCCGCCTACTTGCCGGCCATCGGCGGCTACTATGCAGCACCCAAGGGCGGCGGCTTGTTGTCGTTGCCGTTCAACAGCTCGACCACGGTCATGTTCTATAACAAGGATATGTTTACCAAGGCCGGACTCGATCCGAACAAGCCGCCAGTCACCTGGACCGAACTGGCGGCCGATGCTGCCAAACTGAAAGCCAGCGGCGCCAAATGCGGCTACACCACGACCTGGCAGTCATGGGTGGAACTGGAATCTTTCTCGACCTGGCATAACGTTGAATTCGCTTCGAAGAACAACGGCTTCGACGGCCTCGATACGCGCCTCAAGTTCAACAGCCCGCTGCACGTCAAGCATATCGAGAACCTCGCCAACTGGGCCAAGCAAGGTCTGTTCACTTATGCCGGCCGTAAGGATGAAGCCACTTCAAAATTCTATGCCGGCGAATGCGGCATGCTGACCGGCTCGTCTTCCAGCTATGCGGATATCGCCAAGAATTCCAAGTTCAAGTTCGGCATCGCTACCCTGCCTTACTACAACGACGTCCCGGGCGCACCGCAAAACACCATGATCGGCGGCGCTTCGCTGTGGGTCATGGGCGGCAAGAAAACCGAGGACTACAAGGGCGTGGCGAAATTCTTCAAATTCCTGTCGCAGCCGGAAGTGCAAGCCAAGTGGCATCAGGAAACCGGTTACCTGCCGACCACGCTTGCGGCTTACGAAATTACCCGCAAGTCCGGCTTCTATGACCGCAACCCCGGCACCGATGTCCCGGTCAAGCAGATGATCACCAAGACCACCGACAAGTCGCGCGGCATCCGCCTCGGCAACATGCCGCAGATCCGCACCATCATCGACGAAGAACTGGAAAATGTCTGGACCGGCAAGCTCACTGCCAAGCAGGCGCTGGATACTGCCGTGGAACGCGGCAATTTGTTGCTGGAACGTTTTGAAAAAACCAACAAGTAATTATCCCTACCGCTGAACCATGGCCGCACAGCAACAGTAAGCGCCCATGGTTTTCGGCACAGCCTGAATAGTTGGTCTTCCCGCAGTGTTCACCTACACTGCGGGAATTGCATCTTAGCCACACCCTGAAAGTCCCATCGTGGAAAAACGCGCTCGCTTCAAATCTGTCTGGCTGCCCTATGCGCTAGTCGCGCCACAGATCATTGTCACTCTTTTGTTTTTCGTCTGGCCGGCGGCACAAGCCATGTACCAGTCGATGCTGCTGCAGGATGCCTTCGGCGGTTATTCGGAATTCGTCTGGTTCGACAATTTCCGTACGCTGTTCGCCGATAGCAATTACCTCGCCTCTTTCAAGACCACCGCCGTCTTTTCGGTGCTGGTTGCGGGACTCGGCCTGTCGTTGTCGCTGATCCTGGCCGCCTTTGCCGATCGCGTCATCAAGGGCGCCGCCATCTACAAGACCTTCCTGATCTGGCCGTATGCGGTATCGCCGGTGGTGGTCGGCGTGCTGTGGATGTTCATGCTCAGCCCGACCCTGGGCATCGTCTCCCACTGGCTGCATTACATCGGCATCGACTGGAACCATGTGCTGAACGGCCGCCACGCGATGATCCTGATCGTGATCGCCGCCGTCTGGAAACAGGTCAGCTACAATTTTCTGTTTTTCCTGGCCGGCCTGCAATCGATCCCGAAATCGCTGATCGAAGCCGCCGCCATCGACGGCGCCGGACCGGTCAAGCGCTTTGCCACCATTGTTTTCCCGCTGCTGTCGCCCACTACCTTCTTCCTGCTGGTGGTCAATATCGTCTACGCCTTCTTCGACACCTTTGCGATTATCGAAGCCACCACCCAGGGCGGTCCGGGCAAGGATACCGATATCCTGGTCTACAAGGTGTTCAATGACGGCTTCAAGGGGGGCGACCTGGGCGGCGCGGCCGCACAGTCGGTGATCCTGATGACCATCGTCATCGTCCTCACCGTGGTGCAGTTCAAGTATGTTGAAAAGAAAGTCCAGTACGCATGAAAGATATCTTGAACAACCTCGACACGTCATTTCCGACCGAGTCATTTCTGACCGAGTCATTCCCGCGCACGCGGGAATCCATCTTGGCTGCCATGTTATGTGATAATTTGGATCCCCGCGTACACGGGGATGACAGGGCTGACAGTAATATCATGAAAGCCACCCATGATTGAGCGCCGCCCCATCCTCGACATGGTCAGCCACCTGGTGCTGATCCTGGGCGTCATCATCATCGCCTTTCCGCTCTACATTGCCTTTGTCGCCAGTACGCAAAGCGCGGAGCAAGCGTCGGCGGCGCCGCTGTCGCTGCTGCCCGGCACCCACTTCATCGACAACTACAGCGCACTGCTGACCAAGGGCACGTCCGGCAACGTTTCGTCGCCGCCGGTGGCGCGCATGCTGGTAGTGAGCCTGATTTCGGCGCTGGCGATCGCCATCGGCAAGATCTCGATTTCGATGCTGTCGGCTTTCGCCATGACCTACTTCCGCTTCCCCGGCCGCTCGCTATTCTTCTGGATGATTTTCATGACGCTGATGCTGCCGGTGGAGGTGCGCATCACGCCGACCTACCAGGTGGTGTCCGATTTCCACATGCTGAACACCTATGCCGGCCTGACCATTCCGTTGATTGCGTCAGCTACCGCCACCTTCCTGTTCCGCCAGTTCTTCCTGACCATTCCGGACGAGTTGGCGGAGGCGGCGCGGATCGACGGCGCCGGGCCTTTGCGCTTTTTCAAGGACGTGATCTGGCCGCTATCGCGCACCAATATCATCGCGCTGTTCGTGATCATGTTCATCTACGGCTGGAACCAGTACCTGTGGCCGCTGATGATCGCCACCAACCAGGACATGTACCCAATCGGTATCGGCATCAAGACCTTGATCGTTGGCGGCGATTCGGCGGTGGAATGGAATATGGTCATGGCCACTCTGGTGCTGGCGATGCTGCCGCCGGGGCTGGTGGTGGTGGTGATGCAAAAATGGTTTGTTAAAGGATTGGTTGATTCCGAGAAGTGATATGGCAAAAGTACACCTAGAGAACGTCAAGAAAACCTACGGCAAGGCGCCCAAGGCCGTCGATGTCATCCATGGCATTTCAATCGATATCGCCGATGGCGAGTTCATTGTCATGGTCGGTCCTTCCGGCTGCGGCAAGTCAACCTTGCTGCGCATGGTGGCCGGGCTGGAAGAAGTCACCTCGGGTGATATCGTCATCGGCGACCGGGTAGTCAACAAGCTGGAGCCGAAGGACCGCGATATCGCGATGGTGTTCCAGAACTATGCCTTGTATCCGCACATGAGTGTGTACGAGAACATGGCTTACGGCTTGAAGATCCGCGGCCTGAGCAAGGACGATATCGAAACGCGCGTGCAAAAAGCCGCCAAGATCCTGGAACTGGGCGCGCTACTGGAACGCACGCCGCGCCAGCTGTCCGGCGGCCAGCGCCAGCGGGTAGCGATGGGACGTGCAATCGTGCGCGAACCGGCGGTA
The DNA here is from genome assembly GCF_039923675.1 of Collimonas sp. GTDB lineage: Bacteria > Pseudomonadota > Gammaproteobacteria > Burkholderiales > Burkholderiaceae_D > Collimonas. The sequence continues at coordinate 26,265 of NZ_JBDTCG010000112.1, forward strand.
TTCCTGTTCGACGAACCGCTGTCCAACCTGGACGCCAAGCTGCGCGTGCAGATGCGGCTGGAAATCCAGAAGCTGCATCGCACACTCGGCACTACCAGTCTGTATGTCACACATGACCAGGTTGAAGCCATGACCCTGGGTCAACGCATGATCGTCATGAACGGCGGCCGCGCAGAGCAGATCGGCACGCCAGCCGAGGTGTATGCGCGCCCTGCCACGACATTTGTCGCCAGCTTCATCGGTTCGCCGCCGATGAACTTGCTGCACGGACGCGTGGCGGCGGACGGCGGCAGCTTCATGATAGAAAATGCCAGCGCCATCCCTTTGCCATCAAGCTGCAATGCGATTGCCAGTCAAGACTGCATCATGGGTCTGCGCCCTGAACAACTGATCTTTGGCCTGCCTGGTTTGAGCATGCGGGCGGAGCTGGTAGAGGCCTTAGGCGCCGATTTGCTGGTGCATGCTTCGATTGGCGACCAGTTGCTGGTGATGCGCGTGCCGGCGGCGACTACGGTCACGGCTGGCCAGCAAATCACTGCGGGTTTCGATCCCGCGGCGTTACATTGGTTTGATTCGCAAACTACGCAACGCATCGAGTTTGCGTAACGCCCGATTCATACAGCTTGGGTTAACGCAACCCAAGCTGCCGCCAGTTAGTATGTAAAAGGACATGACGAGTTGCCGTCGGCGGCTGTTTTTTGGAGAACCTTTATGGGATTCAATCCTCGCGCCAGCGTGTTATGCCTGCTGCTTTGCGCCGGCGTGTTTTCTCAACCTGCCCTGGCGGAAAAAGCGGATCTGAATAGCGTACTGACCGGTTGGGACCGCGACGAACATGCGGATTTGCGAGGCGTAGTCGTCCTGCAAGAAGGTCAAATTATCGCGGAACGTTATTACAATGGTGAAACGTCGGAGACACTACGCGACGTCCGCTCGGCGGGTAAAAGCATTACCGCGCTGTTAGTCGGTGCAGCCATGGACCGAGGCAAATTAGGCCAAGTGTCCGATCGAGTCGATAAATACTGGCCAACGACTAGTGGCAGCGCGATTGGAGACGCAAGCATTGACGATGTTCTGACAATGCGCTCTGGGCTAGCCTCGTTTGACGACGATCCCGCTTCGCCAGGCAATGAAGATAAGCTGGACGCAGCGACCGATCCGGTCCGCTTCCTGCTGAAGGTACCGCGCGCGACACCGCCAGGAACCCTGTACCGCTATAACTCGCTGACCGCATACATCGCAGGGATGTTAGTCGAAAAAGCGACAGGCCAGGATTTGCAGGATTTCGCCCGTGCCGCACTGTTCGAACCGCTGGGCGTGGTCCAATGGCAGTGGGGGCGAGACGATACCGGTCATACCAAGGGACAGGGTAATTTGTCATTATCGGCCCGCGACCTGGCCAAGGTCGGTCAACTCGTGCTCGACCAAGGGAAGTATCAAGACAAGCAGTTGATCAGCGCCGCATGGATCGCCGCCGCGTTGGCGCCGCACGTCAGCATCGCCGAAGTGGACCACTACGCCGATTACTATGGTTATTTCTGGTATTCGAAAATACAGGTTGTCGCAGACAGGGAAGTTCCGGTATTTTTCGCCTCGGGCAATGGCGGCAATAAAATTTATGTGATGCCGTCAATGAACATGGTCGTCGTCGTCACCTCCAGCGCATACGGCCATGGCTATGGGCAGCTTCGCTCCGAAACTATCCTGAAGGCGATTCTGACAGCATTTTCGCGCAACGCGTGAAGGTTCCGATCTGGCTTATGACCGCTTCCTTGGAATTTAGCCGTTAAGACGTGGAAATGACAACTTAATGACAGCTTTTTCACGTCTCTGGCGAGCCTGTATCATAGCCTCGCGTTCGACCCCAGTCACAGTTGATTACAGTCATTACAATTTACACTGCGAGATATCGCATGCCAACGCGAATCGCGTCTGGAAGTAAGCCGGCGGTCCGCATTTAACAACGAGGAATCATGAAGCCAGAAACCATCGAAGGTGCTTACTTCCAATCAAATGCGCCTATCACGTGGCATTGCTGTTCTTCATACATTTCACCTGATTACCAACGACTTGTTCGCATCTATCAAATACTCGACAACAATTTCAGGATACTTGGATTCATAAAGGTTCCGGGCGCCTCCCCCAGTTTATTGGAGAATAGTGGACCGAGACACTCCGGCCGAACGACTTCATCAATCTGTTGCATTCACCGGTTGAATCCACAGTCGAATTCGGTCTTTCGCGAAGGTCGAAGTCCGGCCAAAAACAGACTACCGCATTCAAGTTGGCGTTGGGCCAAAAATGAAACTTTAAGGGGATGTGCAAATGAGCAATGTAGATTGGATTCCAGTTACGCATGAGACCTGTGCCAGAGTGAAAGGGCCTTTCTACCACGGCAGCAGATACGACCTCGAAATAGGCGACCTGTTGGTACCCGGTTTCGAATCTAACTTCGAGGAGGGCCGGATCTCAAACAACGTGTATTTCACTGCCCTCTTGGAGCCGGCTGTCTGGGGTGCGGAATTGTCCACATCGCTTGCCGGAGTAGAGGGCAATGGTTACATCTACATCGTCGAGCCTACAGGCACTTTTGAGGACGACCCAAACCTGACAAATAAGCGTTTTCCCGGAAACCTGACACAATCCTACCGCACACGTCAGCCAGTGAGAATCATCGGTAAAGTGAATGATTGGGTTGGACATCCACCAGAAGTGCTTCAGCAAATGCTCGACGGTCTCAGAGAAAAAAAGCGTAACGGACTAGCTGTGATTGAAGACTAGTCGATTTATTCTGAATAACATCGTCGAAAGGCTAGGGTCTGTTGACGTTTCACATAGACAACCATAAAAAGGCACACGCCATGGCGACTACGCTCTCATAATTTCTTTTCAGTTTATCGAATCTGGTTGCCAAGGCGCGGTAGTGTTTCAGCCGCGCAAAAGCGTTCTCCACCAAATGCCGGCATCGATACAAGCCTCTGTCGAGATCGTCGTTTCCCTTGATCGAATTACGCTTTCTGGGGATGACGACTTGGCTTCCTATTACTACAATCTGTTCCCTGATCCGCTCGCTGTCATCGCCTTTGTCAGC